>JANLSZ010000195.1:0-5184 GCA_031362685.1 Vicinamibacteria bacterium | reverse complement strand
CCGAGGAGGCCGCATATCCAGCATAGGCAACGAGCGCGAAGCTTCCCCTTGGGGAAGCGAAAGCCTGGCCTTGGGCCACGAGCAACGCAGCGATCCGGGATGCATCGGTCCTCCCATGTGACGCGTACTTGCGAGGCAGGAAACTAGTGAACCGGCTGGCCGCGGCCATCTGCGAGAAGTTCGCCTAGTCCGTGCGCGCCCTCCGCGTGCTTCTTCTCCTCCTTCCCGTGCCCTCGGCCGTGCGAGCGGCGGATCCGCCGAAACCCGCCTGCGCCCTGGTCAAGGCCTGCGGCCTCGATGTCGTGGTCTCGACCTGCACCGCCGATCAGTCGCGACCCGTAGAGGGTGTGGTCTACGACGCGCAGCGTTGTTCGGAGCCGCGGGATCTCCTGGCCCATGGCGTCTCGCCGGAGAGTGGCATGGGCGCGTTCGTCTATCCCTTTCTCGGCGGTCGGTACCGTGTGGTCTACGACATCGCCGGAGAGGCGCCGATCAGCGAGGCGAAGTTCGACTACCTCGCCCAGGATCTCCCCCTGGCCGCCCGACTGGCGAGCCGGTTCTCGAAGACGATGTACGTCATTCGGTACGTCGACCCCACCGCGAAACGCTTTCACGCCCAACGTGAAGACAAGCTGACTGGTGATGCGGAACTTCTCTTCCTAGACGTTCCGCAGAAGCGCCGCACGTATTACGGCTGGGGCAGCTCCAAGTTTGGCCCCTGGAAGCTTCACGGCTCCTCATATCTTGACGTGCGGATCCGTCCGAGTGCGAAAAACCCCGAGGGCATTGCCTACGACGTCAGGATTCGCACCGCTCCGGTCAACGCCATGGTGAATGCCATCATGCGGCTGGGCCTCTTCAGAGGCTACGTGGTCGGCCAGATCGAGGACGTCATGAAGGACCTGGTGGGTGCGGCGGCCTCGCTCTCCGCCCCGAACCTGGACAAGATCCTCACCGATCCGACCTTCACTCCGGAAGAACGCGAAAAGGTCCGCGCTCTCGCCGCCTTGCCGGACTAGATCTAAGAGCTACGCGTCGCGCCCTTCAGGAGGCGAGGAGGCTTGGCTGGATAGAGGACGACCCTCGATCGCGGAGGAAGGGTGTCGCCGTGCGGTGCTAGAGTGGCGCGTGTGAACGAGCCTGTGAGCACAGAACCCAGAACGCAGGAGTTGGGGCGGATATTGTGCCCTCTTCTTCCCTCGGGACACACGGTGGTGCTCTTTGGCTCCAGGGCGCTCGGGGCCGCCCGGCCTGGTTCGGACTGGGATCTGGGCGTCTTGGGCCCTCGCCCCTTGCCTTCCTCGGTGATGCAAGAGTTGAGGGACCGGTTGGAGTCGTATCCCACCCTTCACACTATCGAGATCGTGGATCTCGAAGCCGTTCCCCCAGCCTTCAAGACCGAGGCCCTCAGCGGCGCCGTAGAGCTCGCCACACCGTGACGGTCGTGCCCCTCCTGAAGCTCAGGCGCGACCAGTTCGCGAGGGCTCTGGAGCGGCTCCGGGAGGCGAGTTTGGGAGCGCGCACTTCGCTGGAACAGGACGGCTGCATCCAACGGTTCGAGTTTACTTTCGAGCTCGCTTGGAAAGCCGTCGCCGCCGCTCTATCGGAGGAAGGAGTGGATGCGCCTTCTCCCCGTCGCGCCCTTCAGGAGGCGAGGAGGCTTGGCTGGATCGAGGATGACCCTCACTATCTGACCCTCATCGAAGACCGAAATCTGACCAGCCATACCTACCACGAAGCGACGGCGGCCGCGGTGTTGTCGCGTCTGCCTGTCCACATCAAGCTCTTCGAGCGCCTCCTGGCCGTCCTCGAACTCGGCGCTTGAACACCGCTTCCTCGGCACATCGGACAGAGTCATTACCGGCGCGAAGAACGGGAGCTGCACTTGGCCGCCATGGGTATGGCCGGCCAGCAGCAGATCGGAATCGATCTCACCGAGCGCGAAGTCCGGTGTATGTCCCATGGTCATATGGAACCGTTTCGTCCCTTGGACCTTTAGGGACCGCTTTCCCCAGTTACCGAGGCTCAGTGCGGTAAGGTCGAGATACTGGGTGGCGATCCGCTGCGTGACGGCAATCGTGGCGACGGGGAGGTCCCGAAAACTGCCGACCCACCCAGAAGGAGAAGAGTCGATTTTTCCCTGGATCGCATAGACCCGAGAGGGGCGCTGAAATTGACCTTCTGGAGCAGGTCCGCGACGATGGTCGAGTCCTCCGCGCCGCCGAAGCCCGCCACGCGTCAGACGGGCAGAAAACCGTTATTGGAAAGCATCGCGGGAAAAGGACGCCGAAAGTCAAAATGGTTGCAGCGAACCCGCTCGTCGACCTCAAAAGGCAAGCGCCCACGGCGTCATCCGGTATTTTGGAGGATGCCGCTGCTACCGGCATAGATCCGTGGTCAGTAGGGGTGTGGGGAGCGTAGGTGAAACAAGCGCGGTGAGCGTAAGCGAAACGAGCGCGGTTTGCCAACCCATTCGCGCGGCCGCGGAGCGGCGGGGGGCGTCCTGTGGAAGCGTGGTGGAGGCACGCTGGTTGCGAGCCGGCACAGGAGGGAAAGGGGGTCCATGTCGACCTGTCGACCGCGACCTGTCGACCGCGACCGTCCCATCCCTGTAAGCCTTCTTTAGGGTGATGCGCACAAGGCCGTCGGGGCGTGGTTCCACTCGCTCCTGCGCAATCGGAGCAGCGCGCAGCCTGGCCTCGGGCCACGCAGGACGTAGCGCAGCAATGCCTCGCGGCCCTCGGCGTCGAGCCCGCCCGCGCGGGCCGCCGCGTGCAGCGTGAACCCATCGAGGGATGCGCAGAGCGGCTTGTCGTAGGCGAGTGTATGGAACCTGAGCGGCCGAAGGCCAGTCGACCATTGCGGTCCGGCAGGGGGCGATTGGCCCGAGACCGCGGAGGAGGCGAGGTTGCTCTCGGGATCGCCTTCAGTTCTCGATCGTGATGTCGGAGCTGTTGACGTTGACCACCTGCTCGACGCGGACGTCGGCGATCTGGCTGATTTGCGGCACTGCCTTGACCAGCTGTTCGCCAGGAATCGTGCCGGGCTGGTAGTTCGAGAGGTCGGTCGCCGACGATCCCGATCCTGCAATCGTGCCGCCGGTCGACAAAACGTAGACGATCGGCTTCGCCTGTTGAGCCGAGGAGCCCGAGCCTACGAACAGGGCCACAATCGCTGTCACCAGAATTCGCATCGTCATCTCCAGGAATTATCGAATCGAAATTGCGCCCGCCTTCACCAGCCGCTCGAAATACTCAACGACCAACGGCAACGCGATCGGCGAGAACTCAGCCGAGACCGCATCGCGAATCTCGCTGATCGATCGCTGGCCGTCGATGAAATTGCCGGGCTTGGCAACGATCCTGTCGACGTTCTCGAACTTCAAGAACGCCGTCGGCAACTCGACCTTCGGTAAGATTGTAAGTGAAACAAGCGGGGTTTGCCCGTCAAGTCCAGCCCGGCGCGGTTCGCCTGGGCGCCCCCGCCGGGCGCCCGGAGATGGCGTCCGGTTGTGGCCCGAAGACCTCCCCCAGGATGCGACCGCCTTGCGGCGCTGGCTCGCGGAGACGACGGACGCGGAACCTCCCGCCGACGGACGGTAGCCCCCAGCCCGGCCCTCAACGGGCCTCGACGATCTCCCCGGTCTCGATGCCGCCCGACTTCACGGGCACGCGCCGCGCGCCCAGGACGCGATCGAAGCCGGCGAACGTCGAGGGCAGCCCCTCGGACTCGGTGTCGATCCCGGTCTGCAGCTCGAAATGAAGGTGCGGGAACATCGAGCTGCCCGACGCGCCGACGGCGGCGATGGGATCACCCTGCTTCACGCGCTGGCCCACCTTCACCGTGCTGCTGCCCTTCCGGATGTGGCCGTAGAGGCTGAACTCGCCGTTGCCGTGGTCGATGACCACGTAGTTGCCCCAGATCTTCATGCGGTCGCCGGCCAGTGTTGCGGGGTCGAACTGCCGGTCGTCCGGGTTCGCGTCCACCACCGCCGCGACTCGGCCCGCGCCCGCGGCCCGGATCGCGCGTCCGAATCCCGGCCAGCTCTCGTTCTTCGCGGGATCGCCGCTCGACATCTCGCCCCGCGCATCCACCGGCACGAGGTCGTAGCTGTAGCGCATGAAGTTGGTGCGGAAGCCCATGGCCTGCAGGCCGGGAATCGTGTAGTCCCAGCGCCGGTGATGGGCATAGAAGTCGTGGCCGTCGTAGACGATCAGGCGCCCGCGGAGGGGCAGGACGAGCGCGGTCTTCGTCACGTACGGCCGCGGCTCCACCACCAGCTGCCCCTCGTACGCGGGCGCGCCGTCCTTGCCGCTCAGCTTCACGTCGTAGACGAGGCGCGCGAGGTCCACGTCGCGGTCGAACCGATGGAAGGGATTGAACACCAGCGCGGTGGCCCCGGCCGGGATGGTGCCGGCGTCGATCGTGCGGATGCTCGGGCGCGTTCCGTTGCCGTCCAGAAGCCGCCGGAGGACGAGCGCCCCCCCGCGGTCGTAGACGGACAGCTTGATCTCGTCGACGTCGAGCGGGACTTCCGACCCGTTGCGGATGAGGAGGTCGAAGTTGAGCGAGCGCGCGGTCGCGCTCTCCTCGATCAGCACGGGCTGCGGACGTGCCGAGAGCTCGACCGGCCCGTTCGCCCAAGCGGCCATCAGGAGCAGGAAGATCATCGGTTGGCCTCGTAATTGATACGCTGTCGGGGATGGACGATACACCGTCTCCGGTGCGGGCCGGCCTGAGCGAGGCCGAGATGCACGCCACCCTCGTCCGCCTCGCCTTCGGCGGCGACGAGCGCAAACTCGAGGAGTTCCGCGAAGTGCTGAAGCGCGCGATCCCCGACGACACCGCGGCCGTCCTGCGCGGCAGCTCCATCACCGGCTTCCGCTGGGACGACAACGCGCCCTGATTGTAAGTGAAACAAGCGGGGTTTGCCCGTCAAGTCCAGCCCGGCGCGGTTCGCCTGGGCGCCCCCGCCGGGCGCCCGGAGCCCAAGTCGCACCCCTGCGTGCTCGCCGTTCGCACCCCGGATAGTGCTTCGTCACTTCGACCCCGCCCGACCGAGCAGGCTGGGCCGCCCCGCGGGTCAGCCCCACGCTATCGTCGCCCGGCTACGCTGCTTCGTCTCCCCCGTAGCCTTGGCTCCGTGAGCACTCCTCCTAGTTACCGAGCGCCTGAAGAGGGAGC
>JANLSZ010000174.1:0-7721 GCA_031362685.1 Vicinamibacteria bacterium | reverse complement strand
GGACGTACGGGGCGGACTCGTAAGAGTCCGCCGGCCGGACACAAGGGCGCACCTTAGGGTGCGCCCTTTTTTCGTTGCGAGGCCCCATTTCGTTGGTATCGGGCCGAAGCAACCCCGTCGAGCCACTATCGGCCTGCGTACTCGTACTCGTGGGCGTACTCGGCCGTGATGCCGGCAACTATCGGTGTCCGGAACGCTTCGTTTGGATCCGGGCGAAACGGCCCGAGCCGACCGCCGCGGCCCCGGTTTGCGGCAGCGGACCAACAATGGCGCGGGTAAGATCGCAGGCGTATGGTGGCGCTGGCTCAATCGTTCGAAGAGTGGAACCCGAATGCCTACCGAGGCGCCGGCGAAGAGTTTCACCACGCCCGCGTCCGCGAGTGCTGCACGCTGCTCGGGCGAGCCTTCTTCAGAAAGGACCCAACAGCCCTTCTGTCAGGAGACGCCCTGCCATACGCTCCCGCAATCGCCCAGATGCTCATGACAATTCTATGCTCCGGCGGCATTTCGACGGGTGCGTTTGCCATGTTGCTGAAGGATGCCATTCTGGCCGCTGCGATGGGCCAGAGAGAAGCAGGGGCCATGATGCTGGGCGTCTCGGACAGGTTACTTGACCCCTTCTTCGGCCTACTGCGGAACTGGGGGAGTGAACCGCTCGTTCGGACGGTGTTCGGGGGCCTGGCTCGGCTTTCCAGTCAAGTGCTGGATCCAGCGCAACAACCTGACTAGAAGCTCGTCGGGTGGATCGCAACGTTTATCGCTCCCGCTGGCCTGGGACGAGTCCCGGGCTGTCCCGACGCCCAACAAGTTTTCCAACAAGCGATAGGGACCTTCGACGGGCACATGTACTCCCTGCGGTGGGATGGCAGTCGAATGGGCTTGGCGCGCATTGAGATAGGGACAGATGGGCAGACGCTGGTGGTCGAGGCCCCATCAACGGTCGCGGTTTGCCCGACGGCAGAGGAACTACTCAACATCGTTTGGAGTGAGATCGCCGCGCGCCGACTTCACGGGCCGGTGGATGACACAAGCCTGTTGGCGCCATCTTTGGGAGATTTTGGAGCGAGCCTCATCTACCGCTCTGTGTTCCGCGAGGTTGCCGGTGAGATCATCGTGCCCGTCTACGCGGCCCATTTCGAGGGCGAGGTCGAGGGCGAACGACTTCACGACGTCGTTCTCGCAGCGGCGGAGGAGCGCGAGGGTGTCCGCGTCGTCGCGGTCGACGTAAGTGCACGGCAGTTCATATTCGAAGCGATCGCCCCGGGGGCCGGACGCGATTCCATCGTCCGGTGGCTTCCCGGAATGGGTGGAGAGTGGAACAAGAGGAACATAGGCAATGAGCCTCAACCGCAAGGACTATCTATGACTCAGAAGACTCTGCGATCTTTCATCGTTCATGGGCATGCGGAGAAGGACAAATGGGAACTGAAGAACTATCTTCAGAACACACTGGGCCTTGATGAGCCAGTCATTCTCCACGAGCAGCCGAGCCTCGGTCGGACGATCATGGAGAAGTTCGAAGAGCACGCCGCAGAGGCGAATCTGGTGTTTGTTCTCCTGACCGGAGACGACACCGTTGCTGCTGCTGACGCGACAGATGACTCCAAGCGGCGAGCGCGACAGAACGTCATCTTCGAGATGGGCTATTTTCTGGGCCTTCTCTCTCGCCGAGCGGGCCGAGTGATTCTGCTACATCAGGGAGCCCTCGAATTGCCTTCGGACATAGTGGGCGTCGTTTACCTCGATATCTCCAAGGGCGTTCGAGCCGCGGGCGAAGACATACGGAGAGAGATTCAGCATCTCGTCGGACCACGTTGAGTCCGGGCCAAGGAGTCGCTATCTCCGTCCGTCGTGCAAGGCCAGCCCGCCGCTATTCGACCGCGGTGAGCGCCGGCCACCAGGAATTGAGCCGAATGGCAATTCGGGTGAGGATCCGATCCGCCGATCCGCCGTCGCTGAGCGCCGCCTCAGGGGCAACCCTCAGCGCGTGGTGGGCAATAGTGTCTGCATCCGCGAGAATGATCTCGACAGACTTGACGGAGTCTGCGGGATCCGTGGCGTCTTGGTCGAGGTCGAAAACGTGAATCCAGGATCGGCCGTTCGGGCGCGGAAGGCCAGGGGCCAGGAGGGTTGATACGCCGGGGCCTACAGTGACCGGTTCCGGCTTGCCGAGGTGCCGCTGCCAGCTATCCCAAACAGACTTCGGGAGGGCGAGCACACAGCCAGCACAGTTCTGATGTCCGGCGAGCCGGAACTTGAGAAGCACTTGATAGAAGGTCCGCTTGAACACGTTCGCGATGTTCGGCCCCTCCATGCGGTCAGAAAGCCAGCCTTGGTTGTCCGCTAGGGTCTTGTGGAACTTCGTGCGATGCAGACGGAGCGAGTCCTCCAGGTTCTGGACGACTCGCTTGTATGAGCCGTGAAAGTCCATCGTCTGAACCTCAAGAATCCCGTACTTGCCCAAGGTATATGCCTCGCCAGACCTGAGAATCTCCACGAATGTCGTGTCAAAAGACATTTCTGGCGAGCGTTCCGTCGCCGACAGGGAGATCTCACCGCCCAACTTGTCCTGAACGTAGACGAACACTCGCTGCTTTTCGGCCAGTGCGTCGTGAACAGCGCGGCGCGTACGCTCGTGAACCAAATCGGGGCCGGTGAACAGCTTGAAAGAGCCCTCGATTTCGAAGAGGCGGGTGACGGCCTCGTGGACGATGGGAGAGCCGAGCACCCGGTACGGGCAGACAAGCCAGTCTTGCTGCTCACCATTGCTCGGGCTACTAATCGTGCATATACCTGACGAGGCCGGGGGTTTGATGCAGGCCTTCTCGGTCTCCATGGCGGCCGATAGAAATGGGCACCGCCGTGCCATTTGGTCCTTCAGCGCCTGTTTGCCCGCCGCCACCCGTGGGTAGACGCGATGGCCGTACCATTCACTTACAAGACTACCGGCACGCTTCTTGGAGACCTTCGTCAACTCGCTCTCCTTTGACGAATCAGCTCGCGCGCCATGGCAACGTAGGTTGGCGACACGTCGAAACCTGTGGCGCTCCTGCCTGTCTCAAGGGCCACGGCGAGCGCTCGACCCGTGCCGCAGAACGGGTCTAGAAGCTCGCCTCTCGGGGGACATGAACTCAAGATGCGAGGTCGGATCAACTCCTCCGGAAAAGTGGCTGTGTGCCCCTTCTCGCCGGGCCTGACGGCACAGGACACGACATCAGCTCCGCCTCGTTCCACCTTGGTTCGATCGTAGTAGTACTTTGCCCGACCCGTCACCGGTCGCTTCACGAAGTGGAAGAAGTGTTCGTGGGCCAACTTCAGGCGATCGGCTTCGGGGCGTGGCACAGCGTTCGGCTTGGACCAGATGAGATCATTGCGCAGGATCCAGCGGCGCTCCTGCATTGCTATCGCAAAGCGTGCCGGCACCAGCAACAGCTGCTTCTCTTGCCGAAAGCCGCCCATCGGAGTCTTTCGTCGTTGACGTGTTCCGCCTCCGAGTCCTTGTCGCCCGGCGTCTCGGATGCTGGACCACCGGGCGAAATAGGTGTCGCCGACGTTGATCCACATCGATCCGCCAGGCTTCAGGCATCCCTTGGCTAGGTCCAGGATCTCGCTCAGGTTCGCGGCGTACCATTCGGGGAGAGGTTCCAATCCCAGGATGCCTCCGTGCTTTCGATACCAGTTGTATCCGGGGTGTTGGTGCGCTGAGCCGCCTGCCGCGATCCACTCCTTCAGAATGTCCCAGTTGTGCTGCTGGTCGTAGGTTCGATGGCCCCAGTACGGAGGACTCGTGAGGACCAAGTCGATCGAGTTTGGGGAGAGGCGTGGAATAGCATCGAAAGCGTCGCCCACAATGACGCTTAGGCGGGAACGCGAATCAAGCCCCCTGGCGCCGACACTTCCCACCGCGGTTTCGATCATCTCTGGGTGGATGCTAGCCGAGGCTGGGTACCTGAGGGGTCGAAACGAAAAGAGGCTTTGCTGGAGCGGAGGAATGGTCGCTACTCCCAGCTAATCCGAGACAGGGCGGTCTGATCCGTTCGTTCGAGCAACGGGAATATCCAACTGACGGACTCGGGGTAGAAGGCCAGGCGCTCGGTCGTTGTAGCGATTCGGTGGTTGATTTCGTTCACCGCGTCTTCGTTGACGATGACTAGCTCTTTGCCTTTCGAGGGAGGCTGCCAGGAACCGTGGATGGCGCGAAGAGGCGACAACGGAAAGACGAACTCCGATTGCGGGCTCCCGAGCCCATAGCCCTCGAAGAAGAACATAGGGTTGTCGGTGGTCATGAAGAAGCGCGGGCCGCGGGCCTCGATCAGCCGCCAACTCATCCTGCGGATCAGGTCGAGGACGCGCTCGCTGACCCCCGGAGCCAGGGCTTGCGAAACGAGGTCAGGAGGCGGCTGAGCCAAGTACCGAATCCTCAGATCCTCAACCTTGTCGATGAAATGCTGCGCCACGGCCTCTGCGCCAGGCTGCTTTCCAAGCTCCCTCGCCTGCTGCTTGTACTCCTCCGTCACGCTCTGAATCACCTCGGGTATCTGCGCGAGTGACTTTCTCCGACGGTAGGGCACGCGCTTCATCATGGCCCCGAGGTACCGGACGACGGCCTCCCGCTCAGTCGCCGTGATCGCCAGGCCTGCCCGGAGGCGGGGCAGCACCATGTTTGCTGGCCCTTCGATGTCGCCCGCCAATAGCTTCTCTTCTTCGGCCGAGTAGTAGTTCTTGGATTGGGCGGCAGTCTTGACGGGGGCCAGTGCTGGCGTGGCCCTCCCCTTGGCATATAGCCAGACGGATCCCGGGGCGGAAGGTGAACAAAAAGCCCGCAGATAGTCGCGGGGAACGTAGTGGTGGCCCATGACGAAAGTGTATGCATCGCGAACGCCCTAATAGGTCCCGGCCTCTCACGACTCTTCACAAATGATGGGAGGGAAGGGAGGCACCTCAATCCGGCGCCTCGCGGAAGCCCAGGCCCCTCAGCCGTGGCTGGCGAGGGCGACCATCTCGGATATCCTGACTCGGGGGGCAAGGAATGAGGATCGGCGACGTTCTCAAAGAGGAGTTGAAGGCGCTTTGGAGCAGCTTCGTCCCCGGCGAGCTTGCCTACCTGGCCCTGACCTCCAAGGTCGAGTTTCCGATAAGGGATCGGCTGGCATTCCGATTGCACACGCGCCTCGGGGACGCCACCAGCCTGGTCGCCCGCGAATGGCATCGAACCGACCTCGCCGTCTTGAGCGGCGGCGTGCCCACGCTTCTGCTCGAAGTGAAGGCGATGTACTCGTTTGACGCGATCGATAGTGCCGTGGGCCTGCGCAACTTCCATCGACAGGTGCTCAAGGACCGCGACAAGTCCCTGAGACCGGAGGCAAGCGGGGCAGAGATCTATGCCCTGCTTCTCGTCACCCACCCCAGAGCGCACTGCGGCGAGAGGCTGGATGGCGTCGTGAAGTATCGAGCCGGCATCGAACGCGCTGCAAACCGAGGGATTGAGCGTGTCCGCGAAGACGCTACCGAAGCAGTCTCCAAGGCCTTTGAAGAATTCCGTCTCATCACGACCAAAGGGACCCTTGAGGCGGGTACCGCCTTCGGCGTGCCCGTGAGCATCGACTATCACCTCTTTGGGCCGCTCGCAGCGCGGGAGTCCGAGGCGTCGTTGGACTCCACCAAGGAGTCGCCTACGACGTCAGCCTGATGGAGGCCCTCTAGAGAGATATCCTCCGATCGGATGGGCGTCTCAAGACTCGATCGATTGAACCCTTCTGTGAAGACCGGCGGGGAGCCGTTCCACGAGGGTGGGACTGCAACTGGTTTCTCGCTCGTGGAGTTCTGGTCTTGGAGCATGTCCGACCTCGTTTCGAACGCGACGCGGGGCGTTCTTGCCGAGTTCATCGTCGCGAAGGCTCTCGGGCTTCGGACAGATTGCGTGCGAATGGCTTGGGACAAATGCGATCTGGTCGCCCAGGACGGGCTCAACGTCGAAGTGAAATCCGCTGCATACATTCAACCCTGGGCGCAGAGGGAGCCGTCCAAGATTTCCTTCAGCGTTCAGAGCAAGCGCGGATGGGACGCGAACACGAACGTGCAGGACAAAGAGGCGCGACGACACGCGGACGTCTACGTGTTCGCCCTCTTGGCCCATGAAGACAAGAGCACGATCGACCCGCTTGATCTGGACCAATGGCGCTTCTGGGCTGTCAGCACCCTATTCCTGAACGAGCGCAAGCGAAGCCAGCACTCCATCACGATGGCGACGCTGCTGAAACTCGTCGGCGCGCCGGTGTCGTACGGCCAACTCGCGCAGGCGGTGACACGTGCGAGGGGCGCGCGTGGCTAGGAGGAGCCCGGCCAGGGCAGATGGAGGCGCGACCGCCCGCCTAAAGAAGGATCTCGAGGAGGCGATGATCGCCGGGTACCACCGCGCAATCAAGGAAGCGGGATATCGCGGGTCTCGGTTCCTGCAAGCCGTCCGCGGCAAGGGCGGGTTGGCGACCGCCCAGCGGATGCTCAAGCCCCGCACCAGCGCCCAACGTGCGGGGCTGGACCGGCTTTTGGAGGCTGGGAAGCATCGGCTGACTCTGGAGTGGCTTGTGCTTCGTCCTCGGTTCAAGAACCTCTTCACCCAAGAGGAACGTGATGAAGCTCGAAGGCGACTGAAGGGATTTGTCAGAGAAGCGGCGAAGGTGAGGAGGGAGCGAGAGCGGCTTTATCCGGATGAGTTGGAGATGGGTCGCACATACGCCGAAGGCGCCAAGCGCCAGATCCGGGTGAATGCCTACGAACGCGATCCGAGAGCCCGAAAAGCCTGCATCGCGCAGCACGGCACCCGCTGTACCGCGTGTGGCCTGTCGTTCGAGGAGCGGTACGGCCGGATTGGGAGAGGCTTCATTCACGTGCATCACCTAAGGCCGCTCTCTGCAGCGGGGAAGGCCGATCGGGTCAATCCGCAGACCGACCTCGTGCCGATCTGCCCGAACTGCCACGCCATGATCCACAGGTCGAAACGCCCGTTGACAATCTCCCGGCTCAAGAGTCGGCTTCGGCGCCAGCGCTAGCCCCTTCCTGTCAGTTTTCTCTTCTCCGACCCCGCCAATCTCCGCCTCAACTCATCCTCCGGCATCACTGGCAGCGAGAACGCCGGGAAGGGCACCGCGAACGCCGCATCCGTCGCGACCAACTCCGGCACGTGAGTTCGAACCGCGGCATCGACCAGCGCATACCCATGATTCATCAGCACCGCCTGCTCCACTTCGCTGAAGGCGTCGAGGTCGGTGCGGATGTTCCTGATGACGTCCATCGCGAACTCCTTGGAGTAGCCGGGATCTCGCGCGGCCGGATAGTGGGTCGGGGAACTTGCCACTCCGAAGTAGGCGCCGTTGATCGTGCCTTGCGTGTAGCCCGAAATGAGGAAGCGTTTGCGCAGGGCTCGCGCTTGCGTGTCCTGAATCGATTGATATCGCTGGATCCGCCAGAAGAGACTCTTGTCGGCCTCGGCGTCCATCAGGCCGCCCGCGTCTGACACCAGCACCACGCGGTGGCTCTTCCACACGGGCTCCAGGCCCATGTTGTCGTAGACGCCGCCGTCCGTCACGCGCAGGTCTTGGAGGATCTGCTTTCGCTCATCGGCGCTGACGCCTTTCGCTCGGCCTCCTTTGAACCGAAGGGCGGCGCGGTCGATGCGCAGCGGGCCGAAGAGCGGCGGGACCCTTCGACAAGCTCAGGGACCG
>JANLSZ010000337.1:0-53207 GCA_031362685.1 Vicinamibacteria bacterium | reverse complement strand
TCGACATCGCACCGGTGCAGAACTTCACGTTTGTGGCCGCCGACTTCAAGTTCGACATCGAGGCGTTCCTCACCCTGCCTCCGGGCAAGACGGCCGACTCGAAGCATCCGATGATCGTGATCATTCACGGCGGCCCGCACGGCCAGCAGGGCCCGGCCTTCAATTTCAAGTCGCAGTTCTACGCCGGTCGCGGCTACGCCACCCTCCAAGTGAACTACCGAGGGTCCAGCGGATACGGCCAGAAATTCGCGGATGGCGTCTTCGCCGACCAAAACGGTCAGGAGGGCATGGACGTTCTCTATGGTGTCTCCGCGGCCCTGCGCCGGAATCCGTGGATCGATCCCCGCCGCCTCGGAGTTGAAGGAAACAGCTATGGAGGCCAGCTTTCGGCCTGGCTCATCACCCAGACCTCGATCTTCAAGGCCGCCATTCCCTCCGCCGCTATCACCAACATCATTTCCTATAACTACATGACCTACTACAACCAGTACGAGGAAATGGAATGGGGTATGCGCCCGCATCAGGGAAATCTGATGGACGTTTTGTGGGAGCGCTCGGCCCTGAAGCACGTGGCCAAGGCCAAGACGCCGACCATGATGGTGCACGGCGAGAACGACAACGACGTTCCCATCGCCGAGGCCGAGCAGTTCTACATTGCCCTGCGTGACGTCGGCGTCGACGCCATCATGGTTCGCTACCCACGCGAGGGCCACGGCGTGCGCGAGCCGAAGCATGTGGTCGACCTGATGGATCGTTCGGTAGTCTGGTACGAGAAGAACTTCGCGAAGTAGCCGCGGTGACCCAGGGCCAGAAGGCGTTCGACGGCCGCGTGCTCGTAGCCCTTCTCATCCTGAACCTCGTGGTTCACTTCGTCCCGCTTGAGCGACCGGGGTTTCAACCCGACGATTTCGTGTGGCTGCATCAGGCACGCATCGAGCCGGCCTGGAGTTTTGTCGACCGGAGCCTGTCGCAGGAAACCCGTCCACTCGGCTGGATGCTCTACATCCTGGCGCGCCAGGCCAGGCCAGCGCTATGAGCCTGCAGCGATCGAGTCGCTTAGCATCCCAGTCGAAGGCTTGGACATGTCACCGATCAATCGGCGAAGGTTTCTAAAGCGCGCGGCCGGCGCGGCCGCCCTCGGCCTGACTCCCTGGCCCGCCTGGGCCCGAGAGTCGAAACTCGCCCGCGGATCATCCAACCAGGCCCTCGCGCAGAGATTCCCGGATCTCCGCCGCCACTTCATCTTCGAGTATTACCCCTGGTACGGCGGGCCTCCGTCCTACGACCACTGGGACTATCTCGACCGGAAGCCGCCTTTCGATCTGGCCGCGACCTATGTCCCGAACCTCGGCCCGTACGACGTGCGATCCACGGCGGTGCTCGAACAGCACGCGCGATGGATCACCGAGGCCGGGGTCGGAGCCATCGCTCTGTCCTGGTGGGGGCGTGAGAGCTTCGAGCATCGCGCCGTGCACACCATCATGGACGTGATGAAGGACCACGACATCAAAGTCACCTTCGCGATGGAGCCCTACGCCGACGATCGTTCCCGGCACTTCCACGACGACATCGTTTTCCTCCTGCGCGAATTCGGAGAGAAGCGCGGCTACGACTGCCTGCTCATTCTGCGGAACCTGGGTGGAGGGGAAGGACCGATCTTCAAGGGCTTCCGTTGCATCCTGCCGCGAGAGAGCACGAACTGCCAGGGGCGCACCGGCCTGGTCGACGACTACACTCCCGACGAGGTTTGGCGCGGGCAGATCGACCGGCTTCGCGAGGACCTCCGCCACGATTTCGATCACATCACGCTCCTCGCTGATTCGCTCGAGTTCCAGCGCACCCCCGCTTCCGGCTTCGATGGCATCGGTATCTACGACAACTTCATCACCCCCGAGTCCTACGCCCCCCTCGCCGAAGGCGCGTCCCGCGCCGGGCTGCTCTTTTCCTTCAACGTGAATCCCGGCTACGACCAGATCGAACCGCGGCCCGCGCCCACCGATCCCTGTTACGCGCCCCGGGCTTTCGCGCCCGGGGACGCCGCCATCGATTGGTCCAGGTCCACCGAACGCGAACGAGCCTCGGCCCTCTCGCAACAACGCATCGCGGCTTCGTTCGCGGCCGCGGTGGCGGTGCAGGATGACCCGCGGCTCACCAACTTCAACCGGGGCTTCTTCGCGATCTACATCAACTCATTCAACGAGTGGCACGAGGGCCACGCCTTCGAGCCGATGCGCGACGCCGCGGATCTCCTGCCCGAAGAGCGGACCCTCGGGTATCACAATCCGGCGAACGGTTCCGCGCGGCTCGAGACCTTGAGCCGTCTGATGAAGGGCGTATAGGACTCGAGGCGGTCGCTAGATTTCCTCCTTAGGTGCTCTCGCCCGTGCTTTGGCGCGGTGAGCCGGAGCGGAGGAGAAGGAGTCTCTGTCACGGCAGTCACATCTGAGTCGACGATGATGGTCTCCATGAGTCAGGCGAGTCTGCGGTATTCTCGATGCTCATGAGCCCGGCCACTCTCAAGAAGAGCGCGACCTACGCGGACCTGCTCGCTCTGCCCGAGAACGTCACAGGGCAGATGATTGACGGCGACCTGTACGCGATGCCGCGCACTGCGCCCAGACACGTCGTGGCCGAGGGTGCGCTCCACTTCCTTCTCGCAGGCCCCCTCCAGTTCGGGAGCGGCGGTGGTCCCGGGGGCTGGTGGATTCTGCCCGAGCCTGAGGTTCACATGGGCCCTCACGTGCTCGTCCCCGACCTCGCGGGATGGCGCAAGAGCCGCTTGGCAACTCCGCCGACGCAAGGGCAATTCACTGTCACACCCGACTGGGTCTGCGAGATTCTCTCGCCGTCCACACAGGCGTTCGATCACAAGAAAAAGCGCCGGGTCTACGCCGAACAGAAAGTGCCCCACCTGTGGTTCGTCGATCCAATCAGCCGAACCATCGACGTGCTGCGGCTGAGCGGAGACCTCTATTCGATCGTGGACACGTTCGAAGGAGACGAGAAATCGCGTCTCGAGCCATTCGAGGCGATCGAGCTCGACCTCGGCCCCCTCTGGCTGCCCGACTCGCCGCCGGCCGAGTAAGCGGGACGATCGCAGCTGTCGTTTCGCTCGACGGTCTTGTCCGTTCAGCTCTTCGACGCGGCGTTTCAATCCACTCCCCTCGCTTTCGCTATGGGAAACCTGAACGCCGTGGCCGCGCCGACCAGGCCTTGCTCGGTGTTTCAATCCACTCCCCGTTGTCTCCGCGCCCAAAGCCCCGGGCGGTTTCAATCCACTCCCCTCGCTTTCGCGAGGGGAGACGTTCGGGGTCGGGGTCGGGGTCGGTTCTGGGCCGACGTCCCCCGTTTCACTCGGTTTCTGAGTCTGCGGTTTGAGGTGACGACAGAGCGGGGCCGGGCGCTGAGGCGGGTCGCTGGCGACGGGGCGTTAATCGCGAGTCGCCGGACTCCGTCGGTAGGGTTCGCGATTATCGAGCCGAGAAAGGAGGCACACGATTCACTCGTTCCGGTATTCCAGGGCCGACGCATGAGGCGTGGCCCGAGGCCAGGCTGCGCGCTCCACGGTGCCGCGAGCCCACATCAGCGCCTGGCCCCGCGGGCCACCACTACCAAGCCTTGCGACCTCGCAGGCTGGTAGTTGTGGAACGGGATTGCTTCGTCGGTCTGCCATTCGTCGGCCTCCTCGCAATGACGGCGAGCGAAAAAGCCCTCCACGTTGCCGTCAGACGCCGGTGTGGGGTCCCTCGCTCGGTCCGGGCATGCACTATGCTCGCCTCATGACCGCGTACCGGTTCACGGAGTACTTCGAAACCGAGGTGCTTCGGAAGCGGCCATACTTGAAGAAGGAATGGTGTATTCGAGTCGTTGACCAACCCCTTCGGTTTGAGGCCCAGGAGCACAACCGATTTAGGTTCTGGGCCGAAGTCCCCGAGTTCGGGGGCAGAGTCCTGCGAGTCGTCACCCTTGAAGACAAGCGGACGATTCATAATGCATTTCCTGATCGAGGCTTCAAGCCATGAAAGTCAACTACCACCCCGAGACCGACTCGCTGTACATCGATCTGTCCGAGGCCACGAGCGTCGAGAGTCGTGAGGTGTCCGATGGCGTGATGCTCGACTACGACGAGGCTGGGAATCTGGTCGGAATCGATATCGACAACGCCAGCCGGAAAGTCCAACTCGAGCGATTCATCGTGAGCAAGCTGCCGTCTGTTGTCGAAACCCTGGCTGGTTAGCGACTCGATCACAACTACGGTTCAGGCCTGCGCGCCTCGCAGGCCTGGTAGTTGTGGGACGGGATTGCTTCGCCGGTCAGCCATTCGTCGGCCGACTCGCAATGACGGCAACGTGGAGGGCAAGGAAAAAGCCCTCCGCGTTGCCGTCAGGAGTCGGTGGCACTCACGGAACCTGAGTGCAAAGGGTGGAGTCCTGCGCTCGCTTTAGGCTTCCTCAACGCGGAGGCATGCACACCGCAAGACGACTGTTGGACCCCGAGTTAGCGACATTGGTTCCTCGGTCCACCGACCCCAAAAACGAACAACGCAGAGGGCCGGGTGGATCATATGCGAGGCGGGTATGCTCCGGTCGCGCACGACAACCCTGGAAAAATGGAATGAGACGAAGCCTGCCTCTTCGGGTAGCGACGGAACGCCCGGAGGCGGGCGTCCGCGCATCCCTGCTCCTACGTCTTGCGGTCACGGCGCTGGCCGCGGCGCCCCTTCTCCCGGGTTGCACAAACGTCAAGCCGGCGGCGAGGAAATCGACGGTCGAGGAGAGTCCTGCGCTCAAACGGATCAGGCAGATCTTCGCGCGCGTTCCCGAGACCCTCGCGAAGAACTACCAGACCTTCGAGGGGCCGAGTGGTACGGTGAGCGGATTCGGCGCGGGAGAGGCCTACCCGCAGATCTGGCTGCGGGATGGCTCGTGGATCGTCGATGCCGCGGCCGCGTACTACCCGAGGGAAACCCTCACCTCCTGGCTCGACCTCCATCTGGCCAATGCCGAGAAGAGCGGTCGATTGAGAGACTGGGTGGCCAAAGGCCCGGCCGGCCATTTCCAAGAATGGGCTCCGCGCGCGCGAGCCAAAGATGGCATCGCCTTTGACACGAACACCAACGAGTCGGATCAGGAGCCCGGCGCAGCCCTCGCTTACTGTCGAACCGAGCGGCTTCTGGGCCCGGCAGTCCCGCCGGACGATGGCGCTCGAAACGCGCGCGTTTCGAAACTGATCGCTGCGATGGCGGCCCTCATCCGCGATCGCACGGACGCGAAGACCGGTCTCGTCTGGAGTGGCCTCACCGCCGATTGGGGCGACGTGAGCCCGGGGTATCCCGATCAACGGGCGATTTACTTCGAGGCGAAGACTCCACGGACGCTCGGCTTGTACACGAACGTGATGGTCTACGCCGCCCTCGATTGCCTGGCCGCGCTCGACGGTCCGAAGCAGGACCGGGACGCGCTTTTGGCTCGCGCCCGGACGCTCAAGGATCGGATCCGGTCCTCGTTCTGGATGAAAGACCGAGGCTACTTTCGAATTCGACACGCCCTCGACCCCGTTCCGAAGGGTTTCACTGATGACGATGACCGGTTCGCGCTGGGCGGAAACGCGCTCGCCGCTTTATTCGGGGTCGCCGACGACGTTCAGGCCGCCGCGATCTTCGAAACCGCCGAACGGTTACGGTCCGCGCACAACTTCTCGACCATCTCCACGGTCCTCATCCCTCCCTATTCCACCGGCGCGTTTCAGCATCCGGCCATGCGCGAACCGTTCGAGTATCAGAACGGAGGACAGTGGGATTGGTGGGGCGCCACCCTGGTCGAAGCGGAGTTCGAACGAGGACACGCCGAACTCGCCCGCCTTCACCTCGACCAGATCCTCTCCCGCACCCTCCGCGCCGGACCGGGCATACACGAGTGGTACGGCCAGGATGGCTTGCCCAAGGGGAGCGCCGCCTATGCCGCTTCGGCGGCGTCGATCTACAACGCGGTGATCAAGGGCCTCCTGGGAATCTCCCGGTCGCCCGCGGGTTACCGGATTGTCATTCGCGCCGGTCAATCGGTGCTCCCATTCGAAGTGTCGCAGCGCGCCGCGTCGGTGCGGCTGGTCGTCGCCCAGACGGTCACCGCTCGGACCATCGAGTTGGGCGTGCAGGCGGACACGCCCATCGCCGAGGTGTGCTCGGTGGTCCCCACCGGAAGCCTCGCCGAGGACCTGGGCCGAGGCGACACGGCCGTGCCGCAGAGCGTGCGGCGGATTGGGAACGACACCCTCGTCTGCGCCGATGTCTCCTCGTCTCCCCCACCGGTCCGCGTGCGTTTCGCCATCGCCCGTCAGTGAGCGCACCGGCAAATCGCGAACCCCCGGCGAGTAGAGTCAGCCTGCGGACCGTATCGATGAGTCCTTTCTTCACGCGAAACTCCGATGGTTCGGTGTTCATGAACGCCGCGCGGTCGCGCATGGCCTTTCCGTTGCTTCCCCTGGCCTTGGCCCTGGCGTTGGCCCTGGCGCTGAGCGGAAGCATCTGGGCCCAATCGGAACCGGGCAACGCCCCGTCCCCGATCCCCTTCGCCGAGCAGTGGCGAGCGTACGTCCTCATCGTCTTCGCCCTCGTTCTGCTGAGCGGGGCGGCGTTCGTATGGTCGGCCATGCTCCAGAGGGAGGTACGGACCCGCACCGCGGAACTCGAACGCGGCCTGGCTGAGCGTCAAAAACTCACCGAGGAGCGAGATCGCTTCTTCGAAGTTTCCCAAACCCTTCACGTCATACTGGATGCTCAGGGCTCGATCCGGTGGGTATCCCCCTCGTCGAAGCGCATTCTCGGTCGCGCTCCAGAGGAGTTCGTGGGCACGAAGCTCTGGGAGCACCTCGACCTGGATCTGGAAGGGGCCCAGAGAAACGTGCTGCCGCGTTTGAAAACGGGTGTTTCGGACATCGAGCTCCGTCTGAAACACCGCGATGGATCCGTGCGATGGACGCTGTGGAACGCCGCCCCCGACCCCCGGAGCGATCTCGTGTTCGCGGCCGGCCTCGACGTCTCCGAACGACGAAAGGCCGAACACGAAATCGAACATCTCGCGTATCACGACGCGCTCACCGGCCTGCCCAATCGTCAGCTTTTCGTCGACCGTCTCGACCACGCCCTCACCCGGGCGCAGCGCACCGAAGAGGCCCTGGCGGTGCTCTTTGTGGACCTGGACCACTTCAAGGCGATCAACGACTCGCTCGGCCACGCTGCCGGCGATGGCCTGCTCCGGGCCATCGCGCAGCGCCTGCGCGCAACCCTGCGAACCGAGGATACAGTGGCCCGGCTGGGCGGCGACGAGTTCACCGTCCTGGCCAACGGCCTCACCGACCCCAACGATCTCCTCCGCCTGGCCCAGAAGATCCATTCCGCAATCAAGGTGCCCGTGGAGATAGCCTCCCGCGAACTGACCGTATCGGCCAGCATCGGGGTCGGCCTCTTCCCTCAGGACGGAGAAACTGCCGAGCAACTGTTGAGGAATGCCGACCTCGCGATGTATCGCGCCAAGGAACTCGGCCGCGATCGAACCCAGTTCTACACCGCGGCCATGAGCGCGCAACTTCTCGAACACATGAACCTCGAAGGTCGACTGCGCCGCGCGCTGAGCGCGGGTGAACTTTTTCTCGCGTATCAACCCATCGTCCGGCTCAAGACCTCGCGGGTGGAAGCTCGGGAAGCACTGATCCGCTGGCGCGACCCGGATCGTGGGATTGTGGAGCCGTCCGAGTTCATCGCCGTGGCGGAAGCGACGAACCTGATTTCTGAAATCGGCCGCCATGTGATTTCGATCGCCTGCGCCGCCACCATGGCGCGAGGGGGTGGGGAGCGGGTCTCCATCAATCTATCGGGGCGGCAGTTTCACGACCCCGCCCTGCTGGAGACCGTCGATCGGGCCTTGGTCGATTCCGGCCTCGACGCTTCACGACTTGAGTTCGAGATCACCGAGACCGTGGCCATGCAGGATCTCGAACGCGCCGACGTGATTCTCGAAGCCCTTCATAAGCGGGGCATCCGTATGCTCATGGACGATTTTGGAACCGGGCATTCGTCTCTCAGCAACCTGCGGCGCCTTCCTCTCCACGCGGTCAAGATCGATCGATCGTTCGTGGCCGATCTGCCCGCCGAAACCCGCGCGCGCGGAATCGTCACCGCCATCATCTCCATGGCTCATCATCTCGGCCTCGAAGTCATCGCCGAAGGCGTGGAAACCGAAGAGCAGTTGGCCTTCCTCAAAGCGGAGGGATGCGATTCCGCTCAGGGTTTCCTTCTTGGAGGGCCGGAATAGATGCCCGGGGGTCCCGTGAGCGCGGCCGTGCCCCGCTCGGAGGTTGCCCAGACTCTGGGCGACCAGGTCTTCTCGCGGACCGCGGGAGCGCACCTGATCCCGGGGAACGATGTGCGTCTCCTCCAGGACGCGAAAGAGAACTATCCGGTCTGGCTCGAGGCCATTCAATCGGCCCGGCGTTTCGTCCACTTCGAGAACTACATTCTTCATGAGGACGAGGTCGGCGAGAGATTCAGCGACGCCTTCATCAAAAAGGCGCGCGAGGGCGTGCCCGTGCGCGTGATCTACGACTGGGTCGGTTGTATCGGACGGGCCTCCCGCGGGTTCTGGCGCCGGCTCCGGGAAGCCAGTGTGGATGTCCGTTCCTTCAACCCCCCGCGCCTCGACCAGCCGCTCGGCTGGGTCGCCCGCGACCATCGCAAGTGCGTGGTCATCGATGGTCAGGTCGCCTTCGTCACCGGCCTGTGCGTAGGGAAGATGTGGGAGGGAACGCCCGAACTCGGCCGCGCGGCCTGGCGCGACACCAGCGTGGTCCTGCGAGGCCCCGCGGTCGCCGAGGTGGCTATGGCATTCGCGGACAGCTGGGCCGCCACCGGCCCGGCTCTCCCTCGCGACGAGATCCTTGCCCAAGACACCCTTCCGCAGGCAGGCGACGTCGGCGTCCGCGTCGTCGCTTCGACTCCGGGGAGCGCGAGTCTCTATCGCCTCGATCCCCTCGTGGCCTCTTTGGCCCGCCGCACCCTGTGGTTGACCGACGCCTACTTTGCGGGCACGTCCGTGTACGTTCAGGCTCTGCGCGCGGCCGCCCAGGACGGGGTGGATGTCCGCTTGCTGGTGCCCGGACCCGGCAGCGATATTCCGCTCATGCAGACCATCTCTCGCACCGGATATCGGGCGCTTCTTGAGGGGGGAGTCCGGGTCTTCGAGTGGAACGGACCGATGCTCCATGCCAAGACGGCGGTCGCGGATGCCCGGTGGGCGCGGGTGGGCTCCACCAATCTGAATCTGTCAAGCTGGATCGGCAACCGGGAGCTCGATGTGGTGGTCGAGAACGAGGTCTTCGGCCGGGCCATGGAAGAAATGTTCGCGACCGACCTCAACAACTCGACCGAGATCGTGCTGGCCCCACGCCACCGGGTCCGCCCGGCCGGAGGGGCGCGAGTGCGCCGGCCGCCCCGCGCGGGCGGAAGCGCCACGCGCGCGGCGGCCGGGGCGCTGCGCATCGGCAATGCCATCGGCTCGGTTCTGGCCGCGCGGCGTGTTCATCAGCCAACGGAACGCTGGCTCATGGGCCAGGGCGGAGCAGTGCTCGGCGCGCTGGCCCTTGTCGGGTTCTTCTGGCCCCGCCTGCTGGCCTGGCCCCTGGCCACCCTCTGCCTGTGGTTCTCCCTGGCCCTCCTGGCCCGAGCCCTCCGCCGAAAGAGATCACCCTCCGCCTACGATCCGCCTGGCACTTCGAGCCCCTCATGAGGTTCCGCATCCTCACCTACAACATCCACCGCGCCATCGGGGTCGATCGGCGTTTCCGCCCGGAACGAATTGTCCGCATCATCGACAACTACAAGGCCGACATCGTTCTGCTCCAGGAAGTGGATGAGGGCGCGCCGCGATCTCGGGAGCTGGACCTCGCCCGCGAGCTGGCGAGCGACCTGGGGTTTCCCTACCGCGCGGTCGGTCACAACGTGACCCTTCGCAAGGGACGCTATGGAAACGCCACCCTGAGCCGATACCCCATCCTCGCCGAGCGCAACATCGACCTCACCATCGACCTGTGGAAACGCCGCGGCTGCCAGCACACCTCCATTGCCCTCGATGGCGGCCACGACCGGAAGCTCGAAGTCTTCAACCTGCACCTCGGCCTGTCCGCGGGACAGCGCGCGCGGCAGGTGGAACTTCTCGCGAGGTCGGGTGAGATGAGCGCGCTTTCTCCCGCGGTCGCCTGCCTGGTGGGCGGAGACTTCAACGACTGGCGGTCGCTGCTCTTGCCCTTCCTGACCCAGGGAATGAACTTCCGTTCGGCCACCGACTCCTCGACCGGGCGGGGCCTGCCCCTTCTCACCTATCCGTCGTTCTTCCCGCGCGGACCGCTCGACCGGATCTACTACCGCGGGCCCCTCACTCTTCTGGGGGCATACCGATGCCGGCTCCGCCTCTCCAAGATCGCGAGCGACCACCTGCCCATCGTCGCGGACTTCGAACTGCGCTGATCGCGATTTCAGGGAACACCTGACTAGGTCGTGACGAAGGGCCTCCCGGTCCGGCCCTCCTCCCCGCTTCCGAGAAGCGCTTGAACCCTTCGAAGGTAGGCGCGGGTCTGGCGGTACGGTGGGATGCCCCGGTGTCGGGCCACCGCGCCTTCACCCGCGTGGTAGGCGGCGATGGAAATGGCGACACTTCCTTCGTATCGAGTGAGAAGAACCTTGAGATAGCGGGTGCCCGCGAGAATGTTCTCTCGGCCATCGAAACAATCGACCACACCGAATCGCCTCACCGTGCCCGGCATGAGTTGCATGAGGCCACAAGCTCCACGCGACGACACCGCCCGGGCATCGAACTCGGATTCGGTCTGGATGATGGCTCGAATGAGATCCCGCCTCACTCCGTGCCGGCGCGAGGCCTCGTCGATTACGCGATCGAGATCCGCGGTCACGGGTGGCGCAGACGCAGCAACGGCGGAGTCCACGCCGGGCTTCGGATGAGGGAGGCTGAAAGGAGTTGAGGACACGCCGGCCTCGGCGGCGAGAGAGAGAAACGCGAACAGGAGAGCCACGGCCACGCCGCGACGTTTTCCCGTGTCCTTGAAAGGTAGTCTGAATTCCATGGTCGCAGGTTCGGGAGCAAGGAGCGGGCCACGGGGCCATCCCGGTCCCAGAACTACAAGCCGGTTCTGCGGTTTCCCGATACCGAACCGAAGGCGGCCAAAGGACTTGTGCGGTCAGGAAGAGACGCGTCGTGGGTGGAGCCAGCCGCGTTCGCGGCCAGCGCGGTTGTGGCGAACCGCCCACAGAAGCGCGGCCCACAAGGCGAACGGCGATCCACAAACGGCCTCGCCTGGAGGTCAGACGATCAGTCTGGGGAATCGGGATTCCAGTCGGCGTCCGGCGGTGCGGATCGTGTGGCTCCACGCAGTGCGAGGGCCGCGAAAACACCCACCGCGGTGAGGATGCCAAGGCCGACGAGGGGTTTTCTCTTCAGGAGCCGACCGGCGCCGGT
Organism: Vicinamibacteria bacterium; assembly: GCA_031362685.1. Lineage (GTDB taxonomy): Bacteria > Acidobacteriota > Vicinamibacteria > Fen-336 > JAGNNV01 > JAGNNV01. Next base: position 41,685 of record JANLSZ010000337.1, on the reverse strand, counting down.
TGCGCCGCTCTTCAGTTTCGCCACCGCGGCGGACGCGTAACGCTCGGTGAGCGGGTACGACGGGGTTGGACGAAAAGTGACTTCGGCCTTGGCCTCGGCGGTCATGTCGCCCATTCGGGTGGGGACGAGAGGCACGTCCTTGGTCTCGAACCTCTCGGACCTCGAGCCACGTTGGTGCGAATAGACCCAGGTGAACTCGGCCCCGAGCAGGAAGATCTGCGCGGAGAGATAGACCCACACCAGGAAGATCACGAGGGAACCCGCGGCGCCGAAGCTCGATCCCACGGTGCTCCGGCCGAGATACAGGCCGATCAGCAGTTTGCTGGTTTCGAGAAGCAGGGCGGTGAAGGTGGCCCCGATCCCCACGTCGCGCCAGGCGATGCGGGCGCGCGGCATGAACTTGTAGATCATGGCGAAAATGCACGCGTTGATCGCGAAGGACACCACGAAGTTCGTCAACTGGAGAATGGTCTGCCAGCCCGAGAACCAGCGGTTGGACCATTCACCCACCGAAGACAGAAACGCGCTGAACGCGAGGGTCAGCAGCAGAAGGAAGCCGAGGCCCAGCACCATGCCGAAGGAGAGGAGCCGCCCGCGCAGCATTTTGAAGAGGCCGCTGCGGTTGGCCGGATCGGGCACGCGCCAGATCCGGTTGAGCGCGCTCTGCAATTCTCCGAAGACGCTGGAGGCGCCCAGGAACAGAGTGAAGACGCCAAGCACGGTCGCGATGGCGCCCTGGGCGGGTTTGCTGACGCTCTTGATCAGATCCTGCACCACCGCCGCTGCTTCGGGACCGATCCGGCCCTGAAGCTGGGTCACTATTTCTCCCTGGGCCGCGTCCTGGCCGAACACCACCCCGGCCAGTGCGATCATGAGGATCAGCAGGGGTGCTATCGAGAAGAGGGTGTAGTAGGCAATGGCCGCGCCCATGCTGGGGGCATAGTCATCCACCCAGGCGTTCACCGACTTGTCGATGAGAAGGCGGACATCGGGTACGGTCATGGGTGGGCGGCGCGAGGGGTTCGTCATTCGGAAGTCAGCGCCCATTATCAGCCGGAACTCTGCATCGACGCGGCCCGCATCTCACCGGAACCGCCGGCTCGCACGAGCGACGGTTCGCTCAGGCCATCGAGTGGGACTCTTCATAGGCCGAGATCCCTGCGGTCTGTGACAGGAGGAAACCCAGTTCATCGACGCCTTCCATCAGGCAGTGGCGTGCGAAGGGCTCGATGGCAAACAGAGCCCGGGCTCCGCCGGGCCAGGTCACGGACAGCGACTCGAGGTCGACCACGATGGTCGAGCGCGGATTTGCGAGGAGAGCGGTATGGCTCGCCTCGTCGATCACGATCGGCACCACCCCGTTCTTCAGCGCGTTTCGCTTGAAGAGATCGGCCAGCGAGGTGGCAATGACCGCCTGAATGCCGTTGTCGCGCAGGGCCCAGACCGCGTGTTCCCGCGAACTGCCGCAACCGAAGTTCCGGCCGGCGACCAGGACGCGCGCGCCCGCGGCCTCCGGCCTGTTCAGAGGGAAGTCGGGACGCGGCTGCCCCCCCTTATCGAATCGCCAGTCGGCGAACAGGGAAGGGCCAAAGCCATCGCTCGCGGTGGAGGTGAGAAATCGCGCCGGACAGATCTGATCGGTGTCGATGTTCTCGGAAGGAAGGACAACGAAGGTGGACTCGATGCGTCGAAGCGGCTGGTTCATTCCATGAACTCCCGAGCGTCAGTGATGCGACCGGTAATGGCTGAAGCAGCGGCGGTCAGGGGGCTGGCCAGGAACGTACGTCCTCCCGGTCCCTGCCTTCCTTCGAAGTTGCGATTGCTGGTGCTGACGGCGTACTGACCAGGCTGGAGGCGATCCCCGTTCATGCCCAGGCACATTGAACACCCGGCTTCGCGCCATTCCACCCCGGCCTCCTTGAAGATGCGATCCAGGCCTTCCGCTTCGGCCTGCCGTTTCACCGCCTGCGACCCCGGAACGACCAGAGCCTTTATCCCGGGCGACACGCGTCGTCCCTTGAACACGCTGGCCGCCAGCCGGAGATCGGAAATGCGCGCGTTGGTGCAGCTTCCGATAAAGACCACGTCCACCGGCCGTCCTCGCAGCTTCTCGCCGGGCTGGAGATTCATGTAGCGAAGTGCCTTGGCCACTGATTCATCGCCGTTTGGCTCGGGCACCACTCCTCCGATCGCGACGCCCATGCCCGGGCTCGTGCCGTAGGTCACCATGGGTTCAAGGGTGGACGCGTCGAACGACACTTCCTTGTCGTAGACAGCACCGTCGTCGCTGCGCAACCGGCGCCATCGCTCGACCGCTTCATCCCAGGCCTTCCCTTGAGGCGCGAAGGGGCGGCCCTTCAGGTACTGGAACGTCGTCTCATCGGGCGCGATCATGCCCGTGCGCCCTCCCGCTTCGACCGCCATGTTGCACAGGGTCATACGCTCTTCCATCGAGAGCGCTGCGACCGTGGTCCCGCGGAACTCGACGACGTGGCCGACCGCGCCGCCGGCTCCGATCTTCGCGATCAGGCCAAGGACCAGGTCTTTCGCGGTCACGCCTCGGGAGAGATGGCCGTTGAACGTCACCGCCATGCGCTTCGGCTTTTCGAGCAACAGGCATTGCGTCGCAAGGACATGACCTACTTCGCTGGTGCCGATCCCGAAGGCGAGCGCGCCGAAAGCGCCGTGGGTACTGGTGTGTGAGTCGCCGCAGACCAGGGTGCGGCCCGGATGGGTCACGCCGAGTTCGGGACCAATCACGTGGACGATGCCCTGACGATCGGAGTCGAGGCCGTAGAGCGTGATCCCGGCCTCCCGGCAGTTCTCCTCCAGGGCGCGGATCTGCAAGGCGGCGGCGGCGTCTTGAATGACCACGCGATCCCCCACTCGTTCGAAGTCGGTCGGCGTCGCATGGTCCATGGTGGCGAGGGTCCGATCGGGTCGTCGCACCTTGAGCCCTCGCTGCCGCAACGCTGCAAAGGCCTGCGGAGACGTGACTTCGTGGATCAGGTGGAAGTCGATATAGAGCGTCGCCGGTGCTTCGGCAGTGGAAGCACTGACTACGTGAGCGTCCCAGACCTTGTCGAGCAGGGTTTGCGGAACGCTCATGCCGCCACCTCGACTGCACGCTCGGCCGCACCGATGGCCGACAGATAGGCCTTCAGCGACGCCTCGATGGAGTCGGTGCTCGCAGCCTGACCGACGGTTTCCTGGTCGCGATGACGCACCCGCACGGTCACTTCGGCAAGCGCATCCTTCCCGCTGCTCACCGCGCGAGTGTGCCAGTCGAGCAGTTCGAGGCTCAGGCCGAGGGCGGTATCGACGGCCTTCAGCGCGGCGTCGAGAGGACCATTCCCGACCGCCGAGGCGGTGCGACGCTGGCCATTCACCTCAACCTCGACGGTCGCGGTGGGAATCACGTCGTTCCCGGACAGCGTCTGGTAGCGGATCAGGGTGGGCCGGCGCTCGGCGTGGTGATCCAGCAGCGAGAGCAGATCATCGTCGTAGACGAACTTCTTCCGGTCGGCCAGTTCCTTGACCCGGTTGGTGACGTCCTCCAGCTGGTCGGCGCTGACCCGTACCCCTAGACCGCGGAGGCGCTTCTCCACCGCATGTCGACCGGAGTGCTTCCCGAGAACCAGCATCGTCTCGCTCACCCCCACGCTGGCCGGCGTCATGATTTCGTAGGTAAGAGGATTCGCCAGTATTCCGTGCTGATGGATACCGGCTTCATGAGCAAAAGCGTTCCGCCCCACAATGGCCTTGTTGGGCTGAGGCCAGACTCCGGTGATCGAGGAAAGGTCGGCGCTGGTGGGGGCCAGCAGTTCCGTCTTCACGCGGGTGTCCACCCCCAGCGTCTCGCGTCGGACCTTGAGAGCCATGACAATCTCTTCAAGGGAGGTGTTCCCCGCTCGCTCGCCGATACCGTTGATCGTGCACTCGACCTGCCGGGCGCCGGCGCCAATAGCGGCGATGGAGTTCGCCACGGCGAGACCAAGATCGTTGTGGCAGTGGACGGAGATCACCGCCGTGGGAAGGTCGCGCACCAGCTTTCGCACCATCTCCGCGTACTCGTGAGGCAACGAATAGCCGACGGTGTCGGGCACGTTGAGGACGCGCGCGCCCGCCTCGTGGACGGCGCGAAGCACTTCGAGCAGGTAGGCATAGTCCGTGCGTGAAGCGTCTTCGGCCGAGAACTCCACTTCCGCGGCCAGGGAACGGGCGAGGGCGACGCCATCGCGCGCCTGAGTCAGCGCTTCCGCGGCCGTGATCTTCAGCTTGTCGCGCAGGTGGATCGCCGAGGTGGCGAGGAAGGTGTGCAACACGGGCCGGGCCGCGTTCCGAAGCGCCTTTCCCGCGACCTCGATGTCCCTGGGCTTGCACCGGGCGAGGGCGGCGATCTTGGTGTTCCGGATCTCACCGCTGATCCGCTCGACCGCCTCGGCTTCCGCTAGAGAGGCCACCGGGAACCCCGCCTCGATCACATCCACCCCGAGCCGTTCAAGCTGTCGGGCGAGGCGAAGTTTCTCGGCCGGGTTCATGCTGCAACCAGGCGACTGCTCGCCATCGCGCAGGGTGGTGTCGAAGATGGTTACGAACGAATTGGGGGAGGTCATAATGGTTCGTTCCTCAAAAACAAAAACCCCCAAGGTCTTGCTTGGGGGTCTTCGATGATCTCGACTGCCTTTGGCCTAGATCATGGACCCCTTGGCTCCGCTAAGGAGCCCGCTAAGAAGGAGGGGAAGCTCGAAGGCAAAAGCCATCCCGCCCGAGGTCGGGGACGCGATGAAGTTTGAAATCGAGGTGGTCACGGTGTTGGAGGGCGGATGCTACACCAAAGGTCGAGCGCAGCGAAGCCCGGGCGAGCGCTTGAAAGATCCTCCAACATGGATACCCCCGTTCGTGGGTCAGCGCCTCCCGCCGGGCCCGCTGATGCGGGCCTCGTTTCGTGGACCGCGGAGGCGGAAGTATGCTGGCCCTCGATGTTGGGCCCCACCGATCGGAGGTTCGAGAGGTGGGAGGCCCTGCCCGCCCTGGGGGTGGGCGCCCTCCTTCTGCTGTGGGCCCTGCCCGCCATGAAGGACGTCACGCCCGACGACCTCCGCGTCCTCTACGCAGGGGGGACCGCGGCGTGGGAGACCGGTCACCCGGAGCGCACGAGCGCCTGGCTCAGCACCGCCTTCCTGGGCCTGGTTATGGCGCTCGTTTCCCGCACCAGCTCCCTCGCCGCCGCCACCGTGGCCTTGAACGCCGCGAACCTCCTCTTGGTCCTTGCCTCCCTGGCTGTCGTCTGGTCGAGGCTGAGGGGACTCTTGAGACCTCTACCCTGGTGGGCGACGCTGGCCTGCGCCGTGTCGTACTCCCCCATCCTCTCCACCATCCGATGGAAGCAGCTGAACCTGGTGGTCTTCTTCCTGGCCCTCGCCGGCTTCATCTTGATCCGGCGCGGCCGTATGCGCGCCGGCGCCGTCACGGTGGGCCTCTCCCTCGCCCTGAAACCGCTCGTCATCGTCCTGCCTCTGGCCCTGCTCTCCCGCCGGGACACGAGGGCCGCCGGGGCGGGATGCCTGGCCGCCACGGCGGCCCTGACCCTCCTCGGCCAGGGTTTCCTGGCCTTACGCGCGCATGACATCGCAGTGCTCTCCCCCGTTCCCGTACTCCAAAACTTCGGCCGCCGCGCCGCTGGTTTCCAGTCGCTCCCCGAAAACCTCTCTCCGCAGGCACTGGTGCAGCGCCTGACCCGAAGGAACGACCCGATGCAGAGCGGCACGGTCCTGTTCGCGGTGGCCGTGGCACTTCTGCTTGCCAACGAGAGCATCCGGCGGCGGCCCGGCTCGTCCTGGGAGGTCTTCGCCTTCGCCCTCCTGCTCTCCACCCTGGTCGGGCCGATCAGCTGGCCGCACTACCAGGTGCTGCTCCTACCCATGTTCGTCCTGCTCGCCTACCGGTTCAGCCTGGAGCAGGCGAGCCCGGTCTTCTGGCTCACCCTGGTTTTCGCATTCATCCTGACCTCCCTGGTTCAGCGTCCCCTGGAGCTCACAATTCCCGGCGCCTTGCGCGTTCTGGCCACCGGCCGGCGCGAGACCTGGGACGACGTGGTGCAGGTGCTGATGCTCAGCCAGTTCGCGCCGTACTTTCTGTACCTCGCCGCCTTCGGGTGGTTCAGCCGCGAGCCATGAGCACGCGGCGGCCCCGGCTCGCCAACCTCGTGCTGCTGCTGGGGAGCACGCTGGTGGCCCTGCTCGGCGCGGAGGGCGTCCTGCGGGCGCTTCATTGGTCCCCTGAGCGCCACCGCGTGCGCGTCCGCCTCTCGAACCGGGGAGACCTGCGGCTGCGCAACAACTCGGTGGTCCTGGATTGTTACCCGAGTCAAATGCGGGACGCCTTCCCGATCGACCTGCGGCGGCGCGAGGTGCAGGAGCACTACCGGACGCTCGGGATTCTCGACTTCTCGCCCGCGTTGCCGGAATCGCCATGGTGCCTGGAGTTTCGCTTCAATAGCCTGGGCGTCCGTGGCCCCGAGTACGGCCCCAGGCGGCCAGGCGTGCGACGGATCGTGGTGGTGGGCGACTCCTTCACGGAGGGACAGGGGGTGCGCGAGGACGAGGTCTACCCGTCCGCCCTGGCCGCGCGGCTCGAGGCCGCGGCCCCGGGCGGCTACGAGGTCTTGAACTTCGGTCAGCGAGCAACGGACTTCCCGGAGCTGTACGCTTTGTTCGAGCGGGCCCTCGACCTCTCGCCCAATCTGGTGATCTACGGGCTGTGCCTCAACGACCCCGAGCGGTCGGTGGAGTACGACCGCCGCTGGCCGCGCCTCAACGACTGGATCATGGTACGCCGCCCCCCGGTCCTCCTGGAATGGCGGGACTCGCGGCTGCGGGCCTTCGTGGCCGACCGGCTGGAGCAGGGGCACATCTCTCGCGATACCAGCGAGTGGTACCTCGGGATGTACGGCACGGCCAACCGCGAAGGGTGGGAGCGGACCAAGGACGACCTTCGGCGCATGAAGCTGGCGGCGGAGTCTCGGCACGCGCAGTTGCTGGTGGTTGTGTGGCCGCTGCTGGTCGACCTTGAACGCGGCTACCCGTTCCGCGAGGTGCACGATCGCCTCACCCACGTGTTCGAGCGCCAGCGGCTGGCCCACCTCGACCTTTTAGGCGTGCTGGAGGGCCAGGAGACCGCGTCGCTGTGGGCGCACCCTGCGGATCGGCACCCGAGCGGAAAGGCCCACGCCCTGGCGGCGGAAAGTCTGGCGCCCGTGGTGCGGCGTCTGCTGGAGGCGACGGCGACGCGGGGGCCAGGCTGATCGGGCAAACCGGGCTCGTCCGCACGGCGCGTCCCTGCGGACCGGCCACGATGTCCTATCCTCGCACCCTCACTATGGAGGTTTCAATGCTTCACCGTGCGCGCGCGCCCTTGAGCGCCGTCTTCGTCATCACTCTGGCCGCGGCCGCGTCAGCGCAGAACCGCATCGACACCGTGAGCCCGGCGGCGCCGGAACTCGCGAGCTATGGCGCGCACGCGATCGGCGCCCGCACGCTTCAGGTCATCGACAAGAACCGCCCCGACATCCTCAACACCAAAGAGGGCGGACCCACCCTCCGCTACGACCGTTCCCTCACCCTCGAAGTCTGGTATCCCGCGGTGCTCGGTCCTGGCCAGACCCCGCGCGGCGACTATCCGGGCGTGATCACCCGCGATCCTTCCGTCATCGTGACCCTCCATGGGCGCGCCGTCCGCGACGCGGCCGTGGAGCGGGGCGAAAGCCCCTTCCCGCTCGTCATCATCTCGCATGGCTATCCCGGCGACCGCTACCTCATGAGCCACCTCGCCGAAAACCTGGCGAGCCATGGCTTCGTGGTGGCGTCGATCGATCACAAGGACAGCACTTATGAAGATCAGAAGGCCTTTGCGAGCACGCTGTACAACCGGCCGTTCGATGTGCTGTTCGTCCTGAACGAGATGGAACGCCTCGGCGGCAGGAGCTCGGGAACGTTCCTCGCCGGCCGCGTCGACGCCTCCCGCACTGGTTTGGTCGGCTATTCCATGGGCGGGTACGGGGTGGTGAACGTGATCGGCGGCGGATACAGCCAGGTCAGCGAGACCGTCCCGGTTGCACCCCCGAACCGGTTGCTCGGAGACCGCGGGGCCGCAAACCCTACCTACTCGAAGTCGATGGATGCGCGCATCAAGGCCGCCATCGCCATCGCGCCCTGGGGCATGCAGGAAGGGGCCTGGGACGCCGAGGGTCTCAAGGGAATCAAGACACCGGTGCTCTTCGTGGCCGGAAGCGCCGACGATGTCTCCGGGTACGAGAAGGGAACGCGCGCGATCTACGAGGGCGCGGTAAACGCGGATCGGTATCTGCTCACTTTCATCAACGCCAACCACAACGCCGGCGCGCCCATTCCGGCGCCGGAGGAAACCTACATCGCCCAGGGCGGGCGGGCCGCCGGCTTCGGCCACTATTCGGATGCGGTATGGGACACCGTACGCATGAACAACATTCTCGACCACTTCGCGAACGCCTTCTTCGGCCTGCGCCTGAAGGACGAAGCGGACAAGCAGGCCTACCTCGTTCTCGTCCCGAGCGGGAAGGACGGGGTGTACTCCCTGGACAAAGACGGAAGGCCAACGCCCACGCACACCTACTGGAAAGGCTTCAAGCGACGAACCGCAGTGGGGCTCATCCTCGAACATCTCAAGGCGCTGAAGTAAGGCCCGCGTCGTTCAACTTGACATGAGGCGGTGAACGCGACGACAATCTGCGGCCAATGAACATCGCCAAGTCACGCGGCCGGTTCGTCTTTACCTGCTCTCACGGAGCGGGTGGAGGCGTCGCCTAGCCCTTCACTCATCGCTGAGCCGCCTCGGGCCCGCTTCCCTGACCACCCTCAAGGAGCGGGCTTTTTGCTTTCTGGAGAACAGACCCATGGACCTCAACTCAATCCGCGAACGCCTCAGTGCCGCCGACGCCGCTTTGGTGGACGCCCTCGCCGCGCGCCAGCGCCTCGTGTTCGAAGTGGCGCAGGTCAAGGCTCCGGGAACGGCGGCATTGCGCGATGTCAGTCGCGAAGAGGATGTTCTGACCCGCGTGGTCGAACTCGGCCGCGACCAAGGTCTCGATCCGTTCCACATCACCCGTCTCTTCCGGGAAATCCTTGGCCACTCGCTGCGAACCCAGGAGACGCTCCTCGCCCCGGATCGGAACGCAATCGCCGCTCTCCTGCGCGTGGGCTATCAGGGGAGCGAGGGGGCTTACTCTCATATGGCAGGCCTCCGACACTTCAGCACCCAGTCGCGCGAGATCTCCTATCGGGGATACGACGGTTTCGAGACCATGATCGAATCGCTGGAGGCGGGCGAGATCGATCGCGCGATCCTGCCCCTGGAGAATTCCACCTCCGGATCCGTTACGCCCAACTACGACCTTCTCGCCCGGACAAGTCTGGCCATCGTGGGCGAAGAAATCCAGGAGGTGGATCACTGCCTTCTGGCCCTCAAAGACCTTCCCGTGTCCCGGATCAGGCGGGTCTTCTCCCATCCCGTGGCCCTCTCTCAGTGCGGCCGGTTCCTCGCAACCCTGGTCAACTGCCACGTTGAATCCTTCACCGACACCGCCATGTCGGCGCGCCGCATTCGCGAAGACGGGGACGAAACCCAGGCCGCGGTGGCCAGCGAGGAAGCGGGACGGATCCATGGTCTCACCATTCTGAAACGCGGGATCGCGGATAACCGCGAGAACTTCACCCGCATGGCCATCGTGGCCTGCCGGCCGGAACCGTGCGATCTGCGGGTGCCCGCGAAGACATCGCTGATTTTCGCCACGAGGCACGAGGAAGGTGCGCTGGTGCGTTGCCTGGCCGTGCTGGCCGAGCATCACCTGAGCCTGACCAAGCTGGAGTCACGCCCCCGCCCGGGCATGCCGTGGGAATATCTCTTCCACGCCGATTTCGAAGGCAACATCGCGGATCCTGACGTAGCCCTGGCCGTGCGCGATCTTCAGTCTCAGTCGAGCTTCCTCAAAGTCCTTGGCTCGTACCCCTCGCGAACATCGCGTGACGTGCTGCCCGCGGAGCCGCGCCCCCGCGTCCGGGTGACCAGCGTCGCCGAGGCGCCGCCGGTCATCGCACCCACCGCGAAGACAGGGTCTCCGGCTCTGGCCTCCCGAGCGCATCGCACCGAGGACACCCTCATTTCTCTGGGCCCGGGAGTGGCGATCGGCGGCGCCTCCCGTCCGATCATCATCGCCGGTCCATGCGCGGTTGAGTCCCTTCAGCAGGTTCGGGCTTGCGCACGCATCGTGAAGGAGCTGGGCGGCTCGATGCTCCGGGGCGGCTGCTTCAAGCCGCGGACATCGCCTTACTCGTTTCAAGGTCATGGTTACGAGGCGCTCGAATGGCTGGCCGAGGCGGGGGCGGAGGCGGGGCTTCCCATCGTGACCGAGGTGATGCACCCGCGCGACATCGGACCGGTGGCCGAAAAGGCGCAGATGATTCAGATTGGCGCGCGCAACATGCAGAACTTCTCTCTGCTGCGCGAGGTGGGCCAGATCCATCGGCCGGTCATGCTGAAGCGCGGCATGATGTCATCCATCGACGAGTGGCTGCACGCCGCCGAATACATCCTGGCCCAGGGTAACCAGATGGTTCTGCTTTGCGAGCGAGGCATCCGCACCTTCGAGACCGCGACCCGGAACACTCTCGATCTTTCCGCCGTGCCGGTGGTGCTGGAGAGATCGCATCTGCCCGTGATCGTTGACCCGTCTCATGCGGTGGGCGTCAGACAATTCATTCCTCCCATGGCCCGCGCGGCCCTGGCCAGCGGCGCCCACGGCGTCATGGTGGAAATTCATCCCGATCCGGCGGCCGCCCTGTCGGACGGGCCTCAGGCCCTGACCTTCGATATGTTCGAGGCGCTCATGCAGAGTCTGGATCGAGGCTCGGATCGCGTATCAGAAACACACTAAACTCGCCCCCCGAGGATCAGTTGAACAACGAAGAACTGTTTCAAACCAACGAATTGTCGCGGCCCGCGTCGTCGCGGCTGGTGTTCAAAGGACAGCAGCAGGCCGACCGTGGCGAACTCGCCGCCGCGGCGAAGACTCTGCAGCGCGCGGTGGAACTGGATCCGCAACCCAGGGCCCTCGAGCTCCTCGGCGACCTCTGGACGAAACTCAACCAACCCGAGCGCGCCATCATCCCCCTCGCCGCCGCGGTCACCCTGGACCCTAAGGGCGGAGCCGCCGCCGCCCTCGCCCATGTGTTTATGCGCCTGCGCCGGGAGCGTGAAGCGCACGCCATGGCCACCCTCGCCCTCACGCGGAGGCCGGGAGATCGCCAGGCTCTTGAGGTTCTAGAAGCCACCCGCGATGGGGAGTGAACCTCGTCCGCCGTTTTGGGGCAGCGAGTCTTGTCTGAGACTCTCGAAACCGTGACCGCCGATAACGAGACGGCCCTCCTCGATGTTCCCTTCTTCGAGAAACTCGACGATGAGGAGCGACGGACGCTGGCCGCACAGGTTGAGGTGGTGCGGCACCCGCAGGGACATGAATTGTTCGCGGTCGGCGACCCGGGAGATTCACTGTACGTTCTGACCAAGGGTCAGGCCGAGATCTATTTCAAGGACACCACCGGCCATCGCATTGTCCTTGAGACCCTGGGGGCGGGCGAGTTCCTCGGCGAAATCTCCTTGCTCGACGCCGGGCCTCGGACCGCCTCCGTCGTGGTCACGGAAGACATGGAGGCCATCCGGGTTGACCGCCACGACCTCGATGCCCTCCTTCGCCGTCACCCCACCGCCGCCCTCGACTTGCTCGCGGCCATGGGCCGACGCCTGCGTCAAACCGCCGGGCTCCTGCGTCAGACCGCATCACGCAACGTGAACCAGGAAGTCGAAGACACGCGGACGGCGGTCGAGCGGGTGGCCGACTGGATCGCGGAATTCTCGGGCAGCCTGACCTTCCTCAATCTCCACCTGCTGTTCTTCTTCTTCTGGATTCTGCTCAACACCCACGCGGCCCAGAGCCTCGAGCCCGCCTGGATCCAGCCCCTCACCGGTTTCGATCCGTTCCCCTACGGCCTTCTCACCATGGCCGTCTCCCTCGAAGCCATCGTCCTGTCCGTCTTCGTTCTACTGAGCCAGAGCCGACAGGTGGCCAAGGACAAGATCCGGGGCGACATCGAGTACGACGTGAACCTGAAGGCCGAACTCGAGATCGCGCAGCTCCACGAAAAGATGGATCGTCTGCACTCGGAAGCGCTCGGTCGCATGGAGCGGATCGAGAAGCTTGTTTCGAAGTAGCAGGGTGCCGCGGGTAGCGGCGCCCTGCGTATCCCGGCGCAAGCCGGGATCCACTCACCGCGAAGACTATTTCCCGAGCGGAAGCAGACGTCTTCGATACTCCGCCACCAGCAAGGCCGCTCACCGGCGACGAGAGCGGACTTTTCTTTGAGCCGACGCCCCCGGGGCGAGGGCAAGAGAGAGAACCACCGGGCCGATTGCGCGGCCATGGTTGAGGACCCTCATCAGGCCTGGGTGGTGGGAAGGCCTTGAGCGTTCCACTCCGCCATGCCGCCCCTCACATCGACGACATCGCGAATGCCCAGTTCCCGCAGAACCTCGGCCCCCATCACCGACCGATATCCGCCCCCGCAAACCACGTAGGTCTTCAAGGCGGGATCGAGATACGAAACGTGATCTTCGAGCACGTGGAGAGGCGCGTGAAGCGCGCCCTCAATGTGACCACCCGACCACTCTCCCTTCCGACGCACGTCCACCACCTGGAACGCCTTGGGGGCGGCCGCCCCGGCACTGACCAGGCAATCCTGCAACTCGCCCACCGTTACCTGCGCGGTGGTGTCGATCGGAAAGCCGGCCTGCTTCCATTCGGAGATTCCTCCTGCCAGCCATCCGGCCACTCTCTCGAGACCGACGCGGGCCAACCGCATCCTCGCCTCGCGGGCGGCCGCCGCATCGTCGGCGACAATCAGAAGATCGCGGCCGGCATCGAGAAGGGTGCCCGCCCAGGACGCGAACTGGCCACCCAGGCCAATGTTCAAAGACTGAGCCACCGATCCCTTCGCATAGTCCTCCGATGAACGCACATCGACCACCGCGGCGCCCTCATGGCGAATCTGTTTGAACTCGGCCACGCTGAGCGACTTCGGGTTCATCCCGGGTTCCAGGCTCGGGGCTCCCCGGCGGTTGATCTCGACATCGAGCGGGAAGTAGCGGGGGGTCTCGGGCGCGTCCGCGGTCAGGAACCGGACGAACTCGTCGCGGCTCATCGGCTGGAGGGCGACATTGCTCTGACGCTGCCGCCCCATGGTCGAGAACGCGTCCTTGGAAAGGTTCTTTCCGCACAGCGACCCCGCGCCGTGGGCCGGATAGACGAGGACATCATCGGGCAGGGGCAGAAGTTTGGTGTGCAGCGAGTCGAAGAGAACGCCCGCCATGTACTCGGCGGTGAGGCCCTTGCTGCCCAACAAGTCGGGACGACCCACGTCGCCGATGAACAGGGTGTCGCCGGTCAGAACCATCTGCGGCTGGTCCGACGCCTTGGTATCGGTTATCAGCACCGAAACACTCTCGGGAGTGTGACCAGGCGTCTCGAGGAACTTGAGCGAGAGCGCTCCCACCCGCACCTCCTCCCCATCCTTCACCGCCTGGTGGGGAAAGGTCGCACGCGCATGCTGCGAGATGAGGATGGTGGCCCCGGTTCGCTCAGCCAGCTCCTGGTGACCGCTGACGAAGTCGGCGTGCAGATGGGTATCGATCACATAGCGGATGGAAACGCCGAGAGATTTGGCCTCGTCGATATAGATATCCACATCGCGCCGCGGATCGACGATGGCCGCCTCGCCCTCCGAGCCGAGAAGATAGGAGGCCTGGGCCAGGCATCCCAGATAGAAGTGCTTGAACACGAAGGTGGGCACGGGCATGGCCGGCGGCGGGGTGGATCCTTTGGGGTCGGGCAGAGTGCAGGTCATAGGTTCTTCCTGAATATAACCTGCGCCGGGGTCACTTCTCTATTGCTAATGTAATAGCGTGCTATTACAATAGGTCAGTGAAGCACCGCGATTCCGACCGGCTGGCCAGATTGGGGGCGGGGAGTGTCCGCCCGGCCGAAGCCCTCCGTCCTCTTTCGGACGCCCTGCTGGCCATGCGGACCCCGAAAGAGATGCGAAGTTTCCTGGACGATCTGTGCACCCCGGCCGAACTGGAAGCGATCGCCGATCGTTGGCGAGTGGTGCCGCTGCTGCTCAAGAAAGCACCGTATCGCGAGATCCACGAACGGACGGGCGTCAGCGTGACCACCATTGGCCGGATCGCCCGCTGCCTGACCTTTGGCGCCGGCGGCTACCGCCTGGCGGCGGAACGTGTGCTCGGCCCCGCGCGGAAACCAGGACCGGCGCGATGATCCTGGAAGTGAAGGCGGGGTCGCCGATGAGGGCCATCCACTGGAGAGCACTCGACGATCAGGCGCGGGTCGAACTCCTTCGCAGGCCAAACGCGGAGGGACACTCGGATCTCGATAGCCAGGTGCGCAGGATCGTTCAGGAGGTGCGCAGCGGTGGAGACGCCGCCCTCAAGTCCATCACCCAGCGCTTCGACGGCGTTCTCCTCGACACCCTCGAAGCAGGCCCGGCCGAGTTTGACGAAGCGGAGCGCGTGGTTCCGGCCAACGTGAAAGCGGCCATGGTGGAAGCGCGCGAACGGCTGATCGCATGGCATCGCGCCGGCATGGCGAAAGAGTTTGAGATCGATACCGCTCCCGGCGTCACCTGCGGCCGCATTCTGCGCGGGATCCGGCGGGTGGGCCTCTATGTTCCGTCCGGTTCGGCCCCTCTACCCTCGACCGCGCTCATGCTGGGTGTGCCCGCTCGTCTCGCCGGCTGCGATGAGGTGATCCTCTGCACGCCCCCGGGGAAAGACGGCCGCGCGGATCCGATGGTGCTGGTGGCGGCGGAGTTGTGCGGAATCCATCGCGTGTTCAAGCTCGGAGGCGCCCAGGCCATCGCGGCCATGGCCCTCGGCACCGCTTCCATTCCGGCCTGCGACAAGCTCTTCGGCCCCGGCAATCCCTTCGTCACCCGCGCGAAACAACAAGTCGCAATGATGCCGGGTGGTCCGGCCATCGACATGCCGGCCGGTCCTTCCGAGGTTCTGCTCATCGCCGACGCGGGCGCTTCACCGGTCTACGTGGCCGCCGATCTGCTGGCTCAGGCCGAGCATGGGCCGGATTCGCAGGTCATCCTTCTGACCAATTCACCCGGCCTCATCGAGCCGGTTCTGAAGGCCATCGACGCTCAGCTTGAAACCCTGCCCCGCAAAGACATCGCGCGCCGGGCGCTTGAGCACGCACGCTTCATCGTGGTCGACGATATCGATGCGGCGATCCGGATCAGCAACGACTACGCGCCCGAGCATCTGATCCTGGCCCTCCGGGAGCCGCACCAACAGATCCCGAAGATCCGCGCGGCGGGATCGGTCTTCCTGGGCGACTACGCGCCGGAGACGCTGGGCGACTACTGCTCCGGAACCAATCACGTCCTGCCCACCCATGGCGCGGCCCGTGCCTATAGTGGGGTCAGTGTCGCGAGTTTTCAGAACAGCATCAGCGTGCAGTCGGTGAGCCGCGAGGGCCTCGCCGCCATCGGCCCCTGCGCGGTGACTCTGGCCCGGGCCGAAGGCCTCGAAGCGCACGCTCAAGCGGTGGTGCGTCGACTGGAGTCGGGGTCATGACTTCCGTTCTCGATCTCGTTCGCCCCGATCTGCGCGCCTTCGCGGGCTACGCCTCCGCGCGTCGCGAAAAATCCACCGGCCATGTCTGGCTCAACGCCAATGAAAGCCCCTGGCCTTCCTCCGCCGATTCCGGTCTGGGACTGAACCGATATCCCGAACCCCAGCCGGCCGCCCTGCGCGCGCGCATGTCTTCGCTGTACGAGGTGCCGGTCGAACGCTTGATGGTGACTCGGGGGAGCGATGAAGGCATCGACCTTCTGGTGCGCGCCTTCTGCCGGGCCGGCATCGACGGCGTGTTGATCGCACCCCCCTGCTTCGGAATGTACGCGGTGTGCGCTCGGGTCCAGAACGCGCCCCTCATCGAGATCCCTCTCGACGACGATGGCCGTCGCTTCTCCCTGGATCTGACCGCGGCCCTGGACGTGCTGGCCCATGGCGATGTGCGGGCGGTGTTCCTGTGCTCGCCCGCCAATCCCACCGGACAGGCGCTACCCCTCAAGCAGGTCCGCCAACTGGCGAAGGCGGCCACGGGAAATGCGGTTCTGGTCATCGATGAGGCCTACGTAGAGTTCTCGTCGGTGGGAAGCGCCCGATCGCTTCTCGACGAATTCTCCAACCTCGTTCTGCTGCGAACCCTCTCGAAGGCTTACGCCATGGCGGGGGCGCGGATCGGCGCGGTGCTCGCGGATCCGGAGGTCATCGGCGTCCTGCGCAGTCTGGCGGCGCCCTATCCCGTGCCTGCGCCTTCCGCCACCCTCGCTCTAGCCGCTCTGTCGGATACCGCCCAGGCCGAGTCCCGCGAGCGCATCGCCACCGCCATCCGGGAACGAGACTCCATGTCGAAGACCCTTCGTGCTATCGACGGCGTCGTGCACGTCTACCCTTCCGAGGGCAACTTCCTTCTGGTCAGATTCAAAGACGTGGAGGAGACGTTCCAGCGCCTGCTGGCCGCCGGAGTGGTGGTGCGCGACATGCGCGCGATGCCACAACTCGGCGACGCGCTGCGAATCTCCGTCGGAACCCCCGACGAAAACGCTGCGATGATCGGGGCGCTGACAAAATGATGGAAAGCGCCGCCGTGGTCGCACACCTCCACTTCCGAAGCGACCGATTCACTCGGGCGCTTCGGGCGTCAACAAGGACGGGTGCGACCACGTCGGCAGGGGTTCCCAAGGGGGGCAGGGTCCGTGTCCGGACCCCCTTGGACTCACTATGACGCGCATCCTCTTCATCGACCGCGACGGCGTGCTCATCGAGGAGCCCGAGGACGAACAGGTCGATTCCTACCTGAAGTTCCGTCTCGTGGCCGGAGCCATTCCGGCGTTGATCCGTCTGCGCGACGCCGGTTTCGAGTTCGTTCTGGTCAGCAATCAGGACGGCCTCGGAACCGCCAGTTTTCCGCGAGAGAAGTTCGAAGGTCCCCACAACCTGCTCCTGCAGATTCTCAACTCCCAGGGCATCCAGTTCCGCGAGATTCTCATCGACGACAGCCTCCCGGAAGAGAACAAGCCCACCCGCAAGCCGGGAATCGCCATGGCCATGCATTACCTGCGCGACCGGACCATCGACCTGGCCGGAAGCGCCATGGTGGGCGATCGCGAGACCGACATGGAGTTCGCCCGGAATCTGGGGGTGCGCGGCTTCAAGCTCGGGCCGAAGGACGAGTCGTGGGCGGAGATCGCCCACTCCCTGGTCGACGCCCCGCGAACCGCCCAGGTCGAGCGCGCGACGAAAGAGACGCGCATCAGGGTGTCGATCGATCTCGATCGGGTCGCCGATCCGCAGATCAAGACCGGCCTCGGTTTCTTCGATCACATGCTGGAACAGCTGGGCAAACATGGTGGCTTCGCGCTCGAAGTGAATTGCGCGGGCGATCTGCACATCGACGAACACCACACCGTCGAAGACGTGGCCCTCGCCCTCGGGACTGCGCTCAAGCAGGCCCTGGGCGACAAGCGCGGCATCGGGCGCTACGGCTTCACCCTGCCCATGGACGAGACCCAGGCCACCGCCGTTCTCGATCTGTCGGGCCGGCCCTGGTTCGTTTTCAGTGGAGCCTTCCCGCGCGATCAGGTGGGCGGCCTCCCCACCGAGTTGGTTCCCCACTTCTTCCGTTCGCTCTGCGAAACGTCGGGCTTGAATCTCCATCTGTCGGTTCAAGGCGAAAACGCCCATCACATGATCGAGGCCTGCTTCAAGTCGGTGGCCCGCGCGCTGCGCCAGGCCATAAGGCGCGACGGCGTCGAACTGCCGAGCACCAAGGGCACGCTTTGAACCTGAGAGTGGTGCTGCTCGACTCCGGAGGCGCGAATCTGGGGTCGGTCCAGGCCGCGTTCGCTCGACTCGGGGTCGAAGCACCGGTGACCTCCGACTGGAACGCGATCCGCGACGCCACCCACGTGGTCCTTCCTGGGGTGGGTGCGGCGGCGGTGTGCATGGCGAAGCTGCGGGAAAATGGTCTGGACAAACTGCTGCCGCGTCTCACCCAACCCCTCATTGGGATCTGCGTGGGCATGCAGTTGCTTTTTGAGCGCTCGGAAGAAAGCCAGACCGAGTGCCTCGGCCTGCTTAAGGGTGAGGTCCGACTCATCCCATCCTCGCCTGGCATCCGCGTCCCCCACATGGGCTGGAATCAACTGGAGGGCGTTCCCGCGAACCCTCACCCGTTGATGACCGGGCTCAGTGCTGCGTCGGTGTACTTCGTTCACAGCTATGCCGCGCCGCCTTCGGTGGACACCATCGCCACCTGCACGCACGGTCAGCCGTTCAGCGCCGTGGTGGCCAGGGGCTCCATCATGGGCGCACAGTTTCATCCCGAGCGATCGAGTGCGGCGGGTGCGCGGCTGCTCGGGAACTTCCTGTCCCGGTCATGACCTTCACCATCCTCCCCGCCATCGACGTACGCAAAGGGACGGTGGTTCGACTCCACCAGGGCGACTACGACGCTCAGACGGTTTACGAACTCTCGCCCATTGATACCATCCGCCGATACGCGGAGGACGGGGCCTCCTGGCTTCATCTTGTCGATCTCGACGCGGCCCGCATGGGTCGCTACTCCCTCGCCCCGCTGGTAGAGGAGATTCGCACGCGCACCGCGCTGAAGGTCCAGACCGGAGGCGGAGTTCGCAGCGAAGCGGACATCGAGGCTCTGCTTCTCTCCGGGGCCGCGCGGGTGGTGGTCGGGACCCTGGCGGTTCGAGAGCCTTTGCGCGTGGCCGCCTGGCTCAAGACGTTTGGCGCGGAGCGGATCACCCTGGCCCTCGACGCCCGCCAGGATGGCGAGGGCGTCTGGCGTCTTCCGGTCAAGGGCTGGACGGAGCCGACGGTTCACACTCTTGAGGAGTTGCTGACCCTCTACTCCGAGGCGGGATTGCGTCACGTCCTGTGCACCGACATCGCTCGCGACGGAATGCTGTCGGGTTTCAATGTCGACCTGTACCGCTCGCTCGCGACACGCTTCCCCAACCTCCACATCCAGGCCTCGGGCGGGGTCCGAAGCCTCGAGGACATACGGGCCGCGAAGGCGGCGGGCGCCCGCGCGGCCATCCTCGGGCGCGCCTTGCTGGAACAACGATTCCAATTGAAAGAGGCGCTCGCGTGTTGAGCCGGAGGATCATTCCCTGCCTCGATGTCCGGGACGGCGAGGTCGTGAAGGGCGTGCGCTTTCGCGACCATGTGGTGATGGGCCGCATCGAGGACCTGGCCCTGCGCTATCGCGATGAGGGCGCCGACGAACTGGTGTTCTACGACATCGTGGCCAGTCCGGAAGGAAGGCTGGTCGATCGCGGGTGGGTGGAGCGCGTGGCCCGGATCATCGACATTCCATTCTGCGTGGCCGGCGGGATCAGATCGGTGGAAGAGGCGCGGGCCGTCTTGTGGTCGGGCGCCGACAAGATCTCCGTCAACTCGCCGGCCCTCGAACGTCCCGCGCTGGTGCGCGAACTGGCTGACGCTTTCGGCGTGCAGTGCATCGTGGTCGGAATCGATTCACTGCGCGACCCGGACGGCCAATGGCGGGTGCGGCAGTATTCCGGCGACCCGAACAAAACCCGGGCTCTGTCGAAACTTACCCTCGACTGGGTGCGGGAAGCCCAGGCCCTGGGCGCGGGCGAGATCGTCCTCAACTGCATGGGTTCGGACGGCGCCCGGGAGGGCTACGATCTCGAACAGTTGAAGGCAGCGCGAGCGCTGTGTACGGTCCCCCTCGTGGCCTCGGGAGGAGCGGGCGCCCCCGAGCACTTTGCCGCGGTCTTCAAGGAAGCCGATGTGGACGCGGCCCTCGCCGCCAGCGTCTTCCATTCGGGTACGCTTCGTATCCCCGTCCTGAAGAAGTATCTGGCCGGACAACACATAGAGGTGCGCGATGTCGCCTGATGAAATCAACAGCCTCGATTGGGAAAAGCAGGGCGGATTGTTGCCCGCGGTGGTTCAGGACGTCGGCAATGGCCGCGTGCTCATGCTCGGCTACATGAACCGTGAAGCCCTGGATGCGACGATAGAGACTGGACAAGTAACCTTCTGGAGCCGGAGCAAAGAGCGCCTCTGGACCAAGGGCGAGACCAGCGGTAACGCCCTGACCCTGGTGCGGATGGAGGCCGACTGCGATCTCGATACGCTGCTCGTGATCGCCAAGCCCAATGGTTCGACCTGCCATCTGAATCGGGCCAGCTGCTTTGCCGAAGCCCCCTCGAACTTCCTGGCCGATCTCGATGCGCTGGTCCGCGAACGGGAGCTCGATCGGCCCGAAGGCAGCTACACCACAAAACTCTTCGAGTCAGGGGTGCGGCGGATCGCCCAAAAAGTCGGCGAGGAGGCGGTGGAGATGGCGCTGGCCGCAGTAGACCAGGATGATGAAGCGCTCCTGGGTGAAGGCGCGGATCTGCTCTACCACCTCACCGTTCTGCTTCGCTCGCGGGGCCTCTCCCTGCAGGCCGCGGTGGAAGTCATGAAGGATCGCCACCGGGGGTAGGCCGGAGTTCGGGCTTCGTTCCCAGCGTAACCCCGCGAGGACGGGAGCGTCTCCGGCCGGTGACTGGAATCTCATGGCCTCCGGGCCTGGAGCGGGCTTGGTTCTTGCTTGCAGCCGTATGCTACCGAGGCGGTAGTTCCCGCCCAATCCCGCCATTCCTATTTTTACCTTGGAGGCTCACATGCGCCTTGCTCCCCTGGCCGTCTCCCTCTCCCTCCTCATGGTCCCGAGTCTGGCCTTGGCCCAGGACCGAGGTTTCGCCCTCAACATGGGCCGCGGCCTCGACAGCGGCATGAGCGTCGGCTGGACCTTCAAAGAGAACTGGACTCTTCGCCCCACGCTCGGGGCGACCTACTCCGAGCAGACCGGCTTCCAGGCGAGCGTGGGATCGACGGTCCTCCGGTCCTTCAACCTCGGAGAGCGCTTCTACGCATACATTGGTGCGGGGGTGTACTACGGGTCGGCGAACAATGGCGTGGTCGTTCAGACCTACGGCGGTCCGGGTCAGACCAGCGGTGGGAACGCGCGTACGAACCAGATCAACAACTCCTTCTATCAAGACAGCGGCAGCCTCGCCTACATCACCGCGCCGGCCGGCCTGCGGGCCCGCCTGTACGGAAACTTCGAAGCCTTCGCGGAGGCCTCATATCAGCGAACCCTGGCCGGCGAGTTCGGTCTCAACCAGACCGGACAGTTCTCGGGCAACCGCTCCGAACGTTTCGGGGCCACCCTGGGAATCAGCGTTCGCCTTCAGTAGACCGCCCCGACGCCGCTCGCGTAGGATCCCCCTGTCTCACCCCTGGGTGGGACCAGACAAGGGAGACTGGAGCGATGAAACTGGCGTCCTTCATCAAGGATGGGAAACCAACCTACGGCGGTGTGCTGAACGACCGTTTGGTGGACCTGGGACCGAAGTTCGGGGGCCGCTTCCCCGACCTCAAGTCGCTCATCGCAGGCGGAGCGGTGGCAGGACTGGCGCCCTTCATCGGCACGGGCAAGGACTGGATGCCCCTGCAAGTCGCGGAGTTTCTGCCCGTCATCCCCAACCCCGGGAAGATCTTCTGCATCGGCATCAACTACGCCGATCACCAGAAAGAGATGGGTCGGGGGAAGAGCGAGTATCCGACCATTTTCCTCCGCTTCGCCGACACCCTGGTGGCGCATGGACAGCCCGCCTGGATCCCCAGGGTCTCAACCAGCGTCGATTACGAATGCGAACTCGCGGTCATCATCGGCAAAGGGGGCCGCTACATCGACGCCGCCCGTGCCCTCGATCACGTGGCCGGATACACCTGCTTCAACGACATCTCCGTCCGCGACTGGCAGCGGCACACCACCCAGTTCATTCCCGGCAAGAACTTCCCGCGCACCGGACCCCTCGGTCCGTGGATGGTCACTAGCGACGAGATCGCCGACCCGCACGCCCTCGACATCAAGACGCGCCTCAACGGCAAGGTTCTTCAGAGCGCGAACACCAATCAGTTGATCTTCAGGGTCCCCGAACTGATTGCGTATCTGTCGTCTTTCACCACCCTCGCGCCCGGCGACATCATCGCCACCGGAACGCCCAGCGGCGTTGGTTTCGCGCGCAACCCGCCCCTGTTCATGAAGACAGGCGACGTGGTGGAAGTGGATATCGAGGGAATCGGCGTCCTCAAGAACCGGATGGAGATGGAACCTTCGTAGGACCAGGTGCGGCGGTGGCGGTCCTGGTGAACGAGAAGCCCCGGCCGGTGCGGACGTCACAGGGGCGTGAATGTCTTCGAGTCAATACCAATCGCCGGCGGCGGAGCGCGGGTGCTCATCCCTGCGCGACCCGAGTGAAGCCTCCTTCTGGTTTCGCTTTTGAGCAAGAATCTTCTTGGTCACCACCTGAAAGGCGGTCCGGGCGTCCTTCTCGGCCGCCCGGCCTTCGAAATCTCCCCGGCGGGCGTGCATGTGCGCGTGAACTTCCACGGCTCGCGGGCGCGCCGTAACCGTCCACTCAATTCGATGGATCCTGGGGAAGACGTGAGCCAGGGCGGCCTCGCTTCGTTCTATCTCCTTGCGGTCTTCCCCGTTGAGCTCGATGTCGCGACAGACGAGCACCACCGTCGATTCGCTCACCTTGCTTTGTCTCGAATCCTTCATTCTTTTCCTCCCGGACTGTGATGACGAACGAGCAAGACGGAACAGGGGGCCAGGCCCAGAACGTCCTCGGCCACACTGCCCAGCAGCATTCGCCTCAGACCGCCTCCTCCGGCCGTGCCCATCACCAACAGGCTGGCGTCGATCTGTTCGGCCGCGGCTACGATCCGCCCGGACGGCGCCCCTTCTTCGAGGAGCCGATCGGCCTTGATCCCGAGTTTGTCGAGCACTTCACTCAGCCGATCGCCGGCCGCCTTGAGAATGGCTTTGTGCTCCTCCTCGGAAACGGGAATCGGGATGCCGGGACCGAAGGCCTCGGGAACCACCACGATGGGCGAATAGTCGACCACGTGAAGCGCCACCATGGGCTCTTCCCGCTCGGTGGCCAGAAGAGCGGCCATCGACAGGGCCCCTTGAGCGGGATCGGACAGATCGGTCGCGGCCAGGATCGGGCCTTTCGAGGGTCCCCCTCGAACCACCAGCACCGGGCAGTGGGCGTGACGCGCGATTCGGAGGGCGGAAGCACCCAGACCCTTTCCGGATGAGTCGCTCCCGGCAACGCCGATGACCAGCAGATCCGCGTGCGACTCCTCGGCGGTTTCCACGATGACCTCGTCGGGGGCGCCCACGTCCACTCGAACATCAATCTCTTCCACCGGCCACCCGGTCAGACCGGCCACCCGAGCCGCCACCGTTTCGGAAGCGACCCGCGAAACCGCCATCAGCCGATCGGTCGTCCCCTGGACCAGATGGGGGAAGAGAACCTGCGCCGGGGCCGGATAGGGAACGGCATGGACGAAAACAAGGCGGGATCCAAACCGGCGCGCCAGGTCGCTCGCGGCCACCACGGCAAGATCGGCGTCGGCGCTGAGGTCGGTGGCGCAGAGCACAAGGAGGGGGGGCTTCATGGGGATCTTCCTTTTCAGAAAATAGAGCTGTCCGCTAGGGCCGGATGCTACGTCGACAACCCCAAGTTACTCCCAAACCTCTTGAATCCCGCATGGGTCATTTGCGCCTTGGCGCGCCGCAAATGGCTCATCGAAAATCCGAGGGTGCGCCCCTATTTCGCGTCGATTCTCATGCCGTAGAACGAGCGGTGGACGAAGAACAGGGCCGCGGCCAGGAAGACGACGGCGAGGATTTGAGTCAAGCCCTGCTGTCCATTCCTGGCCATTTCCACCGCCAGTTCGACGGCGAGCAGGCCGAAGAGCGTGGTGAACTTGATGACCGGGTTCATGGCCACGGACGACGTGTCCTTGAACGGATCGCCGACGGTGTCGCCCACCACCGCCGCGGCATGAAGGGCGGTGCCCTTTTCCTTCAGTTCGACTTCCACGATCTTCTTCGCGTTGTCCCAGGCCCCGCCGGCGTTGGCCATGAAGATCGCCTGATAGAGGCCGAACAGCGCAATGGAAATGAGGTAGCCGATGAAGAAGAACGGCTCGTAGCAGGCGAAGGACAGGGTAATGAAGAAGATAGTGAGGAAGATGTTGAACATCCCTTTCTGCGCGTACTTCGTGCAGATCTCCACCACCTTCTTGGAGTCTTCCACCGAAGCTTTGGTGGCCCCCGAGTCGAGCTTCATGTTCTGCTTGATGAACTCCACCGCGCGATAGGCCCCGGTCGACACCGCCTGCATGGAAGCGCCGGTGAACCAGTAGATGATCGCGCCCCCGGACACCAGGCCGAGGAGGAAGGGCGAGTAAAGGATCGAGAGCTTGTCCATGTTGATGGTGAGCTTCTCGGTGAGCATCACGATGATCGAGAAGATCATGGTGGTGGCCCCGACCACCGCGGTTCCAATCAGAACGGGCTTGGCCGTGGCCTTGAAGGTGTTTCCCGCGCCGTCATTCTCTTCGAGGAAATGCTTGGCCTTGGTGAAGTCGGGCTTGAAGCCGAAGTCCTTCTCGATCTCGGCGTGGATTCCCTTCATCTGCTCGATGGTGCTCAACTCGAAGACGGACTGCGCATTGTCGGTGACCGGGCCGTAGGAATCGACCGCGATGGTGACCGGGCCCATGCCCAGGAAGCCGAAAGCGACCAGGCCGAAAGCAAAGACCGCGGGAGCCAGCATCAGGGTGGTCGGGAAGCCGGTGGAGATCGCCGCGGCGATGCCCATGAGGCCGGTGATGGTTAGACCGAGCCAGAAGGCCGAGAAGTTGCCGGCGATCAGACCGGCGAGGATGTTGAGCGACGCGCCGCCCTCGCGCGACGCGGTGACCACTTCCTTGACGTGAGACGACTCGGTGGAGGTAAAAATCTTCACCAGCTCGGGGATGATCGCGCCGGCGAGCGTGCCGCAGGTGATGATGGAAGAGAGCTTCCACCACAAGGTGGTGTCGCCCGCGAGATCCGGGATCATGAGGTACGAGACCACGTAGGTGACGGCTACGGAGAGGATGGAGGTGAGCCACACCAGGGAAGTGAGGGGGGCTTCGAAGTTCATCTTGTCGGCGGTGAGGTACTTGCCCGAAGCAAAGGCTTCATTGACGAAGTACGACACCACCGACGTTCCGATCATGAGGATCCGCATGACGAAGATCCAGACCAGGAGCTTGACCTGAACCACGGGGTCGGCGACGGCGAGAAGGATGAAGGTGATGAGAGCGACGCCGGTGACGCCATAGGTCTCGAAACCGTCGGCGGTGGGGCCGACCGAGTCGCCCGCGTTGTCTCCGGTGCAGTCGGCGATGACCCCGGGGTTGCGCGCGTCGTCTTCCTTGACGTCGAAAACGATCTTCATCAGGTCGGAGCCGATGTCGGCGATCTTGGTGAAGATGCCACCGGCGATGCGGAGGGCGGCCGCGCCCAGCGACTCGCCGATGGCGAAGCCGATAAAGCAGGGACCGGCGTACTCGCCGGGGACGAAGAGGAGGATGGCGAGCATGATCACGAGCTCGACCGAGATGAGCAAGGTGCCGATGGAAATGCCGGCCTTGAGGGGAATGGCGTAGGTCGGAAAGGGCTTGCCGCGAAGCGCCGCGAAGGCGGTGCGGGAGTTGGCGAAGGTGTTGATCCGGATACCGAACCAGGCCACCCCGTAGCTGCCCCCGATGCCCACCAGGGAGAAGAAGATGATGAGGAGCACGCGGTCGATGGAGAAGTGACGCAGCCATCCGAAGTACACCACCATGATCGAGGCGATGAATACCCACAGCAACATGATGAACCGGCCCTGAGTCTGCAGATAGGTCTTGCAGGTCTCATAGATCAGCTCCGACACTTCGAGCATCGACGAGTGAACCGGCATGTCCCGAAGCTGTTTGTAGAAGACCATTCCGAACAAGGCTCCGGCGGCGCACATGAACAGGCCGAAAAAGAGGAGGGACCAGCCGGTCATGCCAAAGAAGCTGACGGAATGGAGATCCGGAAGCACGAGCTCGGCTTCACTCGCCAAACTCGGGGCCGCGCTGGCCACAAGCACGAGGAGGGCCAACAGGGCGAGCTTGAAGGACTTACGCTCGACGAACGGGAACATGCATTTCTCCTAAAAGAGGAACCTGGGGGGAGTAGAGCCACGCTCCTCGAGAAACGATCGCCACGGGAGGGGGAGGCGGCGCATTCTATCTGAACGGCATCAGATGGTGTTCAAGGTCAGGCTCGACGGGTAGGTGGCGTCCACATGAACCCGATTGTTCGCGATTTCCATCGCCGTCTCCAGGCCGCAGGGTTCGCCGGTGTTCGGGTTCACATCGAAGCGCGGGAAATTGCTGCTGGAGATGTCCAGACGGATGCGATGGCCCCGGGCGAAGACGTTGCTGACCGCCGACGGCTCGATCCTGACCTCGACGACCTGGCCGGGCGTGAGCCACGCTTCATGATCGAAGCCCGCGCGGTAACGGCAGCGCACGATCGCGTCGGTCAGGTTCATCGCGAAACCCTCCGGCCAATCGGGACCGGGCGGATGGAGGTCGATGAGTTTGGCGGTGAAATCGGTGTCCTTGGCCGTCGATGAGACGAAAAGGCGGACGGAGACGGGCCCGGTGACTTCGATGTCGCTCTCGAGCGGCTCGGTTTGGAAGACGAGAACGTCGTCGCGATCGGCCAAGGGACGGGTGTCGCCGCAGGCCCACAGTTCGCCTCGACCACGCTGGTCGTAGGCTCCGCCCTGGATCAGGGAGGGGAACATCCCGTTTTGGACTCCCCCGCCCACCGTCGGCGCCGGGCCTTTGGGATCGAAGACGAAACTGAGGGGAGGCGCCTCGGCGGGAGGAGTCTCCGGACGAAGGCGCCCGTCCTGGTGAAGATAGAGCGTGAGCGGTCGGCACTCGGCCGGAGGCCAGGAGGTCTGGTCGCGCCAGAAGCCGCCGTGCTGAAGCCGCCCCTCGACCGTTCGGCCACCCGGACCTCCGCCCATGACGAAGATATGGACTTCGGGACCGGCGAGGATGCCATTGTCGATTCCCTTGAGGGTGGCGTCGAACCAGAGCAGCCTCAGCGCGTCGAAGTCCATCGGCGCCTCGGCCCCGAAGTCGACCTCGCCGGCATAGGGTCGCGCGAAGTCGTCGTAGCCATGCAGCCACGAGCCGATGAGCAGACGCATCGGGGACTTTCGGCCACCGCGAATGGCGAGGTATTTCTCGATCGTGGCCCAGACATGATGGCCGTACCACGACGTTTGGAAGAAGATCGGAATGTCGGGATACGCGGCGACATGGTCCTTCAGGCTGAGGGTCGGCTGCGTCCAGTAGGGATCGCGGCGGCTGGTGGTGAGCATGTCGATGAACCACCGCTCTTCCCGCGGCGCGTGGCGAAGGAACGACGCGCCCTTGCGGAGGGGCAGCCGGCTCAGCCACGGCCTCAGTCCATCCAATTCGGCCTCGAACGCGGCCCGGCGTTCGGGGTCGCTTACGAGGTCCGGCCCTTCGCGGGCGAGGCGGACAACGTAGGGCAGCAGGACGCCGAGCTCGAATGCGCCACTGTGGCGCAGGGTGCGGTGAAAGTAGTCGTAGCCGCCGTCCGAGAGGAACTGCGACCGGAGACCGGGTGGTCGCAACACCGCGAGCGCCTGCTGGGTGGCGGTGCTGTACGAGAGGCCCATGGTTCCGATGTTGCCGTCGCACCACGGCTGCGAAGCAATCCACGCCATCGTGTCGAAACCGTCGGGGCCCTCCTGTTCAGAAAGGAAGTACCACTCCCCTTCCGAGGCGAAGCGGCCTCGCACATCCTGCATGATCACCACGTAGCCCTGATTCGCGAAGAACTCGGCGGCCCGGTTCAGAACCGCGCGACCTTTCCCGTAGGGCGTCCGCTCCAGCAACACCGGAAACCGACCCGGAAGCGGCGCTCCGCCCCGCGCCGGCCGATAGATGTCGACGGAGAGGACAACTCCGTCGCGCATCCGGACCGCCTGGGCAGTTTCGAGAAGACAGCCGGAAGTCATGACGACTGCGGGACCCGCAGGGTCTGGTAGAACGGCGCCGCGCGCGCGTCTTCGCCTGGGGGTACGGCGAGCGCGATCAAAGGAATCACCACCAGGGGAACCAGCGTGCTTGCGTACGAGGGGTCATAGGTCGAAAGGCCCATTCGCACCAGGGCATACGAAACGACGCTCGCGCCATACCCGAGGCCTATTCCCCACAGGACGCTCGCCTCCGTGGTGCGCGGCCAGTAGATGAGAAAGAAGAGCGCGATCGCGGGCGGGACCACGGTGGCGTATCCGAAGAGAAGCAGGCTCAGAAGCGAGATCCCTGACTTCACCACCAGAAGCGAAAGGAAACCCGACAAGACGCCATAGGCGACGGTCGCCGTCCGATAAGCGCGCAGAGTCCCCCGCGGAGTAGCACTGACCCGCGCGGGCAGCCAGTCGCGCACCAACAGGGTCGCGCTCGACAGCAGAATCGGGCCGCCGGTCGAGACCACCGCCGCGAGAATGGCCGCGATGGCCACGCCCCCGAGCCACGGGCTCGTCTCCGTCGCGAAGGTGGTGATGGTCGCGTAACCGGAGAGGCCTTTGGCCGCGCCATACCGCGCCAGGGTCAGGATGCCGATGATCCCGGCGAGGACGGGCATGAGACCGGCGCCGAGGCCAGCGAGAACGAAGGTAGCCGGGAGCTGCTTCTCGTTGCGCGCCGCGGTCGAGAAGTTGGCGTAGATGGAAGCGGCGGGGGTGTGAATGGCGGCGGAGAAGATCATGGCCACGATGGGCGAAAAGCCCTGACCGACCGGGCTCCAGAAGGCGCTTTCGTCCCGCCCCACGAGAACGAGTTTCTCGCCCACCGCCCGCGTGACTTCGGCCCAGCCGCCGAGCGACCGGATCCCAAGAACCGCTACCGCGCCGAGACCTAGAGTTATGACGCCGCAGTGGATGAGGTTCGTGTAGGCGGCGCCCCATAACCCTCCAAACGCGGTGTAGCTCACCAGGACCACCACCGCGCAAGCCGTCGCGACGGGAACGCTGATGCCGGTCATGAAGCGCAGGAGCCCGGCGGTCACGAAGACCTCGATCACGTTCACGATCAGGTACTCGGTCTGCACGCACAAGCTGGTGAGGGCCTGGCCGCGCCTCGACCCGAACCGCCGGGTGAATGCCTCGCCCACGGTCTGCAGGCCGAGCCGTCGATACGGAACCGCAAACCACAGCCCCACGAGGCCCAGGGCCAGGAAGGTGCTGACCGCGTACCAGATGAGGTTCCACACCCCGCCGGTGATGACGTCACCCGCCACTCCGTAAATCCCGGCTCCGCCGATACGTGTTCCGGCAATTGCCGCGGCGAGCATGAAGGTGCCCATCGAACCGCCGGCCACCGCCCAATCGCGAGCGCTGCGCGCCCGATGGCCAAGCGCGATCCCGAGCAGCGTGGTCAGAACGAGATACGCAATGACGACGCCGAGCGGAGTGATCGACACTTCAGCCGCGCTTCCCAGCAGCTCGTGGTGAAAGTCCGCCGTCGCACTGAGACGAGCGATGCGCCCGGCTGGCAAGGCGCCGAGGAGCCCCAATATCGGGAATATTGGGGCGACGAGCAACGCAGTCCAGCCGGGATGCAGCGTTCGTCGAATGCAGGCCGACTTTCACCACGGGCTGCAAAGCCCTCGTCTCACGGCGCACTGCGCAACTGAGCGAGCTGTTTTCGGGCCAGGGTCGCGTAACGCGAATCTTCAAGCACGGTGTCGGGACGCGGCGCGGTCGTGGCGCACAGTTCCAGAAGCTGCAGGGCCTCGTCTCTCTTCTCGGGCTCATGGTCCAGAATCGCTTCGGCGAGGAAGTACCAGGTCACGGGATGGTTCGGGGCCGCCCGGTAGGCGCGACGAAGGTACTGAACACCCTTTTCGTGGGAGATCCATCCGGTGATGAACAGAATTTTCGGGGCCTCGGCATGAATCCGGCCGAGGATGCGATAACCGGCCGCATCCTCAAACAAGGGATCGAGGTCGATGACCGTTTGAGCGAGGTCGCGCAGCCGGCCCGCGATCCCGCTGCGGGCGGCCGCGAACTTGCCTCTCGCCAGGCCCCACTCGCCCCAATGCCCGGCCACCCACAAATAGAGCGCGGGAGCGCCTTTGACCAGTCGGAGAGCCTCAATCCGCGACATCCCCTTCGCCGTCTTCGCCTCCGCCTCGAGACGATCCACCGCCTCCTGCCCGAGCTTTCGGCCCTCGTCAAAGATGGCCTTCCTCTCATCGACGTCGGCTCCGGTGTAAGCGCCACGGAAATGCATGGCGCGCAGCAACCTGGCCAGAGTATCAATCTCGCGAGGGGCCAGCGCGAGGGCATATCGGTACAGCGCCACGGCGGCATCCACTTCGCGACGGTCCGCGACCTCATCAATGGCGCCAAGGGACCGGCGCGCAAAGTGGGCATCGGCCTCGGCCACCAGGGTGCCCACATCGGGCGTGGCGGTGGGCGACGGTTCCGGGGTTGGCGTAGCCGTTGCCGAGGAGGTGGGAGGTGGAGTGGGCGACGGAGCCGGAGTCGGGGAGGCTTGCCCCAGGAACGGATACGCACTGGCAAGAACGGCAAGAAACAGGTTGGAGGGCATCAGGTTCAGCCCTTTATCTTGTCATCCGTTCAGCGTTCGTCCCTCAAGCTTCCGAAATCACCGCCTCAAATTCTGAGCCTCCTCGGATCTCGGCCGCACGAACCCGGGGGGAAACGCGTGGGAAGATCGATGACACGACTACTTCATCCCCGCCAGCCAGCGCTCCATGATGTCGCGGGTGTCAACCCCGGTGGCGGCTTTGAAGATCGCCGGGAGCTCGTCGATGCGAAATGGCCTCTTTTCCCTCTCCGACCAGGCGAAGAGTCCTTTCAATGCGTCGCGGAGCCGTTTGGCTCCGTTCGTAGAGGCGCGGATCTTCTCGTCCATCTCATAAGCCATCAGGCCGCCGCGGGAGAACACGGTTCGACCGGTGCGGAAGTCCTCGGAGTAGACGGTGGACGCGACCCGGGACAGTTCGACCAGCGGCATCCGCTTGAGGAAATCGGGCATCTCGCGCAGAGCGTCTCGGAAGCGCAGTTCCACCAAGGCCTCGCGGTAGGGCTTCCCATTGGTGGAAGGAGGGAGCACATCCGAAAGGGCATCCGCGGCGACATACTGGCCGAATCCTTCGCTCAGCCAGATGGTCTCGATCAAAGGCGCGAGTTCCCAGCGGAATGGGAAGTAGCCCTCACCCGCGCAGCGCTTGGGGATCCAGGCGTGCGAGATGTGGTGGGCCACGTTGTAGCGCCACGCCCCGCGTTCCCGATCGGAGGACTGCGCGGTGGGCGCGGCCGAGGCCAGCGCGCCAAAGGTGGCGCTTTGCATGTGCTCCATGCTGAAGCCGTACGTGTGGCGCGGCGAGAGAGGTTTGAGATAGTCGAAGAGCAGGGTGAAATGGGGAAAAGGAGCGGCTCCGAAATAGCGTACCAGGGCGTCGAAGGCCTGCTCGGCGAGAGGCGACATCACCGCGAGGTCGATCGGGCCCTCAGCGTGGACGACCAGGAAGAGGTCCGGGGAGCCCTGGAGTTTCTTCACCTGAAAGCCGGGGCCCATGAGGATCTGCGAATCGGCGAGGTCATAGAAACTCGCCGCAGCAGCCGTGACACGACCGGAGGTCGCAGGAGCCCGGGGAGCGAGGGTCGAGAAAACCGGCCAATCGAGCCGGTTGGGAGGCGGGCTGAGCGCGAGATCGACGGCACGATCCTCAAGCCCTTCGACATAGGGAAAGACCGAATAGCCGAGAAAAGAGAGAAAGCCATCGCGAACCCGCGACGAATCGCCGCCGGGCAGGATGACCGCTTCCATGGCCAGAAGATCGACCTCATAGTCGAGAGACGCGATCGGGTCTTCAGGGTTCGGGCTCCCGATCGACCAGCGCGGACCCTGGTCCCGGTTGATCGCGGCAAGAGCCCCGCTTCGCGAACGCGCGGCGGTGACCTTGACGAATTCGTCGTAGGGCTGCTGTCCGTAGCCCATTGGAATCGCCCGAGGCATGATGAGGGTCGCCCGTGCCGACGCGGCGTCGCTCGGCAACGTCATGGTCACGCGCAGGATGGGGCTCAGCCCATCCGACCCGACGACCGAGGGAGTCACGGCGTACTTCACCGCCGGTTGTGCAGGAGCAGCGGGGAGGCTCAGGATGGAGAGAAGCAGAGCGGCCTGGATGAGCATGTCGGAACCATACGGGCCACGACCGGAACCGTCAACGAACCAATTAAGCTCGCAGGCGTTCCAGGAGACACCCACTTGATGAAACGCTTTTTCGCCGCCGCCCTCGTCGCTCTGCTTGCCTCCGTCGGCTCAGCTGCGCCTCAGAACAGGGCCGCGGGCGCGGACCAAAGGATCCTGACCCATCGCCAGCAGGCGGTTCTGATCAAGGGCTTCATCGAAAAGCGGTTCGACACCCTCCTCCCGCGTCTGATGCGCGAGGCCGGCATCGACATGTGGATCATCGTCTCGCGCGAGTACAACGACGATCCGGTGTTCCGGTCGATGGCGCCGCTGACCACCTACTCATCCCGCCGTCGCACGATCCTCGTATTTGTCCTTGAGACTGGGGGGCCGCAGGAGACAGCCAACGCCGTGCTCAGCCCCCCAGACCCCGGTCGCGTCGCCGAAGTGAATTCGGCGACGCTCCCCCCGAGGCTAAGGGTTCAGCGTTACTCCGTGGGCCGGTTCGACTACGACGGCCTGTTCAAGGTCGTCCCCACTCCCAACGACGGTCAGTGGGATGGACTGCGCAAACTGGTGGCCGGGCGCAATCCCAGGGTCATCGGCATCAACACCTCCGAAACCTTCAATCACGCGGACGGCCTCACCGCGAATGAGAAGGACAATCTGATGAAAGCGCTCGGGTCCGATTTCGCGCCGCGGGTGAAGTCGGCGGAGAAGCTGGCCGTGAACTGGCTGGACGTCAAGCTTCCCGAAGAGGCGGACATCTATCGCCATGTGATGCGGGTCGCGCACCAGATCATCCGCGAGGCGTTCTCGAATGAAGTGATCGTCCCCGGGGTCACCACCACCGAGGACGTGGTGTGGTGGATGCGGCAGCGGGTGGCCGAGATGGGCCACGGCGGCTGGTTTCATCCGTCGATCACCGTATCGCGCAAGGGTTTCCCGGACGGCGTGCCCGGGAAGGACCCCATCATTCAACGCGGCGACATGCTCCACACCGACTTCGGCATCGTCTACGTGGGCTTTTCGACGGACACCCAGCACCTCGCCTATGTGCTTCAGCCGGGCGAGACCGATGCCCCGCAGGGCCTGAAAGATGGCCTCAAGGCCGCAAATCGACTGCAGGATCTCACCATGCAGTTCGCGAAGGTGGGCGGCTCGGGCAATGAAGCTCTAGCAACAGCGCGCAAGCAAGCTATGGCCGAGGGCCTCGTGCCCTCGATCTACTGTCATCCCATCGGCTACCACGGCCACGGCGCGGGCTCGCCCATCGGCATGACTGACTATCAGCAGGGCGTCCCCGTGCGGGGCGACTATCCATTCAGCGCGGACTCCTGGCACTCCATCGAACTGAACGCCACCCACAAGGTCAGGGAGTGGGCGGATCAGCCGGTTCGCTTTGCGCTGGAAGAGGATGCGTTCCTGTTCTCGACCGGATGGCAGTGGGTTCTCGAGCGCCAGACCGAGTTCCACCTGATCAAGTGAGTAGGCCGCGGTCTGTGTTCCCTGCCGCCTTCCTCGGCGCCAGCCTTCTCGTCGCGACCCTCGGAAGCGCCGAGGACCGGACGACCAGGCCCTACCGTGGGGTGGTGCACATTCACCGCACGGACAACACTCAGGACTATCACCTCGTGACCCTCGCGCCCCGCGCGATGGAAGTAGTGGGCACGGGTCAGGAAGACGCCTGGTCGGTGGTCACGGACTTCGCGAAGAAGGTGGGCGCGCAGATCGCCATCAATGCGAACTTCTTTTCGAAGACGGAAAGCTGCGGCATCACCGCGGGCGAGGGTCGGCTCTGGACCGCGGTCTACGATGGATGCCCAATGACCATGGCGTTCTTCCGCAACGGAACCGCGTCGATCTTCCGGGGCCAGGTCAGAAAGAACGGCGCTTCGTCTCCGGCGGTCGGTCTGGTGGCCGCGGTGTCAGGCCGCCCCCGGCTGGTCGAAGACTCGCAGCCCTCACCAACCCTCGAGAGGTTTGCTTCGATACGACACCCGCGCACTGCGCTGGGTCTGAAGAGAGACGGGACGCTGGTGATCCTGGTCGCCGACGGACGACGGGAGGCCGCTCTCGGTTTCACCGGCCCCGAGATGAGCGAGATCTTCCTCCGCGAAGGCGTGGTCAACGCGATCAACCTGGACGGAGGCGGCTCAACCACGCTCTATATCGAAGCGGAGGGCGGCATCCAAAACCGTCCTTCCGACGGGCACGAGCGCGTGGTCGTGAATCAGCTCG
Organism: Vicinamibacteria bacterium; assembly: GCA_031362685.1. Classification (GTDB taxonomy): domain Bacteria; phylum Acidobacteriota; class Vicinamibacteria; order Fen-336; family JAGNNV01; genus JAGNNV01. The sequence continues at coordinate 7,008 of JANLSZ010000337.1, read as the reverse complement.
GCTTCAGACGCACATCAAAAGGCTCGAAAAAGCGGTGACCACCCGCGAACAGGCGGCCTTCGGCGCTTCTCTCGGCCTGGTGGCGGGACTTCTCGCCCGCGACCTCGACCTGACCACGCTGGTGTCGTTCTGGGGCGACCGCCTCATCCTGATTCCGGTAGGCGCGGGCTTGGGCGCGCTGTGCGGCGTCACCCGGCTACGGAAACTGCTGTATGCGACGACCGTCGGCCTTCTGATTCTGTGGACCGTGGTTTCCTACTCTCCATTGAGCCGTCTGCTGGTCGCAGGATTGGTTCGAGCCGATGCTCTCCGGCCCGCGGATGCGGTCCTGGTCCTCGCGTCGAGAATGCAGACTGACGGTGACCCGACCTCGACGCAGTTCGCGAGACTCTTCCGCGGGTTGGAACTGGTCAAGGAGGGCCTGGCTCCGCGGCTGATCATCACCGAACTGCCCCCGCCCTTCGCCGCCCAGCGGCCCTTCGCCCAGGCCATGCTGACGAGGTTCCGGCCGGAGGTCGAGCTGGTGGTTCTCCAACCGGTGCGAAACACCCACGACGAAGCGGTCATGGCCGCCGGTTATCTGAAGGCCCGGGGGCTGAAGCGGATCATTGTGACAACGTCGCCGACCCACACCTTCCGTGCCGGGGCGCTGCTCGAGGGCCTGGGTCTCGAGGTGATGGCCGCTCCGGCGCGCGAAACAAGGTTCGATCTCGAAACCCTCGACCGCCCCGAGGAACGTCTGATGTCCTTCGGCTCGACCATCCACGAGCACCTCGGGATCTTCGTCTATCGGTGGCGCGGCTGGATTCGTTAGTCGCGCGGGCTGGCCTGGCTCCACGATTCCAGGAATCCGCGCAACTTCGCGAACGCCAGACCCCGGTGAGAGATGGCGTCCTTCTTCTCGCGGGAAAGCTCCGCGGTGGTGCATCCCGAAGGCGGGTGGAAGAAGATCGGGTCGTAGCCGAAGCCGTTGACGCCGCGCGGGCTTGAGGCGATGACGCCGTCGACGAACTGCTCGGTCTCGAAGACGACCTGTTCGCGATCCACCATCACCACCGCGCAGGTGAACCGAGCGGTCCGAGCGTGCTCAGGTACATCGCGCAAAAGGCGCCAGATCTCCTCGAAGCGCTGAGGATAGGTCGCGTTCTCCCCGCAGAATCGACTGGAATAAACGCCCGGCTCGCCGTTCATCGCATCGATCGAAAGGCCTGAGTCGTCGGCCACGGCGGCGAGGCCGGTCAAGCGCGCATAGTGAAGGGCCTTGAGTCGCGCATTCCCCATAAACGTGACCTCGGTTTCCTCAGGGCTGTCCCCAATGCCAAGGTCAAGCGGTATGACGAAACGGAACGGCAAACCGGCAACGAGGCCCTCGATCTCTCGAAGCTTGTCCCGGTTTTGAGTGGCGATCAGTAGGTCGCGCATGGGCGGGGATTCTCCCATGCGCCACGTATACTTCTTTTGTTCATGCGCCTGTAGCTCAGCTGGATAGAGCGGCAGCCTTCTAAGCTGCGGGCCAGGGGTTCGAGTCCCTTCAGGCGCACCATCCTTAGCTGGGGGGCCGCAAACGCAGCACGGACCTCCTGCTTAGCCCCCCAGACCCCCGTTCGCTTCGGCGGGAGTGAATCCCGCCTTCGCTTGGTTAGCTGGGGGGCCGCAATGGCGAACGGACTCCCGTGCTTAGCCCCCCAGACCCCCGTTTCGCTTCGGCCGGAGTGACAAACGAGCGAGCGTTCGCGAGCGACTTTGCTCTGGAGGGGGTCCGCGAAGCGGAGCCACTCAGGAATCCGGCCTTCGCTCAGTTGCCCGAACCGATAGGGACTTCGGAGCGTCGGCGCCCTCGTCGCTCTGTGTGCCGGTTTCGGGCGAAGTGTATGCTTGCCTGATGGAACCCGCTGCGGCACTCGAAAGAAAAGCGTTCTTCGTCGAACCAAAGGCCCTCAAGAGTGCGCGACGAATCCTGCGCGCCAGATCCGATGGCGAGACCGTCCGCCTGGCCCTCGCTCGAGTCAAGGAGATCGAGGAGTCCTGGAAGCCACTGCTCAAGCTCGCGGGTGTGGCAAAGGGCGTGAGCTTCAAAGAGACTTAAGGGTCACCAGGTTTGGCCCGCTACGCCATTCTCGACACCAATGTGGTCATTCGCCACCTCAAGGGCGAGTTGCCTCATGGCCTGCGCGAGTTCTCTCGGCGATATGTCCTCCGGCAAAGCGCCGTGGTTCTCTGTGAGCTGTACCGGGGCGCGCGGGACCGCGCCGCGGAGAGGGCGCTCGATGGTCTGGCGCGGTCGTCGGCCGAGATATGGGCTCCCCTTTCCGAGGACTGGCTGAGGGCCGGTCGCCTGGTTCGCGCGATCGGGGACGACGAGGGGTTCGACGTCCACAAGCGCCGCGAACTCCAGAACGACTGCTTGATCGCCCTGACCGCTCACCGGCACGGCGCCATCGTCTTGACCGGAGACATCGCCGACTTTCGTTTGATCAAGCGCCGAATCGACATTGAAGTTCAAGAAGTCTGAGCCTCGATTGGCCCGAATCGAATAAACTGACCGGGCAGACGTAGCTCAGTTGGTTAGAGCGCCTGATTGTGGATCAGGAGGTCCTGGGTTCGACCCCCAGCGTCTGTACCACCCTCCTTGGGCCGGAATAGATCCGGCCCTTCTTAGTTGGAGAGCGGTGACCGGTCCCCACCCCGCAAGCCCCCGAATTTCGAGCACCCCGCCACTAATGGAACTTGTCCAAGCCGCGCTCGCCCGCGGCCTTCGTGATCTCCTGCCGGGGGAGATGATCGCCCGGGAACGCATGATCGCGACGATCCAGGGCGTTTACGAACTCTATGGGTTCGTGCCCATCAGCACTCCCGCCATCGAGCACCTGCGCGTTCTCTCGGGTTCGGGTGGCGCCGAGGCTTCGGCCTCGATCTTCCGCGTCCAGGGTCCCGAAGATGACGCCCTCGGTCTGCGCTTCGACCTGACCGTGCCGCTGGCCCGGCTCATGGCCCAGTATCCCGAACTGCCCCGGCCGTTCCGGCGCTACCAGGTGGGGCCGGTGTGGCGCGCGGATAAGCCGGGGCCGGGACGCTTTCGAGAGTTCACCCAATTCGATCTCGATTCAGTGGGCGTGCCTTCCGAGATCGCCGACACCGAGATCATCGCGGGAATGTGCGACACCCTCACCGCCCTCGACTGCGGCCCGTTCCGCGTGCGCTTCTCCAGCCGCCGCGTCCTCAATCTGTTGATGCCGCTCGCCGGCATCGATCAGGGTCTGGCCGCCGATGTGTTCAGGGTCCTCGACAAGCTCGACAAGATCGGGATCGACAAGATCCGCAGGGAACTCACCACCGGCTACAAGGACGAATCGGGCGACACCATCCCGGGGGTCGGCTTGCGGATGGAGCAGGTCAGCCTCATCGAGAAATTCCTCGCCATCCGGGGCGCCACTCGCGACGAGATCCTGGCCGGCCTGCGTGACGTCTTCAGCGGCGTCCTTGGATCAGCCGAGGCCATTGAACCGCTCACGAAAATCTCCCGGCACCTCGGAAACCTCGGCTATCACGAAGACCGTGCGGTGATCGATCTCAGCATCGCCCGGGGTCTCGCCTATTACACCGGTCCGGTGTTCGAGGCCGTTCTCCTCGACGCCCCGGAGTTCGGCTCGGTTTTCGGCGGCGGGCGCTATGACGATCTGGTCATGCGTTTCCTGGGCGAACGCGTGCCCGCGACCGGCGCCTCCATCGGCGTCGACCGCCTTCTGGCCGCGCTCATCAAGCTCGGACGCACCGGAAAGCGACGCGCCACCGCGCATGTCCTCGTCACCGCCATCGATCCTTCGCTCATGGACGACTACCTCGCGATGACGTACGAACTGCGCCGCGCCGGCGTGCCGACCGAGCTGTACCTGGGCTCGGAGCCAGGCTTGGGCAAGCAGATCAAGTACGCCGATCGCTCGGGAATCCCGCTGGTATTGATCTACGGGTCCGAGGAGAAAGCCAAGGGCACGGTCACTCTGAAAGATCTCGAGGCGGGTGCGGTGGGAGCAGCACAACTCCAGAAAGACCGCACCCAGTGGCGCCAACTTCGCCCCGGGCAGTTCGAAGTCGCGCGGACCGACCTCGTCAAGGCGGTGAAGGACTTCGCCGCCGACTAGCCGGCGGCCGGCTGGCCCTTGCGCGAGCCCCTTCGTTCAGCGTACCGTTGCCTCGTTCTTTCTGGAGGCGCCATGCAAGATCCAAATTGGGAATACGACGCGGTATCGGTGGTCGGAAACGCCGAGATCGCGAAAGCCTTCGCCATGCACGCCCATGGCTGGGAGTTCATGCAGGCCTGGACATCTCACTCAAGCGGCGACTGGCTGTTCTTCAGACGCCCGCGACCCGACGAGGTCATCGACGTCCGCACGCTCTAGTTCTGACCAGGGGGCGGGCCGAGGCTCGATCGGAAGATGGGCACGCGCGAAACACCGACCGGCGATCGCTCTCCTGGGCGCAAGCCGGGTCATTCTGGACGCACTCATGACTGAGGTGCGAAAACTCTGGCCGCTGCTCACCGCCACCCATCGTTACGACAAGTCGATCTCGACCTGGAAGCGTGGGGAGGGCCAGCTGATCGAGGCGCCAATCCTCGCCTATCTGATCGAGACCGCAAACGGCCGGATCCTCTACGACGTGGGCTGCGACTACTCGAAGATCCACGACCCGGTTCTGCGAGAACGCCACTACCGCCCCGAGGTGTTCGGTTTCGGCGCGCCGGAGATGACCGAAGAACAGCGGATTCCCCACTCTCTGGGTGGGCTCGGCCTCTCCCCCGCGGACGTCGATGTGATCTTCATCGGCCATCTGCATTTCGATCATGCGGGCGGCCTTAGGGAGCTTCGACGCGCCGGCTGTGGGGCGGAGATCCACGTGCACCAGGACGAGACGGCGGCCGCGGGCACCGGCATCGACACCTCGGTCTTCGCCGACGACCTGACCGACGACGACGGCGCGCCTCTCTCATTCCGGCTCCAGACCGCCGAGTACTCGGTGGCGGCGGGAGTTCAGGCGGTGTTCACGCCCGGTCACACCGCGGGCCACATGTCGATGCTGATCGAACTGCCGTTGGGCCGGCCGGTTCTGCTCGCGGGCGACGCCGCCGACCTGCAGGAGAACCTCGACGACGAAGTGGCCCCGGGGACCTTTGTCGAGGGGAGACACGACCAGGCCGTCGACAGCATCCGCAAGCTCAAGGGTCTGGCCAGCGAGACCGGAGCGTGGATCTGGCCCAACCACGATCTGCCCTTCTATCGGTCGCTCCAGTCCTTTCCGCACGCCTACGAGTAGGCGTTCCGGCGACGGTTGGGAACTCTGCGGGCCGTGCTGCCGCCTACCGGCGTCTATGCTCCGCGGCCTCGGGCGAAATCCCCTCGCTCGGAAAGAGAGGTCCCATGGCACTCACCCGCCGTCAGGCGCTTGGTCTTGGAGGCGGCGCCGCCGCTTTGCATCTCGTTCCCGCCGGTGGGGAGGCTTCGCGGCTCGAGTCAATGCTGGCCCAGGACGCCGCTCTGAACCCGTTCGCGGGGATCGCGAGTGTGATGGACTTCGAACCGCGGGCTCGCGAGCGAATCTCGCGTATGGCCTACGAGTACATCAGCGGCGGAGCGGGCGACGAGATCTCTCTCAAGTGGAATCGGGAGGCCTACGACAGGATCCGCCTGCGCACGCGGGTGCTGGTCGATGTCTCGAAGCTCGACACCAGAACTCGTCTCTTCGGCCAGGATCTGGCGTACCCGATTCTGCTGGCCCCCACCGCGTATCACAAACTGGTTCACGCTGAAGGTGAACTCGAAACCGCGCGGGGCGCGGGCGCCGCTGGCGCCACCATGGTCGTGAGTTCGTTCGCCAACACGGCCATCGAAGACATCGCGCGCGTCGCGAAGGAGCCGCTCTGGTTCCAGCTCTACGTTCAGCCCGATCGCGGCTTCACGAAGTCGATGGTCCAGCGCGCGGAAGCGGCCGGGTGTCGCGCCGTCTGCGTCACCGTCGATACGCCTCTCGCCGGAGCCCGCAATCGCGAAGAGCGCGCGAACTTCGCTCTGCCTCAAGGCCTCGACCTGCCGCACCTCAAGGGCCTCACGCGAGCGGACCACGCTCCCAAAGAGGGCGAGATCTTCAGCGCGATCCTCGATCCCACCCTCACATGGAAGGACATCGAGTGGCTCCAGTCGTTCGCGAAGGTCCCGGTCCTGCTGAAGGGAGTCCAAAACGCCGATGACGCCGACCAGGCCGCGCGGCTGGGGGTTTCGGGAATCATGGTGTCGAACCACGGGGCCAGAAATCTCGACACCGTTCCGGCCACTATCGACGCACTTCCGAGCGTGGTCCAGAAAGTCGCGGGGCGAATGCCGGTGCTGGTCGACGGTGGAATCCGACGCGGCACGGATGTCCTCAAAGCCCTGGCCTTCGGCGCGAGCGCGGTTCTCATCGGCCGGCCGTATCTCTATGCGCTGGGAGTGGCGGGGGCTCCGGGAGTGGCTCGAACCCTTTCAATTCTTCGCAAGGAATTCGAAATCGCCATGGCGCTCACCGGACGCCGGTCGATCGCCGAGATCGACCAGGGAGTGATTTGGTAGTGGTTGGACGGGGTTGCTTCGACGGCTGCTTCTCGCTTGCCTCCTGCTGAGGAACCCGTTCGAGAAAGGCCCATTTCAGCCCCTTTCGTCATTGCGAGTCGGTCCACGGACTTCGTGCCCCGAGGGCAGGCTTCGCGCTGGCCCAAGGCCAGGCTGCGCGCTCCGTGACTATCGGAAAAAACCCACCGTCATTGCGAAGGAGCCGAAGTTCCGGCATCGACTGAAGCAATCTCTCGGGAGATCGCTTCGGTCCACGTGAGAACGACGGGTCCCTCGCGATGACGAAAATGGGCTGAAATGGGGCGAACTCGCACTGGTTTCTCAGCAGGGACCTGTCGTTTTGGGGTGGACTGAAGCAATCTCCCGGTGTCGTGAGATTGCTTCATTCGATCCCGGAACTCCGGCTCAT
>JANLSZ010000168.1:0-2719 GCA_031362685.1 Vicinamibacteria bacterium | reverse complement strand
GATCAGGACCAAAAGAGAGGAGCGCACCACCGGGACTTTACGGCGAACCGAAGGAGGGCCCGGGATGAAGGCCGCGAAGACGGCTAACATCGGTCGCTCGGCGCCGTTCTTGGCCATCCCATCCTGAGGAGTCTCCAGATGTCTTCGCGCGCTCGCCTTGCCTTCGTTCACATCTCCGTCCTTCTGCTCGCTGGCTTCGCTCTGGCGCCGGATGGGTTCGCGTCGCCGCAGCCGGCGGCGAACGCCGGCACCGCGCAGCCCGTCATCACTGCGACCGACTATGCGCGGGCGGAGAAGTTCCTGGCCGCGGGCGTGAACCCGCTGGTGGTCGGGGGCAGCGTCAACGCGGCGTGGCTGGCCGACGATCGGTTCACGTACCGCAACACCACCGCGGACGGGGCCGAGTTCATCCTCGTGAATCCGGCAAAGAAAACGCGGGGGCCCGCGTTCGACCACTTGAAGCTGGCCGCGACGCTGTCCACCGCCGCCGCCGGAACCTTCGATGCGAAGAAGCTCCCGTTTCAGACCATCGAGCTTTCGGCCGATGGGAAGAGCGTGTCGTTCGACGTGGAGACGAAGCGCTGGTCGTGCGACGTGAAGGGCCTCAGCTGCCAGTCGACGGGTGCGGCGAAGAACGAGCGTCCGGCCTTCGGGCGCGGCGGCGCGGGGCCGCGTGGCGCCTTGAACATCGCGGTGGCCTCGCCCGATGGAAGGAGGGAAGTCTTCATCAAGGACTGGAACCTGTGGGTGCGCGACGTGGCCAGTAAGGAAGAGAATCCGCTCACCACCGATGGGGTGAAGGACTTCGGCTACGCCACCGACAACGCGGGCTGGACCAGCAGCGCGCGCGCCATCGTCCTGTGGTCGCCCGACTCGAAGAAGGTGGCCACGTTCCAGCAGGACGAGCGCAACGTGGGCGACATGTACCTGGTTGAAGCGAAGGCCGGGCATCCCGTGCTGAAGTCGTGGAAGTACCCGCTGCCCGGCGACCCGTTAGTGGCCATGATCCACCGGGTGGTCATCGATGCCGACAGCGGGGCCATGGTCCGATTCAAGATGGGCCCCGACTTCCACCGCGCCATGCTCGGCGACGATTTCTCGGTGCGCGACATGATCTGGAACCCTGACGGATCCCAGCTGGCCTTCGTGTCGACGGCGCGCGATCACAAGTCGGCGACCGTGCGCCTGGCCGACACCGCCACCGGGGACGTCCGCACGGTGTTCGAAGAGAGCGAGAAGACGCATTTCGAATCCCCGGCGGGCTGGCGCATTCTCTGGGCCACCAACGAGATCATCTGGAATTCTCAGCGCGACAACTGGAGCCATTTGTATCTTTACGACCTCGCCACCGGCAAGCTCAAGAACCAGATCACGTCAGGCGACGGTCCGGTCATGTCCATCGATCGGGTGGACGAGAAGGCGCGCACCCTCACCTTCAACGCCAACGGGCGCGAGCCGGGGCAGGATCCCTATCTCAGCCACTACTACCGCGTCGGCCTCGACGGCAAGGGCTACACGTCGCTCACCCCAGACGACGGGAACCACACCGTGCAACTGTCGACCTCGGGCAAGTTTCTGATCGACACCTCGTCCACCGCGGAACGGCCGCCGGTGGTGGTGCTGCGCGACGCTCTGGGCAAGGTGGTGATGCCGCTCGAGAAGGCCGACATCTCGAAGCTCCTCGCGACGGGCTGGAAAACCCCCATGACTTTCAGGGTGAAGGCGCGCGACGGCAAGACCGATATCTACGGCCAGTTGTTCCGGCCCACGAACTTCGATCCCGCGAAGAAGTACCCCATCATCAACCAGGCGTATCCGGGGCCACAGTCGGGCAGCGTCGGCGGACGTTCGTTCTCCGCTGCGCATGGCGACAAGCAGGCGCTGGCTGAACTGGGCTTCGTGGTGGTGTCGATCGACGGCATGGGCACGCCGGGGCGGTCGAAGTCGTTCCACGACACGTACTACGGGGCCATGGGCCGCGACAACACTCTGCCCGACCAGGTGGCAGGCATGAAGGAACTGGCTGCGAAGTTTCCATGGATCGACATCGACCGCGCCGCGATGTGGGGGCACTCGGGCGGCGGCTTCATTACCGCCGACGCGATGTTCCGGTATCCCGACTTCTTCAAGGTTGGTATCTCGGAGTCGGGCAACCACGACCAGCGCGTCTACGAGGACGACTGGGGCGAGAGGTATCAGGGTCTGCTTACGAAGCCGGAGAAAGGTCCGGACAGCTACGACGTCGAGGCGAACCAGACTTTCGCTAAGGACTTGAAAGGCCATCTTCTGTTGATGCACGGCATGATGGACAACAACGTCCCTCCGCAGAACACCTATCTAGTGATGGACGCGCTGATCAAGGCCAACAAGGACTTCGATCTGATTCTGCTGCCGCATCAGCCTCATGGATATGGTATGGACGGCCCGTACGTGATGCGCCGGCGCTGGGATTATTTCGTGAAGCACCTGCTGGGCGTCGAGTCACCGAAGGAATACAAGATGCAGCCCGCCACCCCGCCAGGGAGGCCCACGGGCAACTGACGGGCCGAAGGCCCGTCGTTGCGAGTCGTGGACGTCTGTCGGACGTGACTATTGGGAGAAACCCCACACCGTCATTGCGAAGGCCAGATCGGTCTGGTTGGCCTGAAGCAATCTCCCGAGAGATTGCTTCACTCGATCCCGGAACTTCGGCTCATTCGCAATGACGGAAAGGGGCTGA
>JANLSZ010000131.1:0-4888 GCA_031362685.1 Vicinamibacteria bacterium | reverse complement strand
CGACGAACACAGGATCATCCAGCAGCTCTACGAGACGTACATGAACGTCTCGATCAAGAACTTCCAGGAGAGCTACCACGACGCGCTGCAGTTGAAGGAAGAAGCGGTCTCGGCCTTCACCTTGGGAGTGCTCGGGCTTCGGGAGCGCGCTCGGGTGGAACAGCTTTTCTGGGCGGTCTGCGAGCGCATCCTTAAGATCGTGCGCGACCTGCCCTACGTCCCCGACGACCTCGAGGGGCTCGAGAAGCAGCTGACCGACACCTATTACTGCAATTTCTCGCTCTTCCAGTCCATGCCCGATCACTGGGCGGTGAACCAGCTTTTCCCCGCCATGCCCATCGAACGCCTCGATCACCAGCCGACCCGGCGGGCCATCCTCGCCGATCTCACCTGCGACAGCGATGGCAAGATCGACAAGTTCATCGACCTGCGCGACATCAAGCACTTCCTTCCCCTGCATGCCTTAAACGGCGAGACGTACCACATCGCCACCTTCCTGGTGGGGGCTTACCAGGAGATCCTGGGCGACCTCCACAACCTCTTCGGCGACACCGATGCCGTTCACGTGAAACTCACCGATGAGGGATACAGCGTCGAGCATGTGGTCGAAGGCGACTCGGTGACGGAAGTTCTCTCCTACGTCCAGTACAACAAGGACGATCTCATCGCGAAGGTGCGCCGCGCGGTCGAGGTCGCTCTGCGCGAGAAACGGCTCACCATGGCCGAATCGGGCCGCCTGATGAAGCGGTACGAAGAGGGCCTCGAGGGATACACCTACCTGTCATCAGAAGGCTAAGGAGAAACCATGGCCGACAGTTCCTTCGACATCGTCAGCGAGATCGATCAGCAGGAAGTGAAGAACGCTGTCGCCCAGGCGCTCAAGGAGATCCAGACCCGGTACGACCTCAAGGATTCGAAGTCGGACATCGTCATCGGGGACAAAGAGTTCACCCTCACCTCCGCGGACGAGTACAAACTCCGGGCCGTCCGCGACATCCTCGAGAGCAAGCTGATGAAACGCGGAATCAGTATCAAGGCCCTGACCTACGCCGAGCCCGAGTCGGCCTTAGGCGGCACCGTCCGCCAGAAAGTCGCGATGCAGAGCGGAATTCCCATCGAAAAATCCCGGGAGATCGTCAAGCTGATCAAGAACAGCAAGATGAAGGTCCAGGCCGCGATCCAGGGCGAGCAGCTGCGGGTGACCGGAAAGAGCCGCGACGATCTTCAGGCCACCATGACCATGCTGCGGGGCGCCAAACTCGAGATCGACATGCAGTTCACCAATTACCGGTAGTCCCTGAAAATGGTGACGGCCTCCGCTCGATCAGGCAGGCTTCGCTAAGATTCAGCCAGGCCCCCTTGAACTCGCTTCGCGCCTCCACTCTCGAAACCGCGCCCCTGCCCCCCCAGGCGGCGGCCCTTCCCGACATCCTCGGCCTCGTGGAGAGCGACCTCCTGCGGGTCGAGCAGGTCTTCCGCGAGGAGTTTCTTTCCGATCTCAGGGTCATCTCGGAGGTGGCCTCCCACGTCCGCGACGCCGGAGGGAAGCGGATCCGCCCGGCCCTTCTGCTTCTGGCCTCTCGCCTTTTCTCTCATTCGAGCGCGCGGATGATCACCCTCGGCGCGGTGGTCGAGTACATCCATACCGCCACCCTCCTGCACGATGACGTGATCGACGAGGCCTCCACAAGGCGAGGACGAAAAAGCGCCAACTCCCGGTGGGGCAACAAGACGACCGTGCTTATCGGCGACTTCCTCTATACGAAATCGATGGCCATGGCTTTGACCCAGGAGAACCTGGTCATCCTGCGACTGCTCTCCGATGTCACCTTGCGGATGATCGAAGGCCAGGTCCTGGAGATCGAGCGGGAGGCTGATCTGGGGGTTCGGGAAGATCAGCACATCGACATCATCCGCCGCAAGACCGCGGACCTTTTCTCCGCGTGCATGCGCATCGGCGCCCTTCTCGGCCAGGCCTCCGAGGAGAAGGAGCGGGCGCTTGCCGCCTACGGCCTGGCCCTCGGTCTGGCCTTCCAGATGAAGGACGACCTGCTCGACTTCACCGCGTCCGAGAAAGCGCTCGGGAAGCCCGTAGGCCTCGACCTGCGCGAGGGCAAGCTGACTCTGCCCGTCATCTACATGCTCCAGGCCGGGGACGGGGGCGTGCGGGCAAAGATCGAGATGGTCGTGGAAGACCGCGGTTTCGAACGCGTCCCCCACGCGGAAATCGTCGGTCTGGCCCGGCGTACCGGCGCCCTGGAGCGAGCGGAAGCCATGGCCCTCCGGCAGGCCGAGGTGGCGAGGCAGGCGCTGCATGTCTTCCCTCCCTCGCCGGAGCGGGAGGCGCTGCTGACCCTTCCCGACTTCATCCTCGCCCGCGATCACTGATCGACGGTTTCTCGGGATGGCCGCGGCAACCAGACGATCCGGGCTTCCCGCGACGCTGGCCTTGACCGCGGTGGTGGCCGCGCCCCTGCTGATCGCCCCGCCGGTGATCCGTGGCCTCGCCGCGGCCGCGTGGGTCAACCACTTCGCCTCGGTGGGCGCGCTGGCCCAGCCTCGGAAAGCCGCGGCCCGGGCCCTCGCCCTAAAAGTCGACCTGGCCATCCAGAACCTGGCGCCTCTGCCCCAGGCCTCGGTCGCGGCCATGACCGCGCTGGAGATCGGACAAAAAACGGAGAATCAGGACCGTGACCGGGAGGCGGCGCTCGTCATCTATCAGGGCGTTCGGGCCTCGTGCGCCCGCGTAAGATCCCGCCCGCTCTCGGGTCCGGGGTTTTCGGTGATCGAGGCGCGGGCCGCCGCTCTTCAGGACTCGGCCGGCGCCGCAGGGTCGAAGTGAAAAAGGGCAAGGCTCTCGATCCCGCTCATCGAGCCCGGGAGCTGCGCGAGGCGATTCGAAAACACGAGCACCTCTACTATGTCCTCTCCAGGCCCGAGATTTCCGATCTCGAGTTCGACGCCTTGGACCGCGGGCTGCGCGAGCTCGAGACCGCCCATCCGGAACTGATCACCCGCGACTCACCGACCCAGCGGGTGGGCGGTGCGCCCCTCTCCGAGTTTCCGTCGGTGACCCACAAGGAACCGATGTTGAGCCTCGAGAATACCTACAGCGAGGACGAGGTTCGCGACTTCGAGGCGCGCATCAGGCGCCAGCTGGGGGAAACGCCCTTGTCCTACGTGGCCGAGCCCAAGATCGACGGCCTCTCCCTCTCCGTCACTTACGAGAACGGGGTGCTCACCCGCGCGGTCACCCGGGGCGATGGGAAGATCGGCGACGACGTCACCGGGAACGCGCGCACCATAAGGTCTCTGCCCTTGAGCCTGACCGCGGCCCGACCGGGCTTGAAGATACCGGATCTGCTCGAGGCCCGGGGCGAGGTCTACCTGCCCCGCTCCGTTTTCGCCCGACTGAACGATGAGCGGTCCAGGAACGGCGAAGAGCCCTTCGTCAATCCGCGCAATGCGGCCTCCGGCGCTATGAAGCAACTCGATTCTCGACAAGTCGCCGCGCGGGGCCTGGAGCTGTTCCTCTACGGGTTGGCCCGCGTCTCGGACCGCGAACCGAAAACGCACTCCGATGCTCTCGCCCTGATGAGCGACCTCGGTCTACGGACCAACCCTGAAATCAGAATTTGCGCCTCCCTCGATGAAACCCTCGCCCACTGCGCCACGCTTCGGGAGAAGCGGGACACCCTCGATTACGACATCGATGGCGTGGTCCTGAAGGTTGATTCACTATCACTGCAGCGTGAATTGGGTTCGACGTCGAAGTTTCCGCGTTGGGCCATCGCCTACAAGTTCCCGGCCGAACGTGCTACCACCCGCCTTCTCGCCATCGACGTCCAGGTCGGGCGCACGGGCAAGCTGACCCCGGTGGCCCATCTCGAGCCGGTATTCGTGGCTGGAACCACGGTGTCGCGGGCCACCCTCCACAATGCCGAAGAGATCGCGCGCAAAGACATCCGGGTGGGAGACACGGTGGTGGTCGAACGCGGCGGCGAAGTCATTCCCAAGATTGTTGAAGTCGTCCTTTCCGAGCGGCCCGCCTCGGCTCAACCCTTCGCTACCCCAAAGACCTGCCCGGTGTGCGGAACCCATGTGGCCAGAATGGTCGATGAGGTCGACCTGCGCTGTCCCAACGCCAGCTGCAAGGCCCAGATCGAGGAACGAATCAAGCACTTCGCGCGTCGGCAGGCCATGGACATCGAAGGCCTGGGTGACAAGCTGGTAGCCCTGTTGGTGGAGACCGGCGCCGTCAGGACCATCGCAGATCTTTACCGCCTTGATGAAGGGGCCCTGGCCCAGCTCGAACGCATGGGCGAGAAGTCCGCCACGAACCTCGTCTCGTCGATCGAGAAGAGCCGCGGCGCCGGCCTGCAGCGCCTCCTGTTCGGACTCGGAATACGTTTCGTGGGCGAGCGAGCGGCGGAGCTCCTGTCGCAAAGGTTCGGTTCGATGGACGCTCTCACCCGGGCCTCTCCCGAAGAAATCGATGCCGTGCCGGAAATCGGCGAGGCGGTGGTGGCCTCGTTGCGCGAATGGTTCGAAGCGCCCCAGAATCAGGACCTGATCGAGCGACTGAAGAAGGCCGGGGTCGAGATGAAGGCCCTCTCAGGCGGTTCTGCACAACCGAGAACGCTCGAGGGCCTTCAGTTCGTGCTCACGGGTGTCCTGGCTTCGATGGATCGAAACGAGGCCAAGCGCCTCATCGAAGGCCGGGGCGGACGAGTCACGGCGTCGGTATCGTCGAAGACCAGCTACATCGTCGCCGGGGATGACGCCGGTTCGAAGCTCGAGAAAGCGCAAGCCCTGGGCATCAAGGCTCTGAACGAAGCCGGACTGATGAACCTTCTGAGTCAGAATCCGTCTTCTTGAAGTCTCCCGG
>JANLSZ010000101.1:0-2591 GCA_031362685.1 Vicinamibacteria bacterium | reverse complement strand
GAAGAGCGACTCGGCAATCAGCCTCGCCCACTGCGCGGGCGATGAGCCGAAGACATCGAGGCCGGAAATAAAAGACGAAACGAGACCCCGCACGGTCACCCCGAGTTTCGCGGGCAGCAGTCCGAGACTCCAGTCGAGGAGCCGGCGCGCCGGACCTCCCTCGACGCGAAGCGCGGCCAGAAACCCCATGCCGGCAAGCGCCACCAGAAAGACAAGCCCCGCGCCGGCGCGCAATGTGGTCATCAGAGCGTCCGATCGTTCGGCCGCGGGCCGCGGCAGAACGAACATGTAGCACGCGAGAAGGAAAAGCACAGTGATCAGGTCGATCAGACGCTCCAGGATGATCGAAGCCAGTCCCGCGCTGACACTCACCTTGTATCGACGGGCGGCCAGATACGGCCTGAGGACCTCGCCCGCGCGGGGGATGAAGAGTCCGGCCATGAAACCGATATTGGTGATGCCGAAAAGGTCAAAGATCGACGCCTCGCCGAGCGAGGGCAGAAGGAGTCTCCATCTCATGGCCCGCACCACATACATCAGCGTGGTCAGAACGACGACCATGACCAGGGGGAAGGGCCGAGCGTGGGCCATGGCCGCGACTAACGCATGCGGATCGACACCGCGGGTCGCGAGCCAGAGAAGAAGAGCGGCGAGAGCCACCCCAAAGCCAAGTCGGAGAGCGCTCTTCATCTTTTCGGTGCGGTTGGCTCAGCGAGCGGCATCGAGGGAGTCAGGGGGGTGAGTCGGCGGAACTATCTCGGCCCGCAAACGCGTATTCTCGCTTGAGACAGACTGGTTGACCAACCTGCCCATTGAGCCCTCACCCGAAGGCCCTCGAGGCTCGGCGCCTAGCGCGTCGGGCGTCGCCCGGGCTCCGCTCGTTGAAGCCATGGCGTACACGTGCGCGCTCGACCTCTGCGACGATTCGGCAAAGGCCCTCACCCTGGCCCGGGGTCTGCTCAAAGACGTGCGGAAGAGCGGCCTCAGATCGTCCTCCGCCGAGGCTCTCCTCCGCCGCCTCGCCCTCGCCGAGTGGACCAGGATGGACCGGCCGCGCCCCCATCGGCTGGAATCGAAGGACCCCAAGGAGTCGGCCATCCTGCTGTTCTTCCTGAACGCCTGGGGCGCCACCTACGAGGACCTCGGGGTGGCCTTGACGGTGTCGGAGGATCGGGCCCACCATCTGATTCACAAGGCCAGAATGGAGCAGATCGCCACCCTCACCCGGATCCCCATTCCAAAGCCTTCGTGCCGAAGGCCCCGGGAACTTCTTTCGGATTTTCGAGAGGACCGGCTTTCCGAACCCCTGGCCGAGGACGTCACCCAGCACCTGCGTGAGTGCCGCGAGTGCTCCACCCTCGACCTCCATCTGAAGGCGCTGCTGGGCGCGCCTCCCCGACCCCTCATCGACCCCCCCGTCGATCTGGGTGGGGCGAGAACGGCCCGGACCACCCTGTCCCTCTCCCTTGACGGCGTGTCCCGGGCGAAACGAACAGGGGGCGTGGTCCTCCTGACCCTCGGGGTTGCCATGGGTGTGGTCGAGCTTCATCCCGGCCTCAACGCCGCCGCTTCCGCCCAGATGGACCGGATGGGCGCCACCTTCTCGCGCTGGCGCAACCGCAGCGAGCGCCTCATGGAAGACCTCCGGGTCCTTAAGGCCCTGGCCATCGGGACGGTGGAGGGACGAACCGAGGAACTGAGCCAAACCCTCGACGAGTACGTGAATTCCCGGAACCAGCTCGAAACGTCCAACCCAAAGAACAAACCCACTCCCGATGCCGTATTGGATTCCAGAGAGCCCAAGACCACGCCCCCCCGAGGGCCGGCCAAAGGCCCTTTAAGCCCAAGCAAACCCTAGAAAGGTCGCAAGTCATGGAAGAGAATGTGGTCAGAACCGATGGCGGAACGGATGCCCCGCAGCCACCCCCGACGCCGAGGATCGCCCCCGCGTACCCGGGCTCGGCCCACAAGCGCAGTCCTGCCCTCGCCGCCTTCCTGTCTTTCTTCCCGGGCTTCGGCCACCTCTACAACGGCGAGATCGGCAAGGCCCTCGCCTTCTTCTCCGCCTTCGCCACCTGCATCTTCGTGCTGGCCGAGTCGAATGGGGGCGTCTTCTTCGGTCTGTTGATCCCCTTCATCGTCTTCTACAACATGATCGACGCCTATCGGTCGGCCGAGCGGATAAACCTCCAGTCGCTCTCCGGGGTCGGCCCGGCCGATGAGCCCGCTTCGAATGCCCTCTGGGGCTGGTCGCTCGTGGTCATGGGCGGGCTCCTTCTTCTTCACAACCTGGGCCTGTTCCGGTTCGAGTGGATCGCCAGACTGTGGCCGCTGCTCATGATCGGCGCCGGGGTGGTCCTGCTCCGCGGTTCGCTCTTCGGTAACCGGCAATGAACCGGGGCTTCTCGCCGGAGGCATTCGGTTTCGGGGTCTTCCTGGCCACGGTGGGAGCGGTGTTCCTCCTTTCCAATCTCGGATTGGTCGAGGCGATTCCGCTTCTGAAGAAGATCTGGCCGGGGTTCCTGGTGGTGTGGGGAGTCGCGGAGATCGCGGCCTCCCGGGCCGCGCAAGGAAGCGGAGGTGACCGGTGA
>JANLSZ010000334.1:0-9733 GCA_031362685.1 Vicinamibacteria bacterium | reverse complement strand
GACCCTGCCCTTGTTATGCGCGTCGTCGCTCGTGCAGGGGTCACACTTCGGGACCAGGCTCGGCCTGCTTTACGGCATCAACACCGCCGGGGGCGTCGCGGGCGTCCTCACCACGGGCTTCCTGCTGATCGGGGCCATCGGAACTCGAAAGACCCTCATGCTGGCGGCCTCGATGAATCTGAGCGTAGGCCTTTTGGCCCTTGCCCTGTCCCGCCGCGAGGGCGCCCGGGCGGCGGTGGCCAACCCCGTGTCTTCCGCCGGACCCGTGCCCCCGCTCTCGGGGACACAACGCCTGGTCCTCGTCGTGATGGGACTGTCGGGGGTGGCGACCCTGGCCCTCGAGGTGGTGTGGTTTCGCACCCTCGCGCAGTTCGTCACCGCCACCAGCTATGCCTTCACCGGAATGCTCGCCGCCGTCCTCGCCGGTATCGCGGTGGGCGGCGTGCTGGCCGCGCGCATCCCTTACACGCCCCGCCATGGGCTGCGCCTTCTGGCCGGAGTTCAGCTCGCGATCGCGATCGCGGTGGTGGTTTCGTTCACCCTGTTCGCTCGAAGCTTCGAGGGCGGGGCGCAGGTGAACGCGCCTATCGGGGCGAGCTTCTCCATAGTCTTTCCCGCCGCGCTCCTGATGGGACTCGGTTTTCCGATCGCTCTGCGTCTGTTCGCCGAGGGCGCCCACGCGGAGTCGCCTTCGGGAATGGCCCGGCGGGTCGGGACTCTTTACGCGATCAACACCCTCGGTGCAATCATCGGATCGCTCGCGGGCGGTTTCCTGTTGAGTCCCATCCTCGGTTCACGGCTGAGCCTGATCCTTGGAGCCTCGGTGTTCGCCCTGACCGGCACGGCCCTCGCGACCGCGACCGCGTCTGGCCGTATCTGGGCCGCGGCCGGACTTTCGGTGGGCGCTTTCGTGTTGGCCGCAGGACTCGTGCCCGACCCCACCCAGGCGGCCTTCGCCAAACGCTACGCCGAGGATCCCACGGAGTTGTGGCGAGAGGAGGGCGCTCAGACCGTGGTCAACGTACGCTCCAGCCCCTCGCGCAGGACGATGTATCTCGACGGACTGCACCAGGCGAGCGACGACCCCGAAATGGTGAAACTACACCGGGTCATCGGCCATCTGGGAATGGTCCTGCACCCGCAGCCGAAGCGGGTGCTGGTGGTTGGCCTCGGCGGCGGCGCCACCCCGGGCGCCATCAGCCAGCACCCGGGCAGCGAGATCACTGTGGTTGAGCTGTCGGAGAGTGTCCCCCGGGGCGCCCGCTTCTTCGCGCACATCAACTACAACGTCCTCGACCACCCACACGTTCTCCTCAGAGTGGATGACGGGCGGGGCTATCTGCGTTTCACCCGCGAACGCTTCGACGTGATCACCGCCGACATCATCCAACCCGATCACGCCGGCGCCGGGCTGCTCTACTCGACCGAGTACTTTCAGCTCGTGAAGCGCGCGCTGGCCCAGGGCGGCTACGTGGTGCAGTGGCTGGGGCATCGGCCCGAGACTCAGTACAAACTGATCATGCGGACGTTCCTCGAAGTGTTCCCGAACGCGACGCTGTGGTACGACGGCAACGTTCTGGTCGGGAGCGACCTTCCCGCCATCATCGATCCCGAAATCGTCGGACGCGTCTTCGCCGACCCACGCCTCTCCGCCGTATTGGCGGAGGCCGGGCTCGATTCGATCCCGATGTTGCGCTCCTGGCGCACGGCGGGGCCGAAGGCGATGGCGGACTTCGTCGGAGAGGGCCCCATCCTCACCGACGATCGCCCGCTGATGGAATTCTTCAAGTCGCTCCCGACCAACGAGCCGATAGTGGACGTCGCCGTGCTGCGCGGCCGGGAATAGCGCCTCTCTCCAGTCCTTCTGGTGAGGAGAGACACCAGCAGCCCGTGGTCATCCCTCGCGCGCCCCGGGGCCGCGTGCTCACTAACACCAACGGCTTCGTTGACTGCGGGAACGGTGACCGAGAGCGCGATCAGCGGCAGGTCGCATACAGGAAATACGCCTCCTCCTCCGGCCGCCGGCTGCTCGACTCCCGCTCGGTCGTCACCTTGATCTGCCCAAACCCCTCCGCCTCCAGCAGGGCCACGAGTTCCTCCACCGTGAAGTGATGGGTCAGGTAGAGGATCCTGCCGTCTTCGCCCCGGGAGTAGTAGGTGTGCCGCTCGCCGGTCAGGGGGAAGTCCTCGGCATAGAGCCGCGCGTAGCCGGGGTTGATCGCGTCCGACACCCCCGAGGCCGAAAGGTAGAGCCAGCCGCCGGGCCGCTGGTTTTCCCGAAGGTGACGCACGAGGTTCTTCCGATGCCGCACGTCGCCGATGATCGACAGCACGAGCTGACAGACGACGACATCGAACGGGCTGCCCGCGATCCGGGGCGGATCGCCCGCCGCGAAGTCGGCCTCCTGGAACCGGAGCGAATGGCCCGGCGCATCGGCGGCCGCGACCAGTTCCGAGGCCGCCTGCACGGCCGCCGGGCTGATGTCGACGCCCACCACGGAAAACCCCCGCTCGTGCAAGTGTTTGCTGACCCGCCCGTCGCCGCAGCCCACATCGAGAAGCGTAAGCGGAGGAAGACCCGTGGCCGCCGGTCCGCGCTCCGCCAGGAACCTGTCGAGATGCGGCGTCCTTCGCTTGCTGGGAATCGCCCCGACGTCGAACCGTCGCCAGTCTTCCCGAGGATCGCGAGTCGTCATCTGTTTTCCTCCCGCCGCGACCCACGCTCGCCCCTCGGCCTGAGAACGCGATATTTCTCATGGCGTCTCCTCCAGCGGGTCCGGCCTCCGGAGCATAAGGCGTTGCCGCACCGCCTCCAATACCGACGGTAGAAAGGTCGGCCATGAAACCGAGGGCGCGATGGCCCAGGTGTCCGCCTGCTCGCTTCGGTGGTTCCTGAGCGCCTGACTCAGAAGCTCCAGCCGAGACTCACGCCCGGCAACAACCAGGCGGTTTCCGTCCCGCCCATAAGCGCGACCGTTGCCTTCAGGAGGAACCCAGAGGTCGAGTGGTAACGGTAGCCAGCCTCGCCGCCAAAATAGACGGCCTCCGAAGGCTTGAGCGGATTGACGCGATTCCATTCCGCATGCACCGCAACCCCCGCGGTGAACTGATGCCGTGCGCCCAAGACGATGTTGGACGCCACGAGGACCGCCGGCACCGATCCGAGATCCGGCCCTCCGATGGTCAACTCATACCCTGCGGGTTGGAAGTCTCCGGGAATCACGCCGCCGCCGACGCGGACGTTGATCTTCGACGACAGCATCCGTTCGTAGTTGAGGGTCGCCCAATAGCCGGAGCCGCCCAATTCCAGGTAGACGCTGTTCTTTCTTTCGCGTGCTGGCGGATCCTGGGCCGCGGCCCGGGGCGTCCAGCCGATCAAGAGGAAGAGTGCGAGGGAAACCGGAAGCGCGCCCGGCCCGAACTGTCGTCTCATCACGGTCGTTTCTCCTGGCGTGGTCCCGCGGAACGCCCGCGGGGAGTCCGCCTGTTTGCGGCTGGCCGAGGCCCGAAGCCAACGCAGAAGCCAGAAGCGGATGTGTACACGACATGATATAGCAGACTCACCGATGCGCACGGGCGCTATACTCCACGTTGGATTTGCAACCACTTGTCGAGGTGCAGTATGAAGACCCTCCGAAAACTCTCGGCGACGGCGCTCCTCCTCGGTGGCGGCGCGATTCTGATCGCACAGCAGCAAGCGGCTGAAGCGCCGGCGGCGGATGGCCGCGCGCAAACCCGGCCCGCGGTGGCAGGCTTGCACGGCCTGGTCGCGGCCGGCCACCCGATTGCCTCGTCGGCCGGACTCCAAATCCTCCTCAAAGGCGGAAACGCGTTCGACGCCGCCGTCACCGTGGGGACGATGGCCGCCCTCGGCGAGCCGGAGATGAACGGCATCGGCGGCAACGGCTTCGTCACCCTCTTCGACAAGAAGAGCGGCAAGGTGCTCTCGCTGTCCATGACGGGCGCGGCGCCGAAAGCGCTCAGGGCGGCCGAGATGACGCCCGCGACACTCAATGCGGGCATGAAAGCCGGCATCGTGCCCGGCAATCTTGGCGGCTACCTGTATCTCCTCGATCGTTTCGGCACGATGAGGATTGCCGACGTGTTTGCCTCGGCGATCGAGTACGCCGAGAAGGGCTATCCGATCGACCCGATGCTGGCCGACGACATCAACCGGGGCAAAGCGAACCTGTTGAAGTATCCGACGACGTCGAAGATCTATCTTCCGGGCGGGCAGCCGCTCCGCTCCGGCGAACTGCTCAAGAACCCGGACTACGCGGCCACCCTCCGCAAACTGGCCGAGGCCGAGGGGCAGGCGCTCGCGAAGGGCGCCTCACGCTCCGCCGCGATCAGGGCGGCGTTCGACCGGTTCTACAAAGGCGACATCGCGCAGGAGTTCGATCGGTTCTTCAAAGCCAACGGCGGCGACCTGACCGCGGCGGATCTGGCAGCTTACGAGCCGCAATGGACCGAGCCGCTCCATACGATGTACCAGGGGTACGACGTCTACAGCAACCCTGCTTCCTCGCGCGGCGGCTTCGAAGTGTTAATGCAGGCCAACCTGGTGGAAGCTTTCGATCTCAAGTCGTTCGGCCCCGGTTCTCCCAAGGCGCTGCACGCGATGATCGAGGCCATCAAGGTAGCCAAGTCCGATATCTATAAGTACGTGGGCGACCCCAGGTTCGCGAGTGTGCCGAGCGCGGGAATGCTGTCGAAGGACTTCGCGACGAAGCGACGGACCCTGATCGACATGGCGAAAGCGGGTCCCTACCCCGAGGCCGGCACCCCGATCCGCGCGGCCGCCTCCTCGGCCCCGCCGGCCAACGGCCAGCCCTTTCCCGAGAAGTACGACACCGAGCAGCACACCACCAGCTTCTCGATCGTCGATAACTTTGGTAATGCCGTGGGCCTTACACCCACGCTGGGCGGGCTCTTCGGCACCAACGTCGTTGTCGGCTCGACCGGGTTGCTGCTGAACAACGGGATGCGGCTGGGTTCGACGTCACCGTATCCGACCGACGTCAACTATGTGGGCGCCGGCAAAGTGCCACTCCTGAACAATTCGCCGGTGGTCGTGTTGAAGGACGGCAAGCTGGCCTTCGTCTTCGGATCGCCCGGCGGCGAAACCATCGGCCAGACCGAATTCCAGATGCTCGTCAACCTGATCGACTTCGACTTGCCGGTGCAGCAGGCCATCGAAGCCCCGCGATTCGCCCTCGACGCCGACCCGAACTTCTACAAGCCCGGCGCGCAGATTACGGTGCGTATCGAAAACCGTGTTCCGGCCGAGACCATCGCGGCGCTACGGGCGATGGGACACAAGGTTCAGGTACTGCCTGGGTGGGGCAGCCTCGGCCATATGCAGGCCATCCGCATCGACCCCGTGACCGGCACGATGATGGCGGGCGGCGATCCGCGGCGCACCGCCTATGCGATGGGATACTGAGTCAGATCGAATTTCGAGAAAGACGCAGCGAACTAAATGGCCTGCGTCCGGCTGATCTTTGCCCCTCGAGCCCCGCGGCTATCGAAGCCGCAGGACAGGTGGACGGCCGGCCGGGGCCGGCGCGTCGAACCCCGCCGCGGTCACAGCTTTATGACGATCACGTTGAGCGTGCCCTGAGAAGCCGAGGTGGCATCGCCGCTCACGGTGGCGTTGACCGCACCGGTGGCGACGACCCCGAGCGCGCGGACCGAAAAGGTGTGGCTTCCAGCGGTCACCGTGACGACCTCTGACATGCTCCACGCGGTGGCCATGCCGCTGGGGAAGCCGGTGGTGTTAGCCGCGATGACCCGCTCGTAGCCGCCGTTGGCCACTACCACGCCATCCACCGCCAGGAACACGTCGACCACGCTGAAGCCGGTGGCCACTGCCGAGGAGGTGACGAGTTGGCCGTCGGTCGAGAGCAATACGACCGCCCCAGCCGGGACGGTGATCGTCGCGGACAATCCGGGGATGACCGTAGCCGCGGTGGTGGGTGTTACGGTCAACGCGGCGCTGCCGAACACTGAGGTACCCGACTGACCCGTGGTCCCCGCCGGGCCCGCCGGACCGGTCGCGCCAACGGCGCCCGCGACACCCTGAGCACCGGCAGGCCCAGTGGGTCCGGCAGGCCCCGTCGGTCCAGGGGGACCCACCGCCCCGACGGCCGCGCCGAAGTAGCCGACCACGTCGCCGAGGATGTTGGTCCCGGACGTGTCCGCCTGCAGGCGCAAGTCACCGAGCGAGCAGTCGGTCGCCGCCGGGTTGCACAGCGGCACCGCCACCCCGTTCGCGATCGCGGGCAGACCCACCACCGAAAGAACCTCGGACTTCGGGCCGCCGTTCTCTTGCCTCGCCCGCGAAGAGTTGAATGCCGGAAAGCGCGATGCCGCGGAAGGAAGCAAGGGGGCGGCGGTCGAAGACCGCTGCGGCAAGCCGCCCCCTGCCGCCAATCTCACCGACGCCAATGGCCGCGGGCCGAAGGAACGAAGAACCTGCGCGCTCTCGGGCGAGTCGGTCCCGGCGACTCTACGGTACGAGCTGTTCGGCGGTGAAGGTCCCTGAGCAGTCGTCGATGAACGCCCCGGTTGGGTGAAACAGGAACACACTTGTGGTAATCGCCACCCCGGCGGTGGCGGCGAAACTGCGTTCGGCCGTCCAGGCGATTTGGTTCAGCGTCCCCGCCCCGAGGGGCGGACGAAGGAACGCTCTCTCAGCATTGCTCCCCGTATCGATGCTGTTGGCGCCGATGAACACGCTGACAAGGTTCGTGGTGGCCTGTTGGGTGACGTTGCAGTAGCCGCGGGCGCGGTACTGGATGGGGCCCGTTACCGTTGGGGTTATCGTAATGGTGCCCGCCGTCGTCGGTGGGGCGCCCCCCATCGGGACGATTGCGGAGGTAAAGCTGACCGCTCCGCGCGCGGGGGCAGCGGGACTGCGGAAATAACCGACGACATCGCCGAGGATGTCGGTCGCGGAAGTGTCCGCCTGCAGGCGCAAGTCGCCCAGCGCGCACGATGTCGCGGCCGGGTTGCACAAAGGCACCGCCACCCCATTCGCGATCGCGGGCAGACCCGTAACCGCCCCGTAGTTCATCACCGCCGCCAGTGGCGCCGGTGGCTGTGGGTTAGCTACCGCCCAGGCTCGGATGTTTCCTGGACCCGCGGGCTGCACAGTCACGAAGTTGATGATCGCCGACGTCGCTCCCACCGGGACGCCGCAACCGCCGGCCGTGCCTCCCTGCGCGGGGAAGCCCGCGATGCCCACCACGAACACGTTTAGCTGAGTGTTGGCCGGGATCGGCCCCGGGCCGCCCTGGGAGATCCGGCAGTCGAACACGCGGCACGGCGTCACCGGCGTGTAGACCAGGTCGCTCGTCACCGAGCCCAGCACCCATGGGAGATCGGCCAATTCGCCCTGCTGCGCCAGGGCCTTCAACTGCTCCATCGACAGCGCTTCCATCCGACCCTTCAAAGAGGCCCGGATCGAGGCGTCGAAGGGCTCGCCGAGGGCCCGTTCCTTCGCGGCCAGGATCGACTCGGCCAGATCGCCGCGCTGCGCCAAGAGCGAGGCCGCCGCCCGGCTCTCCAGACTTTGCTCCTGCGCGCCTGAAGACCCCAGGCTCGCGGTCGCGAGGACCACGGTCAAAACGATTCCTACACTCTTTGTTCGCAGGTTCATGATGTTCCCTCAAGCCGAAGGGCGTGAATGCCCGCGGCTTTTGCCTGAGCCGCTCAGAGTCCGCGCCGATCCGAGGCTCCAGCGAGAGAGATGAACATCATCCTGAGGCCGCCCGTTTCAGGGTGCGAACGCTCCCAAGCGTACGCTCGGTGGGGCGGGTTGGCAATTCGCGGAAAGTGCGGAATGAGCGAGGCCGAAGGAATGCGGGCCGCCGTCGTGGCCCGGCGAAAGAGGTGTTCATGAGTGCTCTACCGGAGATTGGACGAGTCGAGGACACCATCGGCCGCAAGTGCATCTGCAACGGCCTGATCGCCCCCGTCGGGCTCGGGCAGCGGGACCGGCAAACCCACTTTGGCCTCGGCCGCGTTGAGGTGTGCCCCAGGGCCGTATCGGACCTTCTCTCGCGCGCAGCCGCGATACACTGGGCGGTGCGAACCTATCTTCAATCAAAGGAGGGTCATGCGACCCCAACTCATGGCGCTGGCCCTGGCGGCGCTCGCCGCTTCGGCAGCCAACGCACAGGTCACCGTCTCCGTGGACGTCGCCGCCAACCGGCACCCCATCAGCCCGTTGATCTATGGCGTCCACTTCGCAGGCGCGACGACACTCCTGGACCTGAACGCGACCGTCAACCGCTACGGCGGCAACAGCGCGGGACGCTACAACTGGCAACAGAACGTCGACAACCGCGGCTCGGACTATTTCTTCGAAAGCATCCCCTACGCGAGCGCCACTCCCGGAGGACTCGGGGATAGCTTCATCGGCCAGAGCCAGGCCGGAGGCGCGCAGCCCTTTCTCACCATCCCGATGGTGGACTGGATCGCCAAGGCCGGCCCTCTCCGAAGCACGCTGTGGAGCTTCTCGGTCAACACCTATGGGGCGCAGTGCGCCGCGGATGGCGACGCCGGCAACGGCCTGCTTCCCAACTGCCTCACCCACGTCGGCGGGAACAACAAGAACGACGCCAGCATCCCCAACACGAGCCTGATCCAGCAGGGCTGGTTCCAGCACGTGAAGGACACATTTGGCTCCGCCTCGACCACCGGCCTCAAGTACTGGGGCTACGACAACGAGCCCAGCATCTGGTTCAACGCCTATTGGGACGTGGTCCCGACGGGCAAGCATGACACCGAGATGGTCGCGACGATGATCGACTACGGCTCCGCCCTGCGCGCCCTGGACCAGGGCGTCACCATCCTGGGTCCCGAGGAATGGGGCTGGGATGCCCTCTTCTACAGCGGCTTCGACCAGCAGTCGAACGCGGCCTGCGGCTACTGCGGCAACACCCCGGACAACACCGCGCGCGGTCCCTACGTCGCCTACCTTCTCGACCAGCTCCACCAGTACGAGATCGACAACCCCGGGAAGAGGCTCCTCGATGTCGCGACCCTCCATTTCTATCCCCAGGGGACCGAGTACTACCCGGACTCCAACGCATCCGATCCGGCGACCCAGCTCCTGCGCAACCGCTCGACCCGCGGCCTGTGGGATCCCGGCTATTTGAACGAGTCCTACATAAACGACTTCGTGCGGCTCATCCCCCGCATGAAGACGCTGGTGAGCACCCACTACCCGGGCCTGAAGGTCGGCCTCACCGAATACAACTGGGGCGGGGACTTCATCATGAGCGGGGCCACCGTCCAGGCCGACATTCTCGGCATCCTGGGCCGCGAGGGCGCCGACATGGCGATCCGCTGGGACACCAACGGCTTCACGCCCGCGATGCCCCCGTACAAAGCCTTCAAGATGTATCGCAACTACGACGGCGCGAAGTCGACGTTCGGCGACACCAGCGTGTCGGCCAGCGTCCCCGACCCCGACACCCTCGCCGCCTTCGCCGCGCAGCGCACTTCCAGCGGCGCCCTCACCATCATGGTGGTCAGCAAGGTCCTCTCGGGGAACACGGCCACCACGATCAATCTCGCCAACTTCACCGCCTCCAGCCCGGCCCAGGTGTGGCAGTTGACCGCCAACACCATCGCCCAGCTCGCGGACGTGGCGGTCGCGGGTAACAGTTTGAGCGCGACGCTTCCGGCCCAGAGCGTCACCCTGTTCGTGGTGCCGGCCAGC
>JANLSZ010000052.1:0-46871 GCA_031362685.1 Vicinamibacteria bacterium | reverse complement strand
GGGGCGGGACTCCACGCGTGGAGGCAAGCGCCGTCCCAGGGTGTGAGGACGGCGCTTAGGCCGTTCCTCTTTCAAGGAGTCCCGCATTGAATCTCACGCCCGAAGACGCAACCGCCGAGCCCACCACTCCCGTCGCGAACGTCGCGAACGCCACGCCTCTCCTCGACCACGAACGACTCGACTGCTTTCAGGTCGCCCTCGACTTCGCCGCGATGGTCGCCGCTCTCACGAAGACCGCACGCCCCGCCCTCCGAGATCAAGTCGAACGCGCCGCCGCGTCGATCTGCTTGAATTTGGCCGAAGGCTGTGGCCGCCGGACCCGGCCCGACCGCCTTCACTTCTTCGCGATCGCCCAAGGCTCCGCGATGGAATGCGCCGCCGCAGTTGACATCCTCCGCGTAACCGGTTGCGTCACGTTTCCCGAAGCGACCCGCGCGAAGCACAAGCTCACCCGCGTCATCCAGATGCTCGTCGGCCTCCGCCGCGCATAACATCCGTTCATGGCGCCCGACGCCGACGTTCCCATCCCTGACCCCGAAGGTGCCTCGCCGTCACGACCGCGGGGCATCGGCCTGTGCCTCTCCGGCGGCGGATTCCGCGCCACTCTCTTCCACCTCGGCGCCATTCAACGCCTCTTCGAACTCGGCATCGCCACCCGCCCCGACTTCGACACCGTCGCCTCCGTCTCAGGCGGCAGCATCACCGCCGCCCAATGGGCCATCGCTCTCTCTCCGTCATTGCGAGGAGGGGAACGGATGGCTTCCGACGAAGCAACCCCGTCCCCCAACTACCAAGCCGACATCGCCCGCCCGCTCCAAGCCCTCACCTCAAGAGACATCCGCACCGGAGCCACGGCGCAGAAGTTCCTCCTCCCCTGGAACTGGTTCCGCGGCGGGTTCGCCGTGAACGCAATGATCTCGAAGTTCGAAGAAGCCTTCGGCAAAGGCACGCTCAACCTCCTGCCCGACCACCCGCGATTCGTGTTCTGCGGAACCGACATGGCCTTCGGAGCGAACTTCATCTTCGAACGCGATCGCGTGGGCTCCTACCTCGTCGGCTACGCGCCGCCAGAAGGCTTCACGCTGGCCCAGGCCGTGGCCGCCTCGGCCTGCTTCCCGCCGCTCTTCGGCCCGCTGCGCATCGACCGCGCTGCCGAGCGGTTCAAAGGGGCCTGCGCGAAAGTGCGCGCTGAAGTCGCTTCCAGGGCGCGAGTTCAGTGGATTACACCTTGTGGCGATGATGTACGTCGGCTTCAAGGGAATTGATCCATCGACGGATGTTGGCTTCGACTTGTCGAAGGAATACGAGCAGGCGCGCGCCATGCATGAAGCGAAGCAGGGATGAGTCTCACCGTCGAATCAACGCGGTGAGGACGGCCATCAGGCGGAGCAGGATCGCACGGGCTTCGCGGCTGCTGGGCGGGGCGGCTTCGAGGTCGAGTAGGTCGAGAATCGCGAGGCATTCGAACGAACTGCCGCGCGCGATGGCGTAGTGGCGGGCCTGGTCGCGGCCGGACCGGCCTGCGCCCTCCGCGACGTTCAAACAACAAGAGATGCTGGCGCGATCGAGCTGATCGGAGAGTTCGGCACGCTTGAGCGGAAGCCATCGAACGACGTGGGCTCGGAAGGAGAGTGCGAGGCGGTACGCATCAAATCGGTGCAGCGAAGCGGCTGGCGCGAGGGATGCAACGGGAGTGGCGGCGGGAATCATGATGGAGTTCTTTCTGAGAGCTCAAGCGTGGCCCTCACTGGGCAGGGCGACGCGTTGAAAGCAACGCTCCTCCTTGACCCCGCCGTCACGGACGCTGCATCCCTCGTGACAGGCGCGTGGGAGTGGGAGACGCTTGGGGCGCCTTCAGTTGCGACTGGACCCAGGCGCTCGCCCCGTCTTCGCGTGGGACAGGGGGTTGCGACAACGTGAACGAACCGAAGTTTCGTCGTGCAACGTGAACGCTGTGACGTTTCGCCGGCGAACGTGGGCTTGAACGATTCGCTGCTGGTGACGCTCGCCAACCTTGACCGTTTGGCGGCTGCGGTGAAAGCCCGGGACTTCGGCGGGCGGCCGCGGGGGCCGCCCCTACATCAGCGGCGTTGGTCCCGGTGTCGGTGCCGCGTTTGGCGTTCCCGTTGGGGTTGGTGTCGCCATCCCAGCCGGCATCGGCATCGGTGTTGCCATGGGGGCTTCGAGCGCCATCATGGCCTGCGCCTCCTTGACGAACGGCGACTCGGGGTACTCGTCCAGAAGCCGGGCGAGAACGGGTGCTGCTTCCGTAGTCCGCCCGGAGAAGGCGAGACACTGTCCCAGGCGAAACAGGGTCTCGTCGGTCTGGTCGAAGTCGGGGTAGTTCTTGACGATGTTCTCGTACCTTGGGATGGCGGCCCGATAAGCCCGGCGGGACTTCTGATAGAAGTAGGCGACCACGAACTCGGAGCGGGCCAGGGACCCGCGACACAGCTTCACCCGCTCTCTCACCGCCGGGGCCATGGTCGAGTCGGGATACCGATCCAGGAAGATCAGGTACTCATCGAGGGCCTGAGTCACCTGGGTTTGGTCCCGGTCGGGCGAGTTCTTTTGATTGAAGTAACTCTCGCCGATCTGGTACTGCGCGTAGTCGCTCCTCGGATGCGAGGGGAAGACGGTCAGAAACTCCCGATACTGGGCGGCGGCGAGAGTCAGGTTCCCCGCACTTCCTTCGGCGAAGTACGAATCGCCGGCCGCGAGCCGGGCCTGCGGAACCAGGGGACTTTGCGGGAAGCCATCGACGATTCGCCGGAAATGTTGCCGGGCCACGTCCCATTGCCTGCCTTTGAGCGCCTTCTGGCCGGCCTCCCAGATCACCTGGTCGGAGTTGCTGGCCAGAGTGGCGATGTCGACTTCCTGCCGGCCGCAGGTCCAGGTAGAGAAGACCACCATGGCCAGAGCAAGGCGAGTCCAACTCTTCTTCATGAACAAATCCATTCCCATTCCGCTTTCAGTCCGGTGGCCAGCGGGGTCTTTGGAATGAATCCAAGATCGCGCGCGGCCAGCGCCGTGTCGGCAAGAGTATCCCGCATGTCGCCCTTCTGGCCTTCCTGCCGATCGATCTTCACTTCTCGCCCGGTCACCGCGGTGATGGCCTCCAGCACCTTGAGCACCGAGATGCGCTGACCCCCGCCCACGTTATATACGAGCCCGGGCTTTCCCTGGACGAGGGAACACTGCAAGACGTCGATGAGATCGGCTATAAAGGTGAAATCGCGAGTCTGCTCGCCGTCGCCATAGAGGGTGATGGGCTGGCCGTCGCGCACCGCCTTGAAGAAGCGATGAAAGGCCATGTCCGGCCGCTGCCGGGGCCCATACACCGTGAAGAAGCGCAGGCTGGTCACGGAGAGATCGCTGGTCTTGCCGTACAGGTGGACCAGGTGTTCGGCCGCGAGTTTGGTGACGCCGTACGGCGAGACGGGAGACAGAGTCATCGATTCACGAAGGGGGAGTTCCTTCACGTCGCCGTAGACCGAAGAGGAAGATGCGTAGATGAAGCGGGGGACCCGGGCCTTCACCGCGGCTTCGAGCAGGCGCTGGGTTCCGAGGACGTTGTGTTCGACGTAGCCCGCGAAGTCGTCGCCCCAGGATGCACGCACACCGGCCTGAGCGGCCAGGTGATAGATGGCGGACGCGCCTTCCAGCAGGGCCTCGAGCTTGTCCGCTTTCTCGATCAGAGTGTCGTGAAGGATGAATCGTGGCGACGCTTTCGCGCGCTCGACGTTCCGCTCCTTGATCTCGCGCGGGTAGAACGGCACATAGCCGTCGATACCCGTGACCTCATGGCCCGCTTCGAGCAGCCGATCGCAAAGGTGCGAGCCGATGAAACCGCAGGCCCCCGTGACTACGAGTTTCATTTCAAGAGCCTCAGGACGTCTTCGGGAAAGCGCTTGGGCCGACCGGAGACGTCGACCGACGCGTGCTCGGTTCGAGCGCGGGTGAGGATCCGGGGGTCGTGTTCGCGGTGCAGTTCGTACTCGAAGACAAGTCTCACCCCGGTGGCCCTGACGAGGGTTGTTCTGATCCGGAGATCGTCGTCGTAGGCGATGGGGCGAAGGAACTTCGCCTCCGTCGAGACCACGGGCAGATGCAGGTCTCTGGCCATGAGGGCGACATAGGTCATGCCTCGGGCCCGCAGCCAGTCGGTTCGGCCGACCTCGAACCAGGCGAAGTAGGCGCCGTGATACGCGTATCCGAACTTGTCGGTCTCCGCGAATCGAACGCGCACCTTCGAGATGGAATCGACCGAAGTCATGAACCCTGCGAGACCTCGAAGATCACCGCGGTTCTCGGATTGAGTCGATATCCGGCCAGCGGACTTTGCGACAAGATGGTTCCGCGAAGCAGGCCAGGATAGCTCTTGTAGCGGATCTGAGGCGGCACGAATCCCCGGCTCTCGAAAGCGAGCGAGATGTCACCGATGCTCTTTCCGATGAGATCCGGCATTACGTAGTCGCGTAGCGAACCGTTCTTCGAGATGATCAGAAGGACTCCCTCTCCCAGGTTCTCCACCGTCCCGGCCTCCGGGATCTGGACGAGCACGGTGTCCTCGGCAACCGAGGAGGGCGCTTCGATAACTCGTCTTATGGGCACGCCCATGCCGTCAAGACGCAGGCGCGCGCTACGCAACGCCTGGCCCTGGACATCGGGGACCGTGGTCTTCTTCGGACCCAGGCTCAGGACCACGCGAAGGGAGCGATTCTCCTTGATGGCCGTGCCCGGGAGCGGGTCTTGTTCAATCACGCGACCCACTCCGATCTTTGGATGGTTCTTTCGGCCCGACACCTTCACTCGGAGGCGACGCTGGGCGGCGTCGTTGGTGGCGGCAGCGAGGGTTCGACCACTAAGGTTCGGCACCGCGGTGGTCTGGGAGTTCCGAACAATGCGCAGGGTCAGCGCGGCCGAGATGAGCCCGCAACAAAGGGCTACGGAGAGGACCAGGAGCTTGCGGAGCATTTGAGAAGTAAGAAGGAAGCGCCGAAGTTTAGTCTTTGGGCGCGCTCGGACCCGTCGTCCGGCCTTTCGGGGCGGAGGCTGCAAACACCGTTCCCGGTCGGAGCTTCGCTCCGTTGGCGAAGTCGAAAGCGGAAACCGGCCCTCGGCTCTCGGGCTGCACCCGCTGCAGTCGGAGGGTCGAGCCGGCGCCACAGGCCACGTCCAGACCCTGCTGCGAAACCCCGATGATGGTGCCGGGTATGTCCGCGCTGCCGGCGGCGGCGGTCAACGCGGTGGCGGACAGAATCTTGATGGACCGGCCGTCATGGCTGAACTGAAGGCCCGGCCAAGGGGAGAAACCGCGCAGCCGGTTCACGATTTCGCGGGCGCTTCCCAGGAAGCTGACCCCTCCATCGGATTTGTTGATCAAAGGCGCATTGGTCGCCGCTCTCCCGTCTTGTGCTTGCGCGGTCACCGATCCGCGGGCCAGCTCTTCCAGGGTATCGAGGAGAAGGGTGGCGCCCATGGCCGCGAGCTTCGGCTCGAGGGTCGCGGTGGTGTCTTCCGGGTCGATGGCGCAGGCCCGCTGGAGCAGGATCGGTCCGGTGTCCATCCCCCGATCGAGTTGCATCGTGGTGACCCCGGTGCGGGTTTCGCCGTTTGCGATCGCCCATTGAATGGGGGCCGCACCTCGGTATCTGGGAAGCAGCGAGGCATGAACGTTGACGGCGCCCCGAGGAGCGCACTCAAGAATGTTCTCTCTCAGGATCTGGCCGTACGCCACCACCACGAGAATGTCCGCTTGCGATGCGATGACCCGATCCGGCTCGAGCCGAAGCTTCTCCGGCTGGAACACCGTGAGTCCGCGTTTATCCGCGGCGTGTTTCACCGGGGTCGGCCGCCGGGCGAGCCCGCGACCCTGGGGCCGGTCCGGCTGGCTGACCACCAGCGAAACTTCATGTCCAGCGAGCTGGATGGCCTCAAGCGAGGGCACCGCGAACTCCCCGGTGCCCAGGAAGACGATCTTCAAGGTTCCTGATCGTCCCAGTCGTTGGCCTTCGCGCGCTTTCGCAACTTGCGAACCATCAGATCGCGTTTCAGAGGAGTCAAGCGATCCACGAACAACTTCCCGTCGATGTGATCGATCTCGTGGCAGAACGCGCGGGCGAGCAGACCTTCGCCTTCATGAACTCGCTCGGAGCCATCCCGCGCGAGGCCTTTCACGCGAACGAAACGCGGGCGGATGGGCAATCCGGCATACCCCGGGACGGAAAGGCATCCTTCCTCCTCCTTGACCTCACCCTCGCGCGAGATGAACTCCGGATTTACGAGCTCGATCAGCTGGGCCGGATCTTCACCGACCGAGAGGTCGACGATGATCACCCGCAGGCCCACGCCAATCTGAGGCGCGGCGAGGCCGATCCCGGGAGCGGCGATCATGGTTTCGTGCATGTCGTCGAGCAGGGCTCGGATCTCGTCGTTCACCACGGGCACCGGCGCGGCGGGCACGTGCAGAACGCCTTCACCCCATTTGACGATGGGCCGGATAGCCAAGGCTCAGTCCTTCCCGAAGCCGAAGGTCGCGGCTCGCAGGTCGCGAGTCTTTTCGAAGTGGGCGAGGAGTTGGGTCCGAGAATCGCCGCCGTAGGTCTCCAGCAGAGCCTGGGCCAGAACGATCCTCACCATCGCCTCGCCGACCACGGCGGCGGCGGGAACCACGCAGGTATCGCTTCTCTCGATGGCGGCGGGGGCGGGTTCCAGGGTTTTGAGATCCACCGAGGGCAGGCGATTCATCAGCGTTGGTATCGGCTTGACCATGGCCCGGACCCGAATCTCTTCGCCGTTCGAGACCCCGCCTTCAATCCCTCCGGCGTTGTTCGACGGGCGCGTGAACCCCGAGGAGGGCGCGAAGCCGATCTTGTCGTGGAATGCGCTGCCCCGTCTGCGTCCCGAGTCGAAACCCGCGCCCAGCGCGACCGCCTTTACTGACGGCACCGACATCAGCGCCTGGGCGAGCAGACCATCGAGCCGCAGGGTCCACTGGGCGAAGCTGCCGATCCCGGGAGGCAGGCCCTGGACCGCCATTTCGATCTCGCCCCCCACCGTGTCGCCATCTTTCTTCGCCGCGTCAATCGCTTTGCGCATCTTCCCGGCCACCGATTCATCCACACACCCAACGTCGGATGGCGTGGCCGCCGCCATTTCGTCGAACCCGACCTCGCGTTCGATGGCTTGCTCCTCGATACGAATCACGTGCGATCGAACCTCAACCCCGAAGACGTCCAGAACGGACTGCACGAGCATGCCGGCAGCCACGCGGGCCGCGGTGTCCCGTGCGCTCGACCGCTCGATGATGTTGCGCAGATCCTTGGTCATGTACTTGAGCGCGCCCGCCAGGTCGGCATGGCCGGGCCGCGGCGACGTGCGTTCGCGCTTCGAGACCGCGGCGGCTCGATTCGCCTCCGGCACCACGTTCGGCGACATCACGTCGGCCCAGTTGGCGTGGTCCTTGTTGCGGATCACCAGGGTCACCGGCGAACCGAGGGTGAGGCCGTGCCGGATGCCGGTGAGAATCTCCACCTCGTCCTGCTCGATCTTCATCCGGCCGCCGCGGCCGTATCCGCGCTGACGCCTTGCCAGTTCCGCGTTGATCCGGTCTTTCTGCACTTCCAGTCCGGCCGGAAGCCCCTCCACCAGGCAGAGCACCGCCGGTCCGTGAGATTCACCCGCTGTGAGAACGCGCATCGAACGGGGAATCTAACAGTCCAGGGCTCTTCGATAGGCCGCGAGGGTCTGGCGCCCGGTTTCTTCCCAGGAGAACGAGGCGGCGCGCACCAGACCCCGGGCCCGCAGGTCGTCCCGCAATTCCTGGCTTTGGGCCAGCGAGCGTAGACCATCTGAGATCGCGTTGACATCGAGTGGATCGACGAGCAGAGAAGCGCCCTCTCCAATCTCGGCGAGAGACGTGGTGTTCGACGTGAGGACCGGAGTCCCGCAAGCCATCGCCTCCACCACCGGAAAGCCGAAGCCTTCGAACAGACTCGGGTAGACGCAGGCGAGGGCATGCGAATAGAGAGAGGGAAGCGACTCTTCGCTCACATAGTCGAGGATGATGGTTCGATGAGCCACGTCGGCCTGGGCCGCGCGCGCGTAGATCTCCTCGCACTTCCAGCCTCGCTGGCCGGCCAGCACCAGATTCACCCCGGGCATTTCGCGCGCGAAGGCCGCGAAGGCCTCGAGGAGCCGGACCAGGTTCTTTCGCGGTTCGATGGTCCCGACGAAGAGGAAGTAGGGCCGATCGAGCCCCGGGTACCCTGGGTGTTCGGCCACGGGCCGGAACATCTCGGCGGCCGCGTAGGGAATGGACACCACACGGTCCTCACGGATACGAAGATCGGCCACGACGTCGCGGCTGGTGGCCCGCGAAGGAGTCAAGACGAGTCGGGCGCCGCGCGCCACCCTTGGAACCAGACTCGCGGTCAGCAATCGCTTTCTGAGGGTGTGGTGTTTGGGAGTCCGGGTCAGGCTCATGTCATGGACGGAAACCACGTAGGGGTCGGTGGGAATCGCGGGGGCCAGATAGTTCGTGTAGTGGACGATGTCCGGGCGGAGCCGGCGCAACAAGAGGGGCAGCAGGAACTGCATCCACACCGAACGAATGGGGAACCGTAGGCCGCTGACGAGGCGGGCCGCGGGCGGGAGGGGGCGGTCGACCGGACCATTTGAGAGCAGGAGAAGTTCGGACACGTCCCTTCCTACGGATTTGGCCAGATGTTCCACGATCCGCGCGGTGTAGTAGCCCACGCCCGAGATATGGCCCCGCAGAGTGGTGACATCGATGGCGACGATCATGGGTTGTCGGCGGTTCCGGGTGATTTTGCAAAGAGGGCACCTTACCGTGGCCGGCGTCTTCCCTGTGACGCTTGGGAAAGCGTCACACAGCAATTAATGAATGTCGCCTCATAAACGTCACCATCCTTCCCACGCAGAAAGGTCCCCCTCGAACCATGTTTCTCTCCCTAGACTCCCAAAAAGCCGGCGATCCGCTTCTTTATGCGCTTCGTTCCCTGGTGGCGCGTGGTCGCCACGCCGAGGCGGATCGGCTCGCTCGGGTCGAGAACCGACGCCTCCTGTCCGGGCACGGGAGGTTGTTTCTGGCCATTCGCGCGGAGATCGCGTTGGGCCTCGGTCGTTTTGCGGCCGCTCTCGAGTGGGCGTGCGAGGCGCTTAGGGGTCTTGACCCGTGTTCGGGTCTCACCCGCTCTCTCGAGGGCTCAAGGATCCGCGCCCTGCTCGGACTGGGCCGGCTTCGTGAGGCCCGGGTGCTGGTGGAATCGCAGTTCGCGCTTCTCGATTCGGGGGGCGTCGATCTCAGCCTGTTTCGAGGGCAGGTAGCGCTGCACTCCGGCCGACTGGCCGACGCCGCCCAGGCCGCAGACCACGCCTGTTCAGCCGCGGTTTCGACCGGACAACGCTCGAAGCTGGTTGAGGCCCTCTTGCTGCGGGCCCGCGCGGCCCGGGAAACCGGGAACGCGGGCTGCGCCCGGGGCGATCTCGACCGCGCTCAGCGGCTCTCGAACGGACTTCGCGATACCAGCACTCTGGCCGCCGTCCTCTCGGATCGCGCTGACCTGCTGGCCCATTCCGGAGACTGGTCGGAGGCCGCGAAGAACGCCGTTCAATCCGGCCGGCTCTTCGCTCGGGCCTTCTCACCCCATGAGCACCTCAGCGCGGGACGCCGAACCGGACTCCTGAGTCTGGCTCAGGGTAACGCGAACGAGGCGCTCCCCACCATCGAACGCGCGGCCGATATCGCCCGTCGCGGCTTTGGGACCACCGGGGGTCGAGCCGAGATCGACCTCCTTCTCGCCGATGCGCAGCTCGCCGGAAAGGATGCCGAAGGCGCGCTCGATCGAGCCACCGCGGCCCTCTCCTTCTTTCGCCACGCCCGGGACCCGGGCGGCCTGGCGCGCGCCCACGTTCGCCGGTCCCTCGCTGCACTCTCGGTTTCCAACATGCCTCTCGCCTTCCGCGAAGCCAAGGTCGCCTCGGCCATCAAGGATGCGGGTCCGGTCGCAGAGGGGCTCGCGGATCTCGCCCTGGGGCGCGTTCTCCTGAGGAAGGATCGGGCGGGCGCCTCGGGGCCTTTTGAGCGGGCCGCGCGAAACGGGAGTCTCTACCCGCCCCTGCGCTCCGTGGCTCACCTCGGCGCGGCCCTGGCCGTCGGCGCTTCTCCAGACAGCGACGCAGTCAAGGCCAATCTCGGGTTGATCGAGGCTTTCGGCGATCGTCGGATCCTCGCCATGGTGCGATCGGATCTGAGGGACGTGTTCGGAGCCGAACCGAGCTCCGCCGTGGCTTTGAACCACGGGATCCACTCCGGCGGCCGTGAGGCCCACTCGGAAGAAGAGACGGAATCGACCGAAGAGTTCCTGCCCGGCCTGGTCGGGGTTTCCGAGCCGGTGCGTCGCCTGAGGGATCTGGTTCGCGGGGCGGCGCCCCACGATCTTCCCGTTTCCATCTACGGGGAGACCGGCACGGGCAAAGAGAAGATCGCGCGTGCTCTGCACGAAATGTCTCCCCGCGCCGCCCACCCGTTCATCACCATCAATGCGGCGAGTCCTTCCGACGAGCTGTTCGAGAGTGAGATCTTCGGCCACGTGCGCGGTTCGTTCACGGGCGCGCAGACCGATCGCTCCGGCCTGGTCGAGGATGCCAGGGGAGGAACCCTCTTCATCGACGAAGTGGCTGACCTCTCGCTTCGCTCTCAGGTCCGTTTGCTTCGCTTTGTGGAAGTCGGGACCTACCGAAGGGTCGGCGACAATCGGGAGAGAAAGACCGATGTGAGGATCGTGGTCGCCACGAATCAACGGCTGGAGGATCTGGTGAGGGCACGACTCTTCCGCCTGGACCTCTTTGAACGCCTTCAGGGTTTCTGCGTCGAGGTTCCCCCGCTTCGCGATCGGGGGTCCGACATCACGCACCTGGCTCGTTACTTCGTGGCCCAGGCCAGTGCGGGAAACGCGCGCCTGTCCCCGCTCTCCGAAGCGGAACTGCGAGCCTACGAGTGGCCCGGGAACGTGCGGGAACTGCAACTCTCGATGCGTCGCGCGGTCGCCCTAGCGAACTCGAACCTGATCGAGTGGCGGAGGCCGAAAACCATACCCCGGGCCTCGGGGCGGCCCGCGCCCGATGATGCCGAGGCCGAGTCCCGGATCTCGCTGCATGAAGCGATGAGCAGCTTCGAGCGTGCCCAACTCAAATCCGCCCTTTCCCGTTGCGCCGAGCGGACCGAAGCCGCGCGCATGCTCGGAATATCGAGGCAGGCGTTGCACCAGAAGATCTTGCGCTACGGGCTGTGAGCTCGATGCGGCGCGTGAGCCACGAAGTGGCCGTGCTTCGGCTACCATCAGGCCTGTCATGCGACCCGAGGATCTGGCTCGATTACCACCGCCGATTCGGGAACTTCCCCTGGCGGTCGGGTGGTTCGTCAGACTGGCGCGTATCGAAGGAGCGATGCTCTTTGTGATCCTGAGCTCCCTTGTTGCCTGGGCCACGGCTCCCAACACCGACTGGCGGTCGTTCCTGTTCTGGAACGGAGCGGAAAGTGTGAAAGGCCGGGTGGTGAACACCGAGGACCGTGGCTGGCTGGAAGGGAAGAAAGCCGTCTCCCGCGTGTATTTCGAGTTTGAACGGGGCGGCCGGAAGGAGACGGGCGACTCGCATTTTGTGGGCTCGCGCCCCCGAATCGGCGATGAAGTCGGGATCGAGTGGCCCCGCGACTTTCCCAACCTCACGCGTATTCAGGACGGCCGAACCGCCCCGCTGCACCGGGGCGCCCTTGCCGTTCTCTTCTTTCCGCTCGTTGCCCTGATGATGGCGCAGGCGAGTTGGAAGGGGGCGTCACCGGTCCTTCAGGGGATGCGGGACGGGGTTCCCTCCCCAAACCCCACCGTGCCCGGGCTCATGGAGCCTCTTACCCAGGCGATCCTGGCTGCGCCGAAAGACATCCCCTCTGGCGTCGAAGTGGGTTTCGACGGCGGTTGGGCGCTCGATTCGTCGTCGCGCCTGACTCGACCGGCGATCATGGCCAGTCTTGCCGCGGCGGGGGTGGCGATGCTGGGGCGGGCCTTGTTTGAAATGGGGAGCCAACTATGAAGAAACTCCGTGTCGCTCTGGTCGCCTTGTGCCTCGCGCTCCCTGGCTGCTACGACTTCGATTTTCCGTTGGACCCAAAGCCGCAGGTTGCCGTGGACCCTCGGCTGGTCGGGACCTGGCGGTGTTTGGGCGCGGAGCCGAGCATCGATGATGCGCCGGCGAACATTCGCATCGAGCGCCGCACGCAGACCACCACCCACTGGGCCTTTGAGAGTCCCGCTGCCGACGGAACGCCGGAAAAGGCCGACTTTGATGTTCACGGCTCATCCGTCAAAGGCGGTGCTTTGCTCAACGTCCTCGAGGTGGGCGAGAAAGCAAATGGGAAGTGGAGTTTTGCCCGCTACACGTTCATTTCTCCGGACATCCTCAGGCTTCAGCTCGTTGACGACAAACCCCTTGAAAAGGTGAAGGGCAACGTGGACAGCCTTCGCAAAGCCATCGAGAAACGAAGAGATGATCCCGCGATCTACATCGACTATTGTGTCTGCGTCCGGGTCAAGTCTTCGCCTGAACCCTCCCCGTCGCCCTCCCCCACCCCCTGACCGCGCCCACTCCTTTCATTCTTAACTTAGGCGCAGCCGCGGCTATCCTCGGCTCCGATGGCTGATCGGCTGAGCACCTGGGAGAGCCTGAAGCACGCGGTCCGTTCGAAACGGCTCGCGGTGGTGACTCTGCTCATGTTTTCATCCGGCCTTCCGCTGGGTCTGGTCTGGATCGCCATTCCGGTCTGGCTGAAGGACATCGGCGTCGACATCCGGGTAGTCGGCCTGTTGACTCTTTTCCAGGCGCCCTGGAGTTTCAAGTTTCTGTGGTCGCCGTTCATGGATCGCTACGAGTTGCCGTTTCTCGGTCGGAGGCGCGGCTACGTTCTTGTTTCGCAGATCGGACTTTTCCTCACCGGGCTCGCCTTGACCCTGGCCTCCGATCATCCCGAGCGGTTCGGCGTCATCGCGTCCTTGTGTCTCGCCATCGCCCTCATTTCGGCGACCCAGGACATCGCCATCGATGCCTACACCGTCGAGGTGTTGCACGAGGACGAGCAGGGACTCGCGGTGGGGGCGCGCACCGCCATGTACCGCGTGGCCATGAACCTCTCCGGCGGCATGGCCATCTCGCTCGCGGGCCTGTATGGCTGGACCGCGGTGAACCTCCTTCTCGCCGTCTGCTATCTCCCTTGCCTTCTGATCACGATCTGGGCGGACGACCCCGAGGTCAAACAGAAAGCGCCGACCACGCTCCGCGAGGCGGTGTGGGAGCCATTCCTCGGTCTACTGTCGCGGCCGCGGGCCATTGAAATCCTGGCCTTCGTGGTCCTCTTCAAACTCGCGGACGCTTTCGCTCAGTCTCTTCAGAGACCGTTCTTTCGCGAACTGGGTTTCGACCTGTGGGATGTTGGCATCGTGTCGTCCACCATCGGCACGGTGGGCATCATGGCGGGCACGGTCATCGGTGGCCTCATGACCACCTCCCTCGGCCTGGGCCGGGCTTTGTGGATCACCGGCTTCCTCCAGGCTTTTTCAAACGTCGGCTACGCCTGGGTTTCAGAGTCGGGCCCGGTCTCGTGGGTTCTCTACACGGCCACCACCTTCGAATACATCTCCAGCGGTCTCGGCACCGGAGCGCAGGGCGTCATGCTGCTGCGTCTCACGGAGAAGCGCTTTTCGGCCACCCAGTACGCTCTGCTCTCGAGCCTCTTCGCGCTGCCCCGGATCTTCGCGGGGCCGCCGTCAGGCCTGCTCGCCGACGCTCTCGGCTGGACCAACTTCTTTCTGCTCACCGTGCTGATGGCCGTGCCCGGCATGGTGATGCTTTCGCGTTTCGTTCCGTGGAGTCAGCGTGAACTGAGATTCGAAGTGCCGGAAGGGGATCACGCTCCTGTGATGGATGGTGGAGCCTTGATGCGCTGGACCGCGCTCTTCGGTTCGATCTGTTCGGTGGCGGCCATCGCGACCCTGTCCGCTCTCGAAGCCACCAAGGCATACCGCAAAGACTCGACGTTCCCGTGGATGGCCGAGGCCATGAAGATCGCGTATCCGCACTCGATAGGGGCGGGTTTGTCGCTGGTGGGCGGGATTGCTTCTGGCCTTGTTCTCGGCCTGACTCTGGCCGCTATCTGGCTGACCCGGTCGCGGGGTCGCGACCCAGGGTAAGGCGATCGATCGTCGCCTTTCCCCCCCCGACCACCGAGAGAGAAAGCACCCCGATTCCGGGATCGACCAGGCTCGCGGGAACGCGCAGGACCAGATCGGAAAGCGACTCCGACATTTCGGCCACCGCGGTGGCCCCGCCGTTGAGGGACATCTTCAAGGCTCCCCGGCCGCGGGAGCGAAGGCGGACTACGAGATCGCCGGCCCCAAAGTCCCTCAGCGGTAGAAGCAGTCGGCCCGCGCCCTCGAGATCGCGACACCAGCCCCGCTCGCAGGTGCGTCTTTCTCCGAAACCCTCAAGGAGCAAAGGGGCGTCTGGTGCGAAGACCGAAGCGTCGTCGCCGAGTTCAATCGTGGTGGTGGTGGCCTTCGCGTCCGCGAACAGCCGCCGACCGGCGATGGCGTCCCAGCGATCCGCAGGAGCGTTGAAGCGCCGGGCGAAGATCCAGTTCGCCGGCCAGGCGAATGGCGTGCCCGCGAAACGCGAAAGCAGTGAAGCGGAGTTCGAGGTCACCTGGGCGAAGGACACGGTGTCGTCGCTCGGGAGAAGGCGGCGACGGTACTGTTCCATGAAGAGCACGTTCCACAGGACGAGGAGCGCGCCCGCGAAGGCCAGCGCGCGTTCGGGTCGACGCGCGGTGAAGGTCCGCATTATCTGGAAACAATGGGCGACCCCGGGGAGGAGGAAGGGAAGCCAGGTCGCGACCCGGGTCGAAGGCTCGATGCGATCCGCCGCCAGCAGGAGCGCGAGCGTTCCCGGCGCAATCGCCGCGAGGGCCAGGCGCGCGAGTCCCGGTTTATGGCGAGGCAGCGCGATCAGGCCAAAGAACCCAGCCCACAGAAGAGGCGCTCCATAGAGAAGTCCATGAGAACCGAAGAGGGCGATCAGAAGATTGTCCGGACCGAAGCTGCGCCCCGACGCTCGGCCGAACTCATAGACCGCCGGTCCGATGGCGAGGGCTGCGGTCAAACCGAGTTTGGCGGCCCCTGGAGCGGGGTCGGCGCCGAACCAGAAGAAGACGAGACCCGACGCCCCGAAAAGAAGCAGGGAAGTCGAGGATGGAGCGCCCGGGCCTCCCGTCACCGAGACCGACGCCAGTAGAGCGAAAGTGGCGAAGAACGCGATCTGGCCGTCGAACGACGACCTCAGGCGGGTCTCCAGTCCGAGCCCGGCCAGGCCGAAGAAAATGCCGATGGCCAGCGCCATGGTCCACGAAGCGCCGCCCGAAGCGATCACCGGAACCGCGGCGTAGAGCGCAAATCGGAGGAACGGGGTGCGGTCGCTCATCGCTCGGCTCGCCGGAAAGTCACGCGGTCCAGTTGTACGCCCGATGACGGCCGCAGAGTGATGACGTTGGGGCCCCTCTCCCAGAAACGCTCGGGCGCCTCCAGCTGCGCCTCTCCCCAGGCCGACTCGGGCCGGAGAGAACCGACCGCGTTCCCATTGATCAGGACTTCAACGGTTTCGGGGGAGGCGTCTTTCGCGCGAGCCCGGAAGGAGACCCCGAGGGTTTCGGGCACGTCCAGCGAGACGATGAGCCGTGCCTCCGAATCGACGCTGCGGTAGGTGATGGGTCCGTCCTGCTTCGGCCCCGAGAATCCGTTGAGGATCAGCGCCTCGTCCCCTTCACCACCCAGATCGGCGAGGCCATCCAGATTGTTCTGTCGATAGAAGAGATACTTCCCCGCGGCCAGGTCGAAGGCGCCGGGGGAGGTGTCGTAGCGCGCGGCGAAGATCCAGCTGGCCGGCCAGGTGGTGGGAAAACCGATGTCGTGCGAGAGCGCTCGGGTGGAGGCAAGGGTCCGCGCGACCAGACTCAGCGGAGCACCTTCCGGCGCTTCACCCTGCTGGAGGGCGCGAACCAGGGTTACGTTCCACCCCGCCCCGCCGAGGACCAGAGCGGCCAGAACGGCCGAGGGATGGCGCTTCAGGAAGGTGTTCATGGTCTGCAGCGAGGCGGCGAGTCCGAGGGCGAAGACGGGAAGCAGGCTGTCGAAACGTCGGTTCGAGAAGGCGCCGCCCGACCACCAGTCGCCGCTGCACGCGTTGACGTAGGTCATGATGAGAGCCGGAGCCCAGAGAACGGCGAAGCGTCGTGGACTCTTCCTGGTCAGCGGAATCAGGCCCAGGAAGCACAGCCAGAACACCGGCGTCCAGGAGAGCAGGCCATGTCGTGACGAGAAAAGCGTGTTGAGAAGGAAGGGCCGATCGAGACGGACGAAGTCCGCTCCGTGCGGCGGATAGGGAAGGATGTACTCGCCGTAGATCGCCTTCCACGCCAGCATCTGAGGCAGGACGCCCACCAAGACGCCGCCGCCGATCATCAGGCTCCGCTTCACCAGGCCCATCAGAGGCTTCTGAGCGAGCCCCGAGGCGAGAAGGTCAATCGCGGGCAGAAGCAGATACACGCCGTTCTGCCAGCGCACGCTCATACCCAGGCCCAGGGTCAGGCCCAGGGCGAGGGCGCCTCGCGAAGACGAAAGCGCTTCGTTTTGTCGCAGCAGGAAGAAGGCGGCGACCAGGAGCACGGAGGTCGGGTGGGAGGTCAATGGCTGTTCGGCCAGATACCACGGAAAAAAGGAGGCCCACCAGAGCAACAGGACGGTTCCGCCCGCGAGGCGGTCGCCGAAATGACGACGGAGAAAAGCCTGGATCAAAAAGAGCGCGGCGATTCCGTAGGCGAACGACCCGAGCGCTACCGCGTTGATATGCAACGGTCCGTAACCCGACGTGTCCACCTCGAGGCCGGCAGCCTGAAGGGCGGAGGCAAGACCATCGGCGGCCAGGAAGAATGGCGTCCACAGGAGCCCGGGCCCGATCGAATAAATGCTCCGCCGATGGCCGGTGTCGGTCGGAACGGAGAAGTCTCCACGCTTCAGCAGATCGTAGTGCAAGTACTCATTGGCGAAGTCCAGGTCCGCGTCGCGCATCATGGACCGTGTATAGACGTAGTAATACAGACCGTCCCCGGTGATCCGCCGCCCGATGAAGTGCAGGTGGAAGAGCGAGGGGAATACGGCGAGCGCCAACACCACCTGGCCGGCCGAGAGCCGCCGCTCCGGGCCGGCGAGGACTCGAAACCGGGCGACCAGGGCG
This sequence comes from Vicinamibacteria bacterium, assembly GCA_031362685.1. Lineage (GTDB taxonomy): Bacteria > Acidobacteriota > Vicinamibacteria > Fen-336 > JAGNNV01 > JAGNNV01. The sequence goes on along the minus strand of JANLSZ010000052.1, from coordinate 29,513 downwards.
AGGGCAAGCAGCGCCTCGCGCACCGCGAAGGCCAGAGGCGAGGGCCTTACCGAGGGAGTGAGGATTGACAATCCTCCGCTCACCACGATCAGGACAAGGTCCACCGCGAGGATCGCGCAGGCGGCCGAGGCGATCATCCGCCACGCCCGCGCCGCCTTGGTTTCGTCGTGGTCGACCACCCGGGGAGTTTAGGGCGGGTTCGCGCCCGGGGAACGGTCTAGACTCATTCAGCCGTCGCGCGCACGAATGCGGGCTGGACGGAAATTCGATCACGTCATGGAGACCTTGATGCCACGAATATCCACAATCGCCCGCGCTTCCTTGACCTCGCTCACGCTCGGTAGCGCCGCCCTCTTCACCCAAGGCGCGGCCTCCCCCGAAACCGGGCCAGGGTTTCGGGCCGACATTACCTACCCGGCGAGCCTGGGTGCAGGCCCCTTCGATGGTCGGGTGTTGCTTCTTCTCTCGAAGGACGACAGCGCCGAGCCGCGGTTTCAAATCTCCGATACCTCGCTCAACTCTCAGCAGGTCTTCGGCGTCGATGTCCTGGGGTGGAAACCCGGCCAGAACGCGAGTTTCGGCGGCGATGTCCTCGGCTATCCGGTCGAGTCGCTGAAGCAGGTTCCGGCCGGGACCTACAACGTCCAGGCCCTCCTCCACAAGTACGAGACCTTCAAGCGCGCGGACGGCCACACCGTGCAACTCCCGATGGACCGTGGGGAGGGTCAGCAGTGGAGCCAGGCTCCGGGCAATTTCTACTCCACGCCGCGCAAGGTCACCATCGATCCCACGAAGGATGTCGTCTTGTCGATCAGCCTCGACAAAGTGATTCCGGAGATACCGCGACCCGCGGACACGAAATACATCAAGCACCTCAGGATCAAGAGCGAGAAGCTGTCGAAGTTCTGGGGCCGCGACATGCATCTCGGCGCGAACGTCCTTTTGCCCGAGGGTTTCGATTCGCACGCCGGCGCCCACTATCCCCTCGTCATCTACCATGGCCATTTTCCCTACACCTTCTCCGGTTTCCGCGAGACCCCTCCCGACCCTGATCTCAAGCCCGACTACTCGGATCGTTTTCATCTTGCCGGCTACAACCGGATCCAGCAGGAGCTGGCTTATCAGTTCTACAAGGACTGGACCGGCCCTGCGTATCCACGAATGCTGATCATGGAGATCCAGCACGCCACGCCTTACTACGACGACTCCTACGCGGTGAACACGCCGAACATGGGTCCCTATGGGGATGCCATCAACGAAGAGCTGATTCCCTACGTCGAGAAGACGTTTCGGGGCCTCGGCACGCCCTGGTCGCGATTCATGTATGGCGGATCGACGGGCGGATGGGAATCCCTGGCCGCCCAGATCTTCTATCCCGACTTCTACAACGGCTGCTTCGCCGCCTGCCCCGATCCCATCGACTTCCGCGCCTTCACCTCGATCAACATCTACGACGACGAGAACGCGTACGTGGCGAAGGGCCCCTGGAAAGTCGTCCCCCGGCCGGGCTTTCGCAACTATCTCGGCCACATCTCCGCGACCGTCGAGCAGATGAACCGTCTGGAATCGGTCCTCGGTTCGAAGGGTCGTTCGGGCGGGCAGTGGGATATCTGGACCGCGACCTATTCGCCGGTCGGTCCCGACGGCTATCCCAAACCGATCTGGGATCGGACTACCGGCAAGATCGACAAGGAGGTCGCCCGGTTCTGGCGCGACAACTATGACCTCACCTACATCATGAAGCGCGACTGGGACAAGGGTCTGGGCAAGAAGCTCGAAGGGAAGGTCAACATCTACGTCGGCGACATGGACAACTATTACCTCAACAACGCGGTCTATCTCACCGAGGTCTTCTTGAAGTCCACCACCAACCCGCCCTTTGGCGGTGAAGTCGACTACGGTGATCGCGACGAGCATTGCTGGAACGGCGATCACACCCGATCGAACGCCTACTCGCGTCTGCGCTACCATCAGATGTTCGCGCCGAAGATCGTGGCGCGTATCCTCAAGACCGCCCCGGCGGGGGCCGACGTCACCAGCTGGCGTTATTGAGCCTCACCTAAACAACGGAGTATTCGAAAGTGACCGACCTCGATCGCACTGCCCAATTGAAAATCGTCGCCGAGACGCCGGTCCGGCTCAAGGCGGCGCTGAAAGGCGTTTCCAGGAAGTTGCTCCTCTGGACTCCGGGCCCCGGGAAATGGTCTATTCTCGAAATCGTCGCCCATATGCGCGACATGGAACGCGAGGCCTACATCGCCCGTTACCGCCGGATCCTGACCGAGGACAACCCCACCCTCCCGGACATTGACGGCGATCTCATCGCGTTGCGCGACGACTACCGCGGCATGAAGCTGCCCGATCTGATGCGCGATTTCGTCAAGCTGCGAAAGGAATGCCTCAAGCTCCTCAAGTCGGTGAAGAGCGCGCAGTGGGACCGCGTGGGCACCCATGAGACCGCCGGGCCGCTGTCGATGGAAGCCTTGCTGCGCCGTCAGTCGATCGCCAACGACGAAGCCCACCTTGGCCAGATCGAAGGCATCAAGAAGCGGGCCGCGATCTTCGAAACTCTCGAGGCCGCGCCGAGGAGGCTTGGCGAGCTCACGAAGAAGCTTGGCGACGCCGTCCTGCGCAAGAAGCCGGCGCCTGACAAGTGGTCGGCCATGGAAGTGGTGTGCCACCTCCGTGATGTGGAGCGCCTGTGGGCCGATCGCCTGGTTAAGGCGGCGTTCTCCGACCAACCCCCGTTCTACATGCTCGATGTCGACGCCATGGCCGCGAAAAACAGCTACAACACCCAGGACCTTGGCACCGCCCTCAAGGAGTTCGGCCGTTTGCGCGAAGACAACCTACGCCTCCTCCGCACTCTTCCCGCGAGCCAGTGGAAGCGAGTGGGGATTCACCCCAAGCGCGGCGAGATAAGCATTGAGCGCATCGTCGAGATCCTGACTGGGCACGATGAGGGCCACTTCGCGCAGATCGCGGCAGCGGCAGCGTAAGCCGCCGGAATCAGGTGCTGACGGGGACGACCGCTGCGAGATCCCATGAGCCTCTTCGTTCGATGAACACCAAGCGCCCCCCCGGGAATCCGTTGGTGCAGACCGTCTTCATCCGGGGTTTGTCCAGACTCGTCTTCGCTCTCACCGGCTGGAGAGCGGTGGGCGCGCCGCCTCGCGACACCCCGAAGTACGTGTTGATCTGCGCCCCCCACACCTCGTACTGGGACGGCTTCTGGATGCTCGGCTGTGCATCTCTCCTGGGCCTTGAACTTCGGTTCCTGGGCAAGCACCAGATGTTCAAGGGGCTGCTCGGCTGGCTGATGAAGGGTCTAGGAGCAGTTCCCGTCATCCGCTCACAGCGCCAGAACACGGTGCAGCAGGCGGCCGAGTGGTTCAAGTCGAGTGACGCCTTCCTGCTCGGCGTGGCCCCGGAAGGCACACGCAAGCTCACCGGCGGGTGGAAAACCGGTTTCTACTGGATCGCCGTTGAGGCGAAGGTCCCCATCGCCTGCGCCTTCATCGACTACGGGACGAAGACGGGGGGCTTCCTGGACGACGTCATCTACCCTACCGGCAACATCGAACAGGACTTCGGGTTGTTTCAAAAGGCCTACGCGAAGATCATTCCCAGGTTCCCGGAGAAGATGGGACCCATCCAGCCGCTCGCAGCGCAGGCGATTAGACCGACCGCGTAGTGAGGCAGCCCCCTCGTGCTAACGGGCGGTTGTGAGCTCGGCCCTGGGTGCGGCGAGCATGGCCAGCCAATCGGCCTTCCACACTTCGATGGTCCGTCCGGTGATCCGCTCCGACGAGCCCGCGATGTCCGTGGCCTGAACCAGCGCCTTGACCCTGCCGAGTTCGGTGTGATCCACCATGAACTTCACCATCGAGTGAGCCAGAACGTAAAGAGGCTGGGCGACTTCTTGCCGCTTTTCCAAAAGGTTCTCGGGCTCTCCGGCCCCTCCGACGTAGGGCAGGGCCGCGCGGCCGAGGTCTGAGTTCAGAGTGCGTCGGGCCAGTCGGTCGATGTTCCGATTTCCGCCCCAGCTGAACACGTACCCGTCGTATCCGCCGATCTGCTCGGCCACATGGCTTTGTACGTAGGACGCGAAGCCCTCGGACAGCCACAGGCAATCCTCGCTCATGGGCACGAGCACATGAGTGGTTTCGTGAAGGTACGGTGCGGCCTGACGTCGCACCCGGTCCGCGGAGAGCATCACCGTCCGTCGAAAGGAGCGCGACATCTGGATTTCGTCGCGCACGACGAACGTGATGTGTGGACCCTGCTTCATTCCCGGCCCGGTGTGATTGAGCAGGGTGTCTATGTCGGCAATTCCACGATCGGCCAGCAAGGCGAAGCGGCCCATCTCCTCTGCAGAGAACGCACCGGTCTCGAACAGGACCGTGGCCCGGGTCATCTCGTAGCGCACCCGGCTGCCGTTCACTTCTTGAGCACCGGAGCTTCGCGTGGTCAGGCCAAGCAGGAGGAGACAAGCGGCCGTGCTTCGGAGAGGGATCATCGGTTCGTGGAGTTGACACAGGCGCGGTCGCCCGCGGGAAGGTCAGAGTCTAGCCAAGTCCTCGATGGCGGCTAGGACATCTTCCACCGGAAGGGCGCCGAGCGCACCGGAGGGCGAGCGGACGGTCTCAAGGCAAGGCCCATCCGGCCGCCACACGACATCGCTGGTGGGTCCGTAGATCACCACGGTGGGAGCGCCGACCGCCGCGGCAAGATGAGACACCCCCGAGTCGTTTCCGATGTAGAGCCTCGACTGAGCCAGGGTTGCTCCCAATGCCTCCAGGGATGGCCGATTGAGGACCTCGACGCCGGAGACCTCGGCGGGCATGTCCGCTTCGGCGGGTCCACGAACCCAGACCACGTGGTGGCCCCGGCTCTTCAACGACCGGTTCAGTTCGACGAAACGCTGGACGGGCCAGTTCTTCTCCGGTGAACCGCTTCCTGGATGAATGAGGGTCGCGCCCCGGATCAGCGCTTGATGCGGTTCGGTTGGAAGAGGGGGAAGGCTTCCCGCGAATGGCGCGCAGAGGCCGCTCATCGTGTTGGCCCACTGTTGCGCCATGGGTAGATCGTCTCGCCATGGGCCGGGCGGAATCTGAACCACCGACGTCGCGGCACCGTGCGCAGCCCGGGCCAGATCTGCGGACAGAGAAATCACGGCCGCAACTTCGAAATACCCGTGGCCGTCCGGCCATTTCCCCCCAAAAACCCCCGCGAAGTGCGGGCTTTCGGCGTCGACCAAACCCTCGATCCATGGGTCAGCAAGCAGAAGGGAGGCGTGACGGGCCGGAGCGAATAGAGTCGAGCGAAGGCCGGCGAGAAACAGCGAGTACGTCAAGCGTCGGGTGAGAAGCACATCGCCCAAAGCCCCGATTCGGAAGAGCAACGCGCGTCGCAAGGCGGGCATGCCGCGACCTTACCGGACCTCGCCCCCGGGTATTCGTACCGAGCGGCGCCCAAAAATTCCTCGCCGACGCCCGTCCGCGAGAGAATGCGCCTTCCATGATTCCCAAGACCCGACTGTTCACCCCCGGCCCCACTCCTCTTTCCCCGGTCGTTCTTCAGGCCATGGGCAAGAACATCCCTCATCACCGCACCGATGAGTTCCGCGCCATCTTCAAGGGCGCGCGCGAAGGACTCCAGCGCTTCTTCAAGACGTCGCAGGACGTGCTCATTCTCTCCTGCTCGGGCAGCGGCGGCATGGAAGCGGCGCTGGTGAATACGCTTTCAACGGGCGACACGATGCTGGCCCTCGTGGCCGGCAACTTCGGCGAGCGGTGGGCGAATATCGGCAAGGGCCACGGCATGGACGTCCAGATCCTCGAGGCCGAGTGGGGCACCGCGGTGAAGCCCGAGGCGGTGAAGGCGGCGCTTGACGCCAATCCGAAGATTCGCGGCGTGTTCGTGCAGCACAACGAGTCGTCGACCGGCGTGAAGCACGACATCCAGGCCATCGCCTCGGTGGTGAAGGACCGCGCCGACGTCATCCTGGTGGTCGATGCGATCTCCGGCGCCGGCGCCATGCCCCTTCACACTGAAGAGTGGGGCGTCGATGTCGTCATCGTCGGCTCCCAGAAGGCCCTGGCTCTTCCTCCGGGAATGGCGTTCGTGAGCGTCAACGAAAAGGCGTGGCAGCGAATTCAGACCACAAAATCGCCGAAGTTCTACTTCGATCTGCTTCGGGAGCGGAAGAACCAGGTCAACTTCGAATCGGCTTGGACGCCGCCCATCTCACTCGTGGTGGCCCTCGACGCCGTGCTCAAGGATCTTGAAGCCGCGGGCGGTGTCGATGTGCTGGTGAAGAACGCCGGGACGCTCGCCGCGATGACCCGGGGCGCCGCTCATGCCCTCGGGCTCCCGCTCCTCGCTCCCAACGACTACGGCGATGCGCTCACCGCGCTCAAGGCTCCGGCCGGGATCGAGATCGGCAAGATCACAAAGATACTCAAGGGCGAGTTCAAGAGCGAAGTGGCGGGCGGTCAGGGCAAGCTCAAGGGACAGATCATGCGGGTGGCTCACCTGGGCTACTACGATGTGACGGACATTCTCGGCCTCATCGGCACGCTGGAGATCGCTCTGCATCGAGTCGGTCACAAGTTCACTCCGGGTTCGGGCATCGCCGCGGCGAACGCGGAATACCTCAAAAGAGCCTGAGTCCACAAAGCCATGACCTACAAACTCCTCATCCTCGAAGGCATGACCGACCGGGGCCAGGCCGTCCTCGACGCCGAGGGCTGGACCCTCGACCAGAAGAAGGCCATGCCGCCCGCCGAACTCGCAAAGATCATCGGCGACTACGACGCGGTCACTATCCGCAGCGGCACGAAGTTCACCGCCGAAGTGGTGGCGGCGGCGAAGAAGCTTCGCGTGATCGGCCGACCCGGCGTTGGCGTCGACAACGTGGATGTGGAAGCGGCGACCCGCGCGGGAATCTTCGTCATGAACTCGCCGGGCGGTAATCTCGTGTCGACCTGCGAACTGACTATGGCGCTCATCCTCGCCACGTCACGGAACATCACCGCGGCCGACGCGTCCTTGAAGGCCGGGACTTGGGACCGCAAGGCTTTCGCGGGCGGTGCGGAGATCTCGGGCAAGCGCATCGGCATCGTCGGCTTCGGCCGCATCGGCCGCGAAGTGGCCGCGCGCTGCAAGGCGTTCGGGATGGAGGTGTGGGCGTTCGATCCCTTCGTGTCGGGACAGGTGGCCGAGCGGGTGGGGGTAAAGGCCGTGACCTTCGACCAGATCCTTCTGGGCTGCGACTACATCACCCTGCACACCGTGATGACGCCCGATACCAGGCACATGCTCGGGAAAGACGCCTTCGCGAAGATCAAGCCCGGCGTGCGCATCATCAACGCGGCCCGCGGCGAGCTGATCGACGAGGACGCTCTCTTCGCGGCCCTCGAAAGCGGCCGGGTCGCGGGTTGCGGCCTCGATGTCCACGCCAAGGAGCCGCCGGTCGACTGGAAGATCGCCCAGCACCCCAAGGTGGTGGCCACCCCGCACATCGGCGCGCAGACTGTCGAGGCCCAGGATCGCGTCGGCACGGACATCGCGTACCAGGTCCGCGACTTCCTGAAAGACGGGGTCATTCAGCAGGCGGTGAACTTCTTCCATCTCTCCGGCGAGGCCTACGACCAGATCAAGCCGGCGATCGACCTGGGCGAGCGCCTGGGCTCGTTTCTCGCCCAGGTGGCGCCGGGCGAGGTCCGCAAGGTGGAGATGACCCTGTACGGCACTTTCAAGGACCTCCAGGCCCAGCCGATCCTGCAGGCCACGGTCGCGGGCGCGCTCCGAATCGCCGATCCGGAGATCACCTTCGTGAACGCGATGTCACGCGCCGAGTCGCGCGGTGTGGAGGTCGCTCAGGCGGCGTCTTCGTCGACCATGCGCCACCCGAACCTGATGGGAGTGCGAATCACCACCTCGGAAACCGAGCTCGGGGTGGCGGGAACGCTGTTCGGCGAAGGCCAGCTCCGGCTCGTGGAAATCGACGGCATTCCTGTCGACGCCGTGCTCCACGGACACATTCTCGCCATCCAGAACGACGACACTCCGGGAGTGGTCGGACGGATCGGCACGAAGCTTGGGGAAAACGGCGTCAATATCGCGCAGATGAACCTGGGCCGCAAGGTCGCCGGCGGCCGCGCGGTCATGCTCATTGAAGTCGACGCCGATGTGCCGAAAGCGGTTCTCGACGCCTTGCGGAAGATCGCAGGCGTCCGGGAGGCGAGAGCGATCACCCTCGGGTAACGCCGTTCTGCGCGCCGGCAAACTCACCGAAGGAAGGGGGCGGCCCCTTCAGGGCTGCCGTTCGAACGTGCGCACCAGATCGTTTTGTGGACCCTTTTGCCGGGAATGACAGCCGATGCACGCGCCTCCGCGCGCCGACGTGGAGTAGACCACGGAGCCGTTGGTCCGGAACTCCGCCCATGCCCACCCGGAACCCGAGATCGGGCCGCCCTCCTCTCTCCGCATGACCGCGTAGACACCCTGACCCACCACCTCTTTGAAGATGATCGAACCGTTGGGGAATCGCCTCCCGGTGGGGAGCTTCCCGTTCTCGAGCACGCGAAATGCCGTCGCATTCATGGTGACTCTGACGCGCGGGTGAGCCTCGGAGCCATCCAGGCGCCCGCTGGCAATCTCCTCGACGCCTGGGAATGGGCGATAGCCGGTGAAGGGGTCGACCCTGGAAATCACTTCCCAGAGGGTTCCGTCGTCCTTGACCTCAACGCTCGGGGGGGAGGTCGGCGAGGGCGAAGGCGCAGGGGTTGGGGTTGGCAAGGGAGTTGGTGTCGGGGTTGGCAAGGGAGTTGGTGTCGGGGTTGGCTGAGCCGCCACCTGAGTCGCCGGGCCAGCCGGAGTTGAAACGCCGCCTCCTCCGCAGCCCTGGGCCAGGATCAGGATGGCCAGAATCGCAGTGACAGCCGTTTTGGGCGAGGATGGAAGGGATTTCATGGCGTTTTGATGTCGGGGTCCTTTCGGAGGTTTCGCCTGCCCCGCGTTCCTCCACGGCCCTGCGGAAATGGGTCATTTGCACTAGCGCCATGGATACCCTCCCCTCGGCTAAAATCTCCCTCTACACGAAACGCCAACGCAGGCGCCGGCCCGCCTCTCTCGGCCGCCCCATCCAAGGAAGAACAAGGCATCCATGTCGACCGGCTCCAAGATCACCATCGCAAACGGCGTCCTGAACGTTCCCGACGATCCGATCATCCCCTTCGTCGAGGGCGACGGCACCGGGCGCGACATCTGGCGTGCTTCGGTTCGCGTTTTCGACGCCGCGGTCGCGAAGTGCTACGGAGGCAAGCGGAAGATCCACTGGCATGAGGTCCTGGCCGGCGAGAAGGCGTTCAACGCCACCAAGGAATGGATGCCCGCCGCGACCCTGACCGACTTCCGTCAGTACCTGGTGGGAATCAAAGGCCCGCTGACCACGCCGATTGGCGGGGGTATCCGGTCGCTCAACGTGGCGCTTCGTCAGGAGCTGGACCTCTATACCTGCCTTCGCCCCGTCCGTTACTTCAAGGGCGTCCCGACCCCGGTGAAGAAGCCGCAGGATGTCGACATGGTGATCTTCCGGGAGAACACCGAAGACATCTACGCCGGCATCGAGTGGGCCGAGGGCACCCCCGAAGTGAAAAAAGTGATTGCGTGGCTGCAGACCGAGATGAAGGTGAAGAAGATCCGCTTCCCCGAAAGCTCCGGCGTCGGCATCAAGGTCATCTCCCGCGAGGGCACCGAGCGCCTCGTTCGCGCCGCCATCAAGTACGCCATCCAGTTCAAGCGGAAGAGCGTGAATATGGTCCACAAGGGCAACATCATGAAGTTCACCGAGGGCGCGTTCCGCGACTGGGGCTACGGTCTCGCCACCCGCGAATTCCGCTCGCAGGTCGTCACCGAGCGCGAGTCCTGGGTCCTGGGCAACGTCGAGAAGAACCCGAAACTCACCCCGGAAGAGAACGCGAAGATGATCGATCCGGGCTACGCCATGATGACCCCGACCCAGCAGGGCGAACTCGTAGCCGAGGTGAAGACCGCCCTCGCCCTCGTCCCCACCCACGGCGACGGCCAGTGGAAGTCCAAGATCCTCATCAAGGACTCGATCGCCGACATCACCCTCCAACAGGTGCTCACGCGCCCGAAGGAGTTCGAGGTCATCGCCACTCCCAACCTGAACGGCGACTATCTCTCCGACGCCCTCGCCGCCCAGGTGGGCGGGATTGGCATAGCACCAGGCGGGAACATCAACTACGAGACCGGCCACGCGATTTTCGAGGCCACCCACGGCACCGCGCCGAAGTACGCCGACCTCGACAAGGTGAATCCGGGCTCGGTCATCCTGTCCGGCTGCATGATGCTTCGCTACCTGGGCTGGGTGGAGGCGGCGGACGCCATCGAAGCCGGCATCGAAAAATCGATCGACCAGAAGCGCGTCACCTACGACTTCGCGCGCATGATGGAAAACCCGACCGAAGTGAAGTGCTCGGGCTTCGCCGACGCGATCATCAGCAACCTATAGTCCCAACTGAGCTGAAGTGACAGACGAGCGACAGCGACTTTGCTCTGGCGTGGGTCCGCGCAGCGGAGCCACTCAGAAATCCCGCCCGGAGCTGTCATCCAGAACTGAAAAAACGAAAGAATCACCACCATGAGCAAAACTCCCGTTCGCGTTGCTGTTACCGGGGCAGCCGGCCAGATCGGCTACAGCCTTCTCTTCCGTATCGCCGCGGGCGACATGCTGGGCAAGGATCAGCCGGTCATCCTGCAACTCCTCGAAATCACGCCCGCTCTGGGCGCGCTCAAGGGCGTGGCCATGGAGCTCGACGACTGCGCGTTTCCGCTTCTCGCCGGCATCGTCCAGACCGACGATCCGGGCGTCGCGTTCAAGGATGTGGACATTGCCCTGCTCGTAGGCGCGCGGCCTCGTAGCAAGGGCATGGAGCGAGGCGAGCTTCTGGCCGCCAATGCCGCGATCTTCACCGTGCAGGGCAGGGCCCTGGACGCGGTGGCCAAGCGGTCGGTGAAGGTGCTCGTGGTGGGGAACCCCGCGAACACCAACGCATATATCGCGATGAAGTCCGCCCCCGGCCTGTCTCCCTCGTGCTTCACCGCCATGCTGAGGCTGGATCACAACCGCGCTCTCTCGCAGATCGCGGCCAAGACCGGCAAGTCCGTGGCGTCGATCAAGCGGATGGTGGTGTGGGGCAACCACTCGGCCACCCAGTATCCCGATTATCGCTTCGCCACCATCGACGGGTCGTCGGTCAAGGACACCATCGGCGACGAGGGCTGGAACAAGGACGCGTTCATCCCCACCGTGGCCAAGCGAGGCGCCGCGATCATCGAAGCGCGCGGTTTGTCCTCCGCGGCCTCGGCCGCGAACGCGGCGATCGCCCACGTGCACGACTGGGTCCTAGGCTCGAACGGCGAATGGGTGACCATGGGGTTGCCGTCGGACGGCAGCTACGAGATCCCGCCGGGCACGGTTTACGGGTTTCCCTGCACCACCAAGGACGGCAAGATCACCCTCGTGACCGGACTCGAAATCGACGCCTTCTCCCGCGAGCGCATGACCCTCACCCTGAACGAACTCAACGAAGAACGCGAGGGCGTGAAGCATTTGCTCGGCTAGCAGCTAGCCACTACCCAGCCCCGCCCGACCTCTCGTCATTGCGAGTCGGTCCATTCCGTCTGCACCGGCCCGAAGCAACCCCCTGCCTACCACTCCCGGGCTTTGCAGTGGCTGGAAGGGGTTGCTTCGTCGGATCGCCCTCCGATGGCCTCCTGCTGAGAAACCCGTGCGAGTGTGCCACATTTCAGGCACTTTTCGTCACTGCGAGGCGTACAGCGGAAGGGAGACGACGAAGCAGTCTCTCCGGGGTTCGAGAGATTGCTTCAGGCCATGCCAACGGAGAGCGGCCTTCGCAATGACGAGGGGTTACTGAGGCGGGGTAGTGGTTAGCTGGTAGGCCCGACCCTCGCCTTCGACTCGCATGAGGTGGATGCGGCCGGCGAACTTCGCGAGATCGCGTTCCTTCTCGGCCCAGCGTTCCGGCTGGTACATGTCGGTGTGGACGATGATGTAGTTGACGCCCATCCGCTCCAACTCCGCGAGGCCCGATTCGGTGGGGAACTCGTGCAGCTCCGCGTAGAGCCTCAGGTGGAATGGTGGAACGAGGCTGCTGTAGCCGTTCACCATGGGCTGCCAGTGGGAGGCGCCGTGGATCATGAACTCGGAGTGAAATCGGGCCTGGCGCACGGAGTTGTCCGGAAGAGGAATGGGCACCTCGACGACACGAAATGGCCGGGGTTGAGTCGCGAGCCATGCGTCGATGGGAGGGGTGACGATTGGATCGTGGGGGGCATCCCAGGCCACCGGGATGCATTCGATCGTGGCCAGGAGAATGAACGCCCAGGCGAGCGCAGGACGACGAATGCGATCGAGGCCTAGCGCCGCGAGAGTTGAGAGTGAGGTCAGAGTGACCAGGAAGAAGCGCGAGGGTACGCGGATGAGGTCGAAGCCCGGGATGATCGCGTAGACCAGTCGATAGAGGCCGAAAGAAGGGCCGAGGGCGAGCCAGAAAGTGAGGAAGGCAAGCACCGCCATGCTGACAGCGGCCATAGTGCGAGCCTCACGATATCGAACCAGGCCCAGGCACCCGCAGGCCGCGAGACCCAGGAAGACGAACCCCGGAAAGAGCGCAGCGTTCGCCGACTCGATACTCGGTCGCAGCAGGTGGAGGCTCGAGGTGAGAAGCGTCTGCGTGCGCGTGGGCGATTGAAGCCAGCTGCCCACCGAAGGCGCGTAGCCCGAAGCGTCCTCGATGCCACGGGTGAGACCGACCCGGCCGCGGACCTGGTAGTACGGGATCACGAGGGGAACATTGACGAGCAGAAGCAGGAGGCCCGCGACGCCGCAATCGCGGATCGCCTTCAGGGGCGCCAGCCTCCGCGAGCCCAGCGCGCCGCCAAGAAAGATGGCCAGGGCCAGAGCGAGGAACAGCCCGCCGTGCCCGCTGGTCATCGCCTGCAAGGTGAACAGAGCCAGGGTCGCGAGCAGATCGCGACGCCTCCCTTCGCGCAGATACCGGATCGCGAAGGCGAGCGCCCAGGGCACGAAGTGCAATGTCGCCAGATGGGCCTGGGTCAGACGCGTGAGCCTCGGCCCGGCGAAGCCCCCCACGATGCCAGCCAGCACCGCGCCTTTCGGTGAGGCCCCGCATTCCCGCGCCAGCCGGTCGCATCCGAGGGCGGTGAGGAAGGTCGCCAGAAGCAGGGCGAAGTTCAGGATCAGGTCAAGATTTGCCGTGAAGAGCGAGAGGGGAAGGGCAAGCAGCGCGGCGCCAATCAGGTGTTCCGAATAAGCGAGCGTCTGCTTCTCGGGAAAGAAGATGTTCGCGTCGAAGATGTGAAACGGGTCGGTCTTCAGGGCATGAAGATCCCACCCGAGCGTCCAGAGGTACAGCCGGGTGTCCGGGCCCGGGGCGAAACTCCGTGAGCCGGGATCGAGGCAGACCGGCGCTGTGAATGCAACGAGCAGCAGTCCGTAGACCGCCGCCCGGACGGGCCACCAGGGGCGGCCCGGAGGGCTAGTCTCCGGAAACGGCCCGCTCCGGTCGCTTTCCAAGCGTCGCTTTCACGAAGTCGCGGTTCATGAGCGCGATGTTCTCAAGCGAAATCCCTTTCGGGCAGGCGGCCTCGCACTCGCCGTGGTTCGTGCAGCCGCCGAAATCCTCGGCGTCCATGGCCGCCACCATCTTGCGCACCCGCTCCATACGCTCGGGCTGGCCTTGAGGAAGGAGGGCCAGATGAGCGACCTTGGCCGAGGTGAAGAGCATGGCGGAGGCATTGGGGCAGGCGGCGACGCACGCGCCGCAGCCGATGCAGGCGGCCGCGTCAAAGGCCCGGTCCGCGCTCTCCTTGGCGATCGCAATCGCGTTGCCGTCGGGCGCGTTGCCGGTGGCGACGGAGATAAAACCGCCGGCCTGAATGATCCGGTCGAAGGCGCCGCGGTCGACCGCCAGGTCCTTGATTACCGGAAACGCCTTCGCCCGCCATGGCTCGATGGTGATTTCGTCGCCATCCTTGAACTGGCGCATGTGAAGCTGGCAGGCCGTGGTGTTCTTCTGCGGCCCATGCGGCCGTCCGTTGATCACCATGCTGCACGAACCGCAGATGCCCTCGCGGCAGTCGTGGTCGAAGGCGATGGGGTCCTGGCCCTTCCCCATGAGGTCCTCGTTGAGGACGTCGAGCATCTCGAGGAACGACATGTCCTTCGACACGTCGTTCGCGTCGTAAGTGGCAAACGACCCCGGTGTCGCGCCGTTCTTCTGCCGCCAGACGTTGAGCTTGAGCTTCACTTGTAGCTCCGGGTTTGAAGATGGACGTATTCGAAGCTCAAGGGTTCGATGTTTCGCTTTGGAGCCTGATCGTCGGCCACGTATTCCCACGCGGCCACGTGGGCGAAGTTCGCGTCGTCGCGCCGGGCCTCGCCCTCGTCCTGGAACTCCTCGCGGAAATGTCCGCCGCAGGATTCGCGGCGCTGCAGGGCGTCACGGCACATCAGTTCGCCCAGTTCCAGGAAGTCGGCCACCCGACCGGCCTTTTCCAGCGACTGGTTCATCTCCTCGGAGCTTCCGACGACATTGAGGTTCTGGTGGAACTCCTCGCGCAACGCGGGGATCAGCTCGAGCGCCCGGGTCAGGCCGGCTTCGTTGCGGGCCATGCCGCACTCTTCCCACATGATCTTGCCCAGCTCCTTGTGGAACGAATCGACCGTCCGCTTGCCCTTGAGGTCGAGGAACCTCTGGTTCCGCGCCGCGACCAACGCCTCGGCTTCCTTGAACTCGGGATGGTCGGTTCCGACCCGGCCAGGCTTCGCGCTCGCGAGGTAGTGGCCGATGGTGTAGGGGAGGATGAAGTAACCGTCGGCGAGGCCTTGCATGAGGGCGGAGGCGCCCAGACGATTGGCGCCGTGGTCGGAGAAGTTGGCTTCGCCGATGACGTGAAGTCCGGGGATCGTGCTCTGAAGGTTGTAGTCAACCCAGAGGCCGCCCATGGTGTAGTGGATGGCCGGGTAGATGCGCATGGGAACCTTGTAGGGGTTCTCGCCGGTGATGCGCTCGTACATCTCGAACAGGTTGCCGTACTTCTCCGCGACCTTGGCTTCGGACAGGCGCGAGATCGACTCGGCGAAGTCGAGGTAGACCCCGAAACCGGTCTCGCCCACTCCCCGCCCTTCATCGCACACCTGTTTGGCCGCGCGGGACGCGATATCGCGCGGAGCCAGGTTGCCGTAGCTCGGGTATTTCCTTTCGAGATAGTAGTCGCGCTCGGCCTCGGGAATCCGGTCGGGTGACCGCTTATCGCCCTTCTTGAGCGGCACCCAGACGCGACCGTCGTTGCGGAGCGACTCGGACATCAGGGTGAGTTTGCTCTGATGATCGCCGCTCACCGGGATGCAGGTGGGATGGATCTGGGTGTAGCAGGGATTCGCGAAGAGGGCGCCCTTCTTGTACGCGCGCCAGATGGCGGTGGTGTTGCAGCCCTTGGCGTTGGTCGAGAGGTAGAAGACATTGCCGTAGCCGCCGGTGGCGAGGACAACCGCGTCGGCCGCCCACGACTCGATCTTTCCCGTGACCATGTCGCGGGTGACGATGCCGCGGGCCACGCCCTCGATCACCACCAGTTCCAGCATCTCGTGGCGCGAGAAGGTCTTGACCGTCCCGGCCGCGACCTGCCGCTCGAGGGCCTGGTAGGCGCCGATCAGCAACTGCTGTCCGGTCTGGCCGCGGGCGTAGAAGGTGCGGGAAACCTGGGCCCCTCCGAACGACCGGTTGCCGAGAAGGCCGCCGTATTCGCGGGCGAAGGGCACGCCCTGGGCCACGCACTGGTCGATGATCTTGACCGAAATCTCGGCCAGGCGATGAACGTTCGATTCGCGAGCGCGGAAGTCGCCGCCCTTCACCGTGTCATAGAAGAGGCGAAAGACGCTGTCGCCATCGTTCTGGTAATTCTTCGCGGCGTTGATGCCGCCCTGGGCCGCGATGGAATGAGCGCGCCGAGGCGAGTCCTGGTAGCAGAACGAAAGAACCTTGTAGCCGAGCTCGCCCAGAGTGGCGGCCGCCGAAGCGCCGGCGAGTCCGGTGCCCACCACGATGACGGAGTGCTTGCGCTTGTTGGCGGGATTGACCAGCTTCATGTCGAAGCGGTGGGTCTCCCATTTCTTGTCGATGGGCCCCGACGGAGAATGAGAATAGAGATGCATGACCTACCGCACCAGACCGAAGAAGACGGAGAGAGGGAAGGAGAGGTTGCCCGCGGTCACCACCGCGGCGAAACCGGCTCCGATCACCGAGCGGAGCGAGTTGTAGCGCGGGTGGGAGAGGCCGAGGGTCTGAAGCATGCTGGAGACGCCGTGGAAGAGGTGGAGAGAGAGGGCCAGCATGGAAAGAACATAGAAGCCCGCCACCATCGGGTTGCGGAAACCGACGACCACGTTGCGATAGACGTCGCCGCGCACGAAGTCCGGATGCACGGAACCCACGGTGAAGTGCAGGAGGTGATACACGATGAAGAGAAGCAGGACCGGGCCGCCCCAGCGCATGGTCCTCGAGGCGTAGGTGGAGGTTTCGTAGGCGCTTTTCCGGTAGCCGATCGGCCGGGCGGCCAGGTTCGTGAGGGTGAGGGTCACCGCCGCCCAGACGTGGAGCACAACGCTGCCCAGCAGGACCACCCGCGCGGACCACACCAGGGGCGGCTTGGATTGCAGCAATTCGGCATAGTGGTTGAGCGCCTCGGGCCCCTGGTAGAGCAGGAGATTCCCGGTCATGTGGACGAGCACGAACCCGCACAGGATGACGCCCGTGAGCGCCATGACCACCTTCCTGGCCACGGTGCTGGCCAGAAGGCCCGGTGCGCTCAGAGATTTCGCGATGGCTGTCATCTTTGTCTAGTGGAGCAGTCGAGAGAGAGGAGCGGCCCATTCTACTGAAGGGACGTGATTCGGACGGAAGCGAGCCATCAGGCCGGGTAGTGGTGGCCCGCGGGGACGGGCGCTGATGTGGGTTGCTGCGCCGGGAGCGCCTCGTGCGTCGGCACTCGTTTGCGGAACGTCGGAACCGTTTGCCTCCTTACTCGGCTTATCGGGCGCAAACTCAGCACACGGACGGTTGCGACTCGCGCCCGAAATCCCGACGCATGCAACCCACATCAGCACCCGTCCCCGCTCCTTGGCGACGATGGAGCAATGCTGGGCGCTGATGTGGGTCGCTGGCGGCCGGGGCGGCGGACGTGAGTCGCCACCGTCCGTTACGGTCATTCGCGGCCGTCGAGCCGAGTAAGGAGGCACGCCATTCCGAAGTTCCGTTGACGCGGTGCCGACGCAGGAGGCGTCCCCGCGCGCCGCGAGCCCACGTCGGCGCCCAGCCCTGCGGGCCACCACTACTCCGCCCGAGGGATCGCTTCAGTGGCCCGAGGCCCGGCTTCGCGCTGGCCCGAGGCCAGACTGGCGCGCTCCAAGCTGAAACAATTGGGAATTTCGGGATGACGGCGGGGTGTTTCTCGCACACAGTCACGGAGGTCGTCCGTGGCCGAGCTCGCCATGAGGGGGCTCAGACCACCGTGCCGTCCGGGACCACCGTATCCTTGGGCACGATCACGATTCCGTCGCGTATGTGCCAGCAGGATCCATCCGCGTGCTCGGTCTTGGCCTCGTTGGTCAGGCGCACGTTCGCACCCACGCGGGCGTTCTTGTCGATGATGGCGTTCTCGACGACGGAGTTGTCTCCGATCCCGATGGCGGGCCGACCGCTCGACGGATCCGGCGTGTTCTTCTCGTAGTAGTCGGCGCCGAGAATGAGGCTGTTCCTGATCACGCAGCCCCGGCCGATCCGGCTTCTGATTCCGATGAGGGACCGTTCGATTTCGGCGTCCACGATGATCGAGCCTTCAGAAACCAGAGCATTGGTCATGCGAGACCCTTCGATCTTGGTGGCGGCGAGGGCGCGCGCCCGGGTGTGAATGGGCATGGTCACGTCGTAGAAGTCGAAATGCGGGACCGGCTGGCACAGACCCAGGTTGGCCTCATAGTAAGAACGGATCGTCCCCACGTCCTCCCAATAGCCGTTGAAGATGTGCGACTGCACCTTGAGATCAGCGATGGAGCCGGGGATGATGTGCTTCCCGAAATCCATGGAGGCGTCGTAGGCGAGGGTGGTTTCGAGAGCGCCGCGCTTGAAGATGTAGATCCCCATCGAGGCGAGAAACCCTTGACCGCCGCCCGGAAGTTCGGACTTCAGGCCCTCGAGTTCATCGGGCTGGGGCTTTTCGTGGAAATGGATGATCCGGCCGGTGGCGTCGATCTTCAGTATGCCGAAGCCGGGAGCGGCCGCGGCATCGACCAGGGTCACGGCCACCGTAATGTCGGCCTCGGCGCCGTGGTGGGTCTCGCGCATTTTCCGATAGTCCATCTGGTACAACTGATCGCCGGAAAGGATGAGGGCGTCGTCGAAATCATGGTGCCGGATGTGCCGATTCGCGCGGCGCACCGCGTCGGCGGTCCCCAGAAACCACTCCTGTTCGTCCTCGGTCTGCTCGGCCGCGATCACCGAGACGAAGGCTTCGGTGAAGGGATCGAAACGATACGTCTGGGCGATGTGCTTGTTCAGACTCTCCGAGAGGTACTGGGTCAGGACGATGATTCGCCGGAGGTGGGAGTTGAGGCAGTTCGAGATGGGGATGTCGATCAGACGGTACTTTCCACCGATCGGCACCGCGGGCTTCGACCGGTGAGCGGTAAGCGGAAAGAGGCGCGTGCCGCGACCGCCGCCCAGGATGACGGCGAGGACTTCCTTCATGGCCGCTTCCGCGCCAGCACCAGCGCCCTCACCTCGTCGTTTCGCGGATTCACGAAGTCGAGGCGGATCCGGTTGTCATCGGTCAGCGAGATCTTCGCGGGGAAGGCGGATGCCACGAGGGCATAGCCCTCGGGGAGGATGATCGCGTTTTGCGGCCGGCCGAATGAGCGATCCCAGACCAGGAGGTCGCCTTCGATGCGGTAGCGCGCGGGGTCGGTGTAGGTCTCGCGAATGCGAATGCGCGTGGTCGTGCCCGCGACCACCGCGGGAAACCGGACCACGGCGGCTTCGCTCGTAGCCAACACCGTCTCACCGATGTCGATGTTCGCCCTGGTGATCTCGTCGCCCCGGAAAGTTTCCACCTTGAGCGCTTCACCGGTGTCGAGGCACAGAGCACTCGGGTTGCTGACCTTGCTGCCCGCCCGCACTACGTTGATGTAAGTGGAGCGCCCGACGTCCGCGATGGTGACATCGTGATACAGCTCGAATGAGTGGGTCTCGGGAGCTTTCAGGAAATAGACGATCTCAGCGTCCTGGTGAGCACGCTCAGAAAAGGCGGGGTCCTGCGCCGCGGGCCGGGGCGTGGGCGAGGGTGCGGCGGCCTGAGCGGCAAGAAGCATCGCGACGAGATTCATCGGGCTCATTTCGTCCTCCGCGCCTTGACCACGTACGAGACCGCGTCCGGTCCGATGTTCATGAAACTCACGCGGAGTCTTGTTCCTCCAGGCTGCGAAG
Source organism: Vicinamibacteria bacterium (assembly GCA_031362685.1). Lineage (GTDB taxonomy): Bacteria > Acidobacteriota > Vicinamibacteria > Fen-336 > JAGNNV01 > JAGNNV01. The sequence goes on along the minus strand of JANLSZ010000052.1, from coordinate 9,897 downwards.
CGGTGGCGGCCTCAGGCTCCGTGGCGACCTGCGAGGGATAACTGCACGAGACAAGCTCGTAGCCAGCCGGTAGGACCACGGAGTTGTGCTTGATGCCAAGGGATCGATCAAAGACGATGAATCCCGTCTTGGGGTCGGTGTAGTAGCTCTTCTCATCCTTGTAAGTCTTCTCGATCAGAACCCGGGTCTCCCCGTCCTTCGGAACGGGGCGGGGGAGTTCGATCTGGATGTAGCGGGTGTCGAGTTCAGCGTCCCCAAGGCCGTTCGTTTTCGCCTCGGCGCCCGAGACCAAGGTGAACTTGAGGGGCCGGCCGCTGGCCGGATCGGCGACGCTCTCATTGCTGGCGACACTGCCCTTTCGAATCGGATTCCAGAAGTATCGAGCCCCCGGGGTGGTCGCGGTGACCTCGTAGAGAATCCGGAAGCTCGCGGAAGACGGGTCGAGAAGTTCGTAGCGGGTGTAGTCGTCCGCCTGACTCTGGCCGGGTCCCGCAACGACGGGGGCGGTCTGCGACGATCCGGTCACCGCCTGCCCGGAGTCCGATGACGACGCCAAACCAACAAGGAACGCCGTTGAAACGTGGAGAACGGTCCGCCTGGTGGGGGTCATGGTCTTTGCTCTCGATAAGTATAGACGGGGGCATTCGCGCGAAGGGCCATTTACGGATTGGATAGCTCGGCCAAATTACCGCCGGTTGAGTTTGCTCCAAAGCCATGACGCGCCCGCCTCGTTGAGGTGGTTGTTGTCGGCATAAAGGAGCGTGTCGTCTCGTCGCGCGAAACACTTGTCACCATCGCAAAGGCTATCCAGGGAGTCCAGAACCCTTAGACGCGGCGAACGAAGGTCGTTCGCGACCTCCCTTACGAACCGACGGTACCAGTACTGGCGGGCCTCGACGAGGCGCCGTTCCACCGCGCAGTCGGCTGGCGGGGGGAGAACCCCGCTTCTGAGTGGTCCTCCACAGGCTCTCGGATTGAAATCCAACTCTGGCACCTGCAGCAGGAGGTCCACCCTGTCCCCGCGCCGGGTCAGAAACTCCAGATCGCGTCGCGGCGCGGCCTTGAAGAAACTGTAACCCTTTTGCCCTGGAAAGGCCGGAGAATCGAAGTTTGCAATCGGAATGTCTCCTTCGACGGGATCGAACCTCGTTCCCTCCAGGTACACCGTCATCCTTGCCGCCAGGACAAAGACGCGAGGCGGATCCGGAAAGGCCCGATAGGCGGCCTCGATCAGGCCGGGGCAAACCTCACGCTCGTCGGGGATGGGCCAGTACCTGGTTTGACGCAGGAAGGGACAACCGCTTCCACCGATCAGGACGACGTTCTCGGTGGGGTGGGCCGCGGCGATCCCCGGCCACAATGCGATGGCGTGCGAGTCCCCAACCACAATCATCGTGGGTTTCAGGCCGTGCCGGCTTTCCTGACAGTAGGTTCGCGGCGTGGTCGGAGGAAGCCGATAGAGCGAGGCGCAGGTTTGAAACTCCGCGGAGGACGAGCTTCGTGCGCCAAAGGCGGGGACCCGCGCCTCGGATCGAACCAGGGCGAGGCAAAGCAGGGCGAGTGAGCCCAGAGCCCCGGCGAGTTTGAGCGAGACTGGCCGGAGCGGGCGGTTTCGAAGCGGAAGCTCAATCACTCGATAGGTGATTCCGGCCGCGACCAGGGATAGGGCGACGAGCGCGAGCCGACCGGGTGTTTCGAACGTCGAGTTGAAACGCAAGCGAGCGAGAACAAGGAGAGGCCAGTGCCAGAGATACAGAGGGTAGCTGACCAGACCAATGAGTACCGCCACTCGGTTGCTGAGCAGGGTCCGGTTGGGCCACGCCTCCGGACCGGCGGCGATCACGAGGGCCGCCCCCACGGTCGGTATGAGAGCGCGCCAGCCGGGAAACGCGACCGCTGAGCTCAGCGAACCGCAGCCGGCAAGCAGGAGGGACACTCCGGCGAAGGACAAAGCGCTCCGAATTCCCCTGGGCAGAGTCTGAAGGGACTCGTCTCGCAGAACCAGCAAGGCTCCGACCAGCAGTTCCCACAGTCGCGACACCGGCAGGTAGAACGCCGTCACGGGATGATTCGTCATCCAGCCCAGACCGGTCACGAAGGAGATGGCCGCGAGGGCGCCCACCGCGGGGCCTTTGCGCCCTGGCCAGAAACGGTGGATCAACACCAGCGTGCCCGGCCAGAACAGATAGAACTGCTCCTCGATGCCGAGCGACCAAAGATGAAGCAGGGGCTTTTCGTAGGCGGTGGCGTCGAAATAGCCCGCCTCGCTCCAGAGCAGGAAGTTCGAGCCGAACAGGGAGCCGGCGGCGACATGAAGCAGGAGCCTCGCGTACTCCGCCGGGAACAGGACGAACCAGCCGAAGGCTAGCGTAGCGATCAGGACCACCAGCAGACTGGGAAAGATTCGGCGAGCTCTCCGAGCGTAGAAATCGATCAGGCTTGACGAGGAGTTCTGAAGGTCCCACAAGAGGATGCCGGAGATGAGGTATCCGGAGATGACGAAGAAAGCGTCCACGCCGATAAAACCGCCGGGGAGTTGCTCGGGGAAGTAATGAAAGCCCATGACCGCGATGACCGCGACCGCCCGCAACCCGTCTATGTCCGGGCGATAGTTGAGGGGCGCGTGGTCAGGCGCTTTCACCGGCGCGCGCCTGGCCGCGTCATCGAAGCCGTCGGTAGATCTTCAGCAAAGGGTCCGGGTCGGCGCGATTGACCAGCTCGTACCGTTCTCTGCCATCGAACAGAGTCTGCCAGGTTGAGACAACGACGTAGTCGAACCAGACGGCTTTTTGTAGAGCACGGAGGGTGGCCTCATCCTGCGGGATGCCGGTGATGACTTCGCAGGGGTAGTGGCGAAGTGCGTAGCCGACTCCGTTTTGCCACACAATTCGTCCCGGGCTCTTTCGTATGAAATGGTCTACGTAAGCGACCTCGTCGACTCGGAGTCTGGCGGGGTCGGATGTTCTCTTGAACGGATCAAGAACACCGAACATCCGCACGGTGACGAGCATGCACACGAGGATGAAAGCCGCCACGCCGGCTCGAGCGTGACTGATTCGCCTTTCCTTCCCCGTTTCCGGCAGCAAGGTGAAGAAGGGCGGCAGCAACACCATCAGATATCTATATCCGCTCCATTGCGTCACGACGTAGAAGAAGAAGAGCACGGTGACCATGGCCAGGAGGCCCAGCGAGAGTCCGACGAGGAGCCTCCGGCGGATTGGCTCCAGCTTGGAGAAGCCGGAGAAGCACCACAGTGGGATCAGAAGGTACAGCGCAAGCACGGCCTTGTCTGAATCCATGCTCGCGGTCCAGAGTTCACTCCCATTGGTCGAGGCCCTGGCGAAAGCGAGGCGAAGGGCTTCCATCGGTCGGCCGGCCGATGCCGCCTGGACCGCCTGGAACCCGAAGACGCCGCCCCCGCCGGGCGCCCAGAAGTTTGCTCCGCCCGGAGCACGCGCGTGACTGAGAGGCGCGTACACCAGTCCCAGGAACAAGGCGGCGCCCACCGCGAATCCTGCCACCGAGCGCCTGGATCGAGACAAGAGCGCCACTACGGCGGGAAGGCCGAAGAGTGCGGACTCGCGCACCAGGATCGCTATGCCAAAGACCACTCCGCAAACGAAGCCGCCCGCCGCCCGGTCGCCCCACCGCGCGGCAACCCAAAAGGCGAGGAGCAGGCAGACTCCCAGGACGACCTCCGCCATGACCCACGACGCGAAAATTTGCGGGCCGGGCAGAAACATGAAGCAAGCGGCCGAGACTACCGCGGTTCGAGACGAACCCCAGTGGCGCGTCATGTCCCAGACCAACAGCGCCGAAAGAGCGTACGCCAACCCGTTCAGGGCCACCGCGCTCCAATAACCGGATCCCACCATCCGCATGAACAGGCCGAGCACGATGACGTACCCTGGAGAATGAACATCCTGGTGAGGGAAGCCTTTCTTGATGATGGAGATCGAGTCGTACAGGATGGCGTCGAGTGAACCGGTTTCCGCGAACCTGCGCGCCCCGAGCATGTAGACGAACTCGTCAGACAGGCCCGGGCCGTGGTAGGCCGGGACCACGGCCGAAGTGAGGGCCGCGGCCGCCAATCCCAGCACGAGGAGCGCTTCGCGCAGGCCACGGGCCGAGTTCACCACCGAAGGAACCTGACCCATCGCTCCGGTCGGCCCAGTGACGCTTGCCACCCGAGTTCAGGCCGGAGCGACTTCGAGGAGCGGCAGGCCCGCCAGTTTCAGTTTCCCGTTCAGGACAACCAGGTCGGCCCTGGCCGCGGCCCATCGGGCCATGACCGTGGCCGCTCGCGCTTGAGCGTCGGAGATGGTCTTGAGTTGCAGGGCGGTGGGCGGCACGTCGGCGGCGAGTGAGTTCATCACGGCGGCCAGGACGCCGCTCGCGTCGACGAGCGAGTCGGGCACTCCCGGGGTTGCCGGAGGGACGGGCGGGGGACCGAACGGACTTGGCGGGCCTCCACGGCCGCCGGGGGGGCCGACGAGGGACTTCAACTTCTCATCGAAGGCGGTGAGGGCGTCCTTCACCGCGCCGCTCGCCTGAATCTTCGCAACCTGATCGCGAAGATCCTGAGCCTGTTGTGCCGTCTGCTGGGCTTCACGAGCGCCTAGATAGGTCGCCCTGGTCAACGAGTAAACCTGTTGCATCACCAGTGCGGGCGTCTTCACGCGCGGGTCTTGCTTCACCTCAATTGGGTGAGAGTACGTCTTGCCGTTCACGGTCAGCTTCGTGGTGTACGTCCCGGGCGAAACCCAGGGAAAGGTGGGAACGGGAACCGTATTGAACCCGACGGCAGCGATGGGGAGGTTCAGGCCGCCACCGCCGCCGCGCGGGCCGGCTCCCGTCGCGGGGAGAGCCTGGTAGTGCATGTCCCAGGTGAAGCGGTGCATGCCCGCTTCGGTCGAGAGCACCATCGGGGGGCGGAACCAGTAGAGCGGAAGGGAGCTGGTTGCGGGATCCGGCCGGGTGAACGAGTCAGTGCTGGAATACTGACGCACCATCTTGCCGTCCGCTCCCACGATCTCAAGCGTGACCGGTCCAGACGCGGGCGCGCCCAGCACGTAGTCGATGATCGCCCCCTCGGGCGGATTCAGCCCGCCGGGTTCGTCGGGCGGCAGGGGAGTATCAGTGTTCGTGTTCCATCGCACACGGTACGCGGCTTGCGGCTTGAAGAGATGAGCTTCGGCGCCCGCGACCCTGGCGTCCATCTGACGGAGCGGGGTTACGTTGTCGAGAATCCAGAAACCTCGGCCATGGGTCGCCGCGATCAGGTCGTCGTCCTTGATGGTGAGGTCGCGGACCGAGGACGGGGCCATGTTGATCTGAAGCGACTGCCAGTGATCGCCGTCGTCGAACGACACGTAAACGCGGCGCTCCGTCGCGGCGTAGAGCATTCCCTTCCGTTTGGGATCTTCGCGGATGGAACTGGTCGGCCCGCCATCCCCGAGGCCCTGGTTGATCTCGGTCCATGTCGTTCCGCCGTCGTGGGTGCGGAAAAGGTGGGGCCGCATGTCGTCGAGGCGCAGCGTATTCACCGCCGCGTACGCGGTCAGCGGATCGAAGTGTCCCGCGTCCATGTTGAAGACTTTCATCCATGGTCCGAGTTCTTTAGGGGTGACGTCCTTCCAGGTGAGGCCGCCATCGGCGGTGGTCTGAATGATGCCGTCATCGGTCCCGATCCAGATCCGGTTCACGTCCACATAGGATGGCGCGATCGAGTAGATGACCCCACGCTGAGTGGCAAGGGTGGGATCGGTGTACTTGCCGATGACCTTCGGGAGATCGTAGGTCTTGCGCGTGGGATCGTCGCTGATTCGCTTCCAGTTGATGCCGCCGTCGAGGGTCTTCCAGAGATAGTTGTTGGCGAAGAAGAGGAGGCGCGAATCCACGGGCGAGAACGCGACCGGCTGCGTACGCACCGCGCGGTAGGATGGTGTCCCCGGCGCGGGGGGCGGACCACCACGTCCGCCGGCCACCGGGCTCACATTCTGATTCTGCGAAGTGCGCCGGTCGAAGCGCGACACCTTGCCTCCGTAGATGACGTCGGGGTTCAGGGGATCAGGCACCGCGTACCCGTATTCCTCCACCGCGACCGGATGCCACTCGCGGAATGTGACCTGCCCATCCTCGCCCCGGCTGGCCACGCAGGCCGACCCGCTCTCCTGCTGACCGCTGCAGACGCGATACGGAAAAGCGTTGTCGGCATTGACGTGGTAAAGCTGCGCGGTCGACTGGTTGTACCAGGAACTCCAGGTCTGGCCGTCGTTCAAGGTGACCACGGCCCCTTGATCACTGGCGAGCAGCACGATGCTGGGGTCATTCGGGTTGATCCAGCCGTTCTGATAATCGTCGCCGCCCGGAGCACCCTTATAGGGAACCCAGCTCTTCCCGCCATCGTTCGACTTGTAGGAGACCGTGCTCGCAATGATGATGGAGTCAGGGTTCTTGGGATTGACGATGGGCACGGCGAGATCGCCGCCGCCGATGCGTCCGGTGGGGCGAGCGTCCTTGGTGGAAAGCGTCCAACTGTCGCCGCCGTCTTCCGAGCGATAGATGCCGATCACCGGGAATTCAGAGGGGGCGGCGGCGCGACCGGCTGCCGGATCGGGCGGAGGGGTGGCCACAATGGCGAACAAGCGATTCGGCTGGCTGGGGGCGATAGCCAGGTTGACCTGCACGATGCCGCTCGGCAGTCCTTTGTTCAGCGGCTTCCAGGTCGCGCCGCCGTCCGTGGATTTGAAGATGCCGCCGCCGTTGCCGCGCCACGATGCGTTTTCCCACGGACCCTGGCGCTCTTCCCACAGAGTCGCGTACACCGTATTCGGGTTGGAAGGATCGATGTCCACATCCGCGCCCCCGGTGTTCTCGTCTTTGTAGAGGACCTTCTCGAAGGTCTTTCCGCCGTCGGTCGACCGGAAAATGCCGCGCTCTTCATTGGGACCGTAAGGATGCCCGGCCACCGCGACGAAAAGCCGGTCCGGATTCGTCGCGTCGATGGCGATGTTCGGGATCTGCTGGCCGTTGCGCAGACCCAGATGCGTCCAGGTCTTCCCGGCATCGGCAGAGCGGTAGATCCCGTCGCCTACCGAAAGATCGGGTCGGGCCAGTCCTTCGCCGCTCCCTACGAACACGATGTTGGGGTCGGACGGAGCCACCGCCACCGAGCCGATGGATCCCGTGGGCTGATCGTCAAAAATTGGTTTCCAGGTGCGGCCGGCGTCGTTGGTCTTCCATACGCCGCCATTGACCACGCCCACATAGAACGTGTACGGCTGCTGCGCGACCCCCGCCGCGGCTTTGGTGCGACCGCCGCGATGCGGGCCGATGCTGCGCCAGCGCATCTCGCCGAAGAGTTTCTGGTCGAAGCCGCTGCCTTGGGGGGCGGCGTCCGTGGTAGCGCTCCACGAGGCGGCGGCGATGACTGCGGTCAGGGCAATGAGAACGTGGCGGGGCAGGCTCAAAGGGTTCACTCTCCTCGAAAGAGTGTAGCCGACGTGGGATCGCGCGGGATCGACACTTCGGCTAGCCTTCCTCTCCCCATGCCGCTCCCACGACCCCTGACCCCGCTCGTCCGCTTTCTCGCGGGAGTTTCCTACATTCCCGGTGGCGCGATGTTCCTTGCGCGCAATCCCCGTCTGTGGCCGGTCGCGCTGTCTCCTCTGCTGGTGGCCGCCTTTCTGCTCATGATCGGGATCTTTGCGGGCGCTTTCTGGGCGGCCCGGGTCCAGCAGTCTCTTTTCGGCGAAAGCCTCCGCACCATTCCGGTGTGGTTCGCCTTCGTGGTCCTCACTGGACTCTGGGCCGGGAGCCTTTTCGCCGGGGGGATCGCCGCCCTGGCCATCGCCTTCGCTCTTCTTGGCCCTCTGTTCGAGAGACTCTCTCAGACCGTGGAAGAGTTGTCCGGCGTGAAAGTCATGGGGTCCAAGGGTCTGAGCTGGGAAATCGTCCAGTCGCTCAAGACCGCGGTCTATTTCGCGCTGGGCGCGCCGGTGGCGATCCTCCTGGGACTCATCCCTTTTCTGGGGCCGGTTCTCGCCCTGGCCTTCACCGGCCACCGGGTGGCCTTTCAGAATACCGACGCGGTTCTGCTTCGCCGGGGCCTGGACTTTCTGGAGCGCCAGGCCTTCCATCATCGATTCCGCCCCGAGACACTCGGTTTCGGCGTGGCCTCCGTCCTGCTCTTCCCGGTGATGAACGTTCTGGCCGTTCCCGTCTTCGTGGTGGCCGCGACCCGGCTGGTCAACGACCTTGAAGCGGTGCGCGACCAGCCGTCCGACGAAGAGACCGCGGCCATCATCGCGGCCGAGGGGTTGAGCGCGACCCCGCGTCCTACCGTGTGATGTTGAAGGCTACGGTGATGGTGACCAGGAAGTCGCTCGGCACGCCGTTCAGAAGAAGCGGCGCGTAGCGGCGGCTGCGCACCGACGAGAGAGAGGCCTCGTCGAAGAGGCGATTTCCTTCCACAATCCTGCACTCCTTGACCAGGCCATCGCGCCCGACGTGCGTCTCGATGACAACCCACCCCGAAACTCCGGCCTGTTGGGCGATCGGCGGATATTGAGGAGAGCGGCTGGCGATGAGTCGTGGTTCCTTGATCAGGCCGCCCACGCGCGGAATCTCCACGGTGGTTGGATTGGCGAGAGGAAGTGCCGCATCGCCGCACATCGTTCCCAGCGGGCAGTCGCCGCCAGGCTTGGGACCCGGCCCCTCCGTGCCCAACCCGCTTTGCTGACTCGACGCGATCTCCGGGTCCGGGACGGTGTCGAGGTTCAGGGCCGCCGGCACGTTTGGCGGCGTTGCGATCTCGATCACCAGCGCTCGAGTGAGGGGGGGCCTGGTTGAGTTGTGGGTTGCCCGGGATTCCGGCATCGGAGGCGGAGGAAGGGCCACGCTGATCGGTTGAATGAGGATCTCGTTCGATGGGTCCACGGGCTCGGGCAGAATCGAGGAACCAAGCAAGGGGACCAGTACCATCGCGGACACGAAGGCGGCGTGAATGAGGAATGAGGCGCCCGCGGTCCGCGCCTTCGCTTCTTTAGGGAAGGTCTGTTTCGCTTCGAATCCCCGAAGATCGAATGAGAGTGTGGACATGGCCGAACCTCCTCGCGATAGGAGCCCCTCGGTTGAGGCCCTTCGATCACAAGACGTTCGTGGACAGGGTCTTGTTGGAGGATTGCCGCGGCGCCGAACTTCCGCTACTCGAAGCTCAAGGTCAACGTCTTGCCCAGCAGGGCCACCAGGCGTCGATTGTCTCCCGCTCGCAGTTGCACACGTCTCGATTCGATGAACTCGGCCGAGCCCGAACGAACCTCAACCTTGATCACGTGATCTCCCGGTGGGATCACCAGATCGGTGCCAAAACGACCGTCGTAGCCCGCAGGCATCCCAAGGCGCCTTATGGGCATGCCATTGATGCTGTTCGCGAAGACGACTCTTTCATCGACCTTGATCCGGAGGGTGCCGCTGGCAAACGGGTGCTGGAGGTCGAGGCTCACCCGGGCCGCGCGCCCGGAGGCTTCGACCGACAAAGGAGGTGCGGTGGGCGTGGGGACCGGGACCTGAGTGGGGATGGGGGTGGGGCCGGGGCCGGGCGGTTTGACCACCGGCGCTTCGGTTCTCCCTTTCTCTGGAGTCGCGACCGGAACCGGTGTGGCGTCGCCCTTCGCCCGCTGCTGGACCAGCGTAATGACGCCCATGCCCAGGCCCACGCCGAGGGCCACCGCGACGGCCAGCCGAAGTCCCCCCTTCTTCTCCGGCTCGTCCACGACGTAGAGGTCGCCCGGGCCCGACTGGTTGTGAACGATCCTGGGAATCGGGGCCGGGCGCTTTGGCACCTGAGATCCGCTCAGGGCCACGGTTTCCAGCGGCCCGAGCTGGGTGGCGTAG
>JANLSZ010000397.1:0-5911 GCA_031362685.1 Vicinamibacteria bacterium | reverse complement strand
CCCAAAGCAAATGTCGAAGCGCACGGCATTCGCTCAGCAGGACGAGTTGAATCGCCCGTGTCAACTAATCCAAGCAGGTCTCTAAGTGCAATGGGGCTATTCTTTACAAAAGAAAATCCATTTATCCCACCGCGTCCCCCGATGGGATCCCTGGATGGCCACCTGCCCAGAGCGGGCGAGTAGTATCTGTAGCCGTAGTTGTAATAGCCGGAGTCCGGGTCGCGGACTTCGCCGTGGAACCTGGTCTCCCAGTCGAAGAGGGAGGCGGGGCGGGGGATGAACGCGGGGGTGAGGACGGTGGTCTGGCCGAAGGCGGTGTAGAGGTAGCGTTCCTGGACCGAGCCGGTGGTGTCGGTGAGGGCGACTTTGCTGCCCATGGCGTCGCAGAGGGCGTAGAGGCGCTCGGGGCCGGAGGTAAAGCGGTCACGGAACACGAGGTCGTTGCGGCCGCGGGCTCCGAAGACGTATTGCCGGTCGGGGCTGGCGCTGGCGCCGCGGCGCTCCTCGATGCATTTCCAGTCGGCGTTGTAGTAGGAGTGGACGGTGCCGGGTTGGGGGCCGAGCGTCACGGTTCTGGTCGTGCGCCGGGTCAGGCCGTCGTAGGCGTAGGCGATGTCCAGCGCGGTGCTCGCGCCGGAGGTGCTGCCCGAACCGGAGGTGCTGCCCGAACTGGAGGTGGAGGTGCTGCCGCCGCTGGGTCCGCTGTCTGGGCTTTGCAGGCGAACGAGGCGGTTCCAGGCGTCCCAGGTCAGCGTGTAAAAGGCGGTGCCGGCCTCGTCCCGCGGGACGCGCAGCATGTTGCCGGCCCGGTCGTAGGCGACGGCGATGCTGCTCGCGTCGAAGGTGCGGATTTCGTTGACCTTGGTGTGCGTGCGCTGTTGCTCGATGACGGCGGTGCCATTCTGCTGGCGCACGTATTGGTCCCAGTTGCCGACGGGATCGTAGGTCCAGTCCTCCTCCTGTGCCGGGGTGCCGTTGATGCCGGTGCGTCCGCCGTTGAGCGCGCCCTGGTCGCGCGCGGTCACCTGGGCCAGCCCGTCGTAACTGTAATGTTCGTCGAGCGCCTTGCCCGCGGCGGCGGCCACGGCTTCGCGCCGCCACTGGCGCAGTCCGCCGCGGTTGTAGCCGTACTCGATCCGCTCCACGTCGGCACCGGTGCCGGTGGCGATCCAGCGGTGGTCAATGTCGCGCCCAAACCGGTCGAGCCCGGCATACTGATCCCCGGCGTCGCCATTCAACTCGCCGCCCTGCTTCACATAAGTAAGCGCGACCCCGGGCTGATAGTAGGTGGAGAGGACAGTGGTGTCGCCGCCCATGAACCGGTAGTCGGCAACCTGCCGGTTCTCGCCCACATCCCGGACGCCCGCCACGCGCGAGAGCACATCGTCGATGCTTCCGGCGGCTCCGTAGGTCGGCTCGATTTGCCGCAGGTTGGGATAGGTGATGCGGGTCAACCGGGCGGTGTTCGCGCTGTCATTGGCATGGGCGTAAGCGACCGCGGGCGTGCCCGCGCCCACGACTCCGGCGTGCGCCTGCCAGTCGGTCTTGAGCTGCCCGAAGTCGCCGTAGTCGAAGGCCACTTCGTTGACCGCCGTGCCACTGCCGGTGTTCGCGTGGTCGTAACTGGTCACCAGCGCCACGCGCTCCAGCGCATCGTAGCCCGTGCCGATGCGCCGCACCGCTCCATGGACTCCCGAGCCGACGGTGGTCACCCGATCCTGCACGCGTCGGCCGCGCTGGTCGTAATCGTAGGCGTGGACGGTTTCATTCGCGTCCTTGCTCGCGGTCACCTGTCCCAGCCGGTTGTAAGTGTATTCCACGCGGTCGCAGTCGCCTTCGCATTGGAGCGAGAGCGGGTTGCCCGCATCGGCGCTGTCGGGATACACCTTGGCCCACAGGAGCTGGCTGGAAGCCACGCCGCTCTCTTCCAGCGTCGTGCCGTATTCCCAGCGCGTGACCTGCGCCCCGGTTTCACTGTTCTGCAGCGTCAGCAGCCGCAGGTGCCCGTCGTGGTCGTAGCCATACTGCGTGGTGCGGTCGCTCGCCGAGGAGGGAACGCCGGTCACGTAGTTCTCGATGAGCTTCACCGTCCGGCCAAGGTCGTCGTACTCACGCCGCGTTTCGATCCCCATCGGGTCGGTCTGCACCACGGGCTGGCCCGCCGCGTCATAAACATTCCGGCTCACGAGCACGGCGTCGCCCGACGCCGGAGCCACATCCGGACGGCTCACCGGGTTGCCCCCGTTGGTTCCGTAGTCCGCTTCGGACACCGCACGCCCCAGCGCGTCGGGCCAGGTGCAGCGGCTATAGATGCGCGCCCGCGGCTGGCTGCCGTTCGGCCCGTTGAGCGCACCGGGGCCGCTGGCGTCGTGGAAGCGCAGCAGCCGCCGCGCTTGGATCACATTGGAAGCCTCATCGAAGACGCTCTCATTCTGCTCGATCACGAGGTCCGCGGTCACCACGTTGGTGGCGCCGTCGTCCTGCCCGTTCTCCGGCTGGCAAAGGAACCGCGCCCGCACCCGGCCAAGGCTGTCGTATTGCGTCTTCGTCCACACGCGGCTGCCAGCACCCTGTTGCTTGATGGGCTGGCCCGCCCCGTCGCACCAGGTGTTGTTCGCCAGCGCCTGTCCGGTGAGCCCGCCCGTCGCATTGACCCCGTAAATCTTGTCGCGATACACCCGGCCCTGCGTGTCGTAAAACATCTCGCTCTGGGACAGGAGCTGCCCGGCGGCATTCTCCACCCGCCGCTCGCTCAGCGTTTGCCTTCCTTGGTTGTCGTAGGTGCTCTTCTGGTAAAAGCCCAGCTCGCCGTCGATGCCCACCTGCCGGTCGCGCCAGTCGTAATCGTAGGCCGTCACCCGCTCCTCGCTGGCGCTCGCATGCTGCGTCTCGCTCGTGAGCAGCCCGTTGCCTCCGGCCGCACCGTGGTCGAACTGGCGGGCAGCCACCTTCACCATGTTGTTGCCCGCGGCTCCGTCATTGCCCGGTTCGCTGTCGGTCGCCCCGGTGTCATCCGTGCCCACCCACGTCCCGATCACTTCGCCCCGCGCGTCGAACACCGTCCGTGTGATGGTCCCGCCGCCGCTGCGCACCCGGTTGCGGCGATCCATCGCGTCGTAGCCGAAGTCCGTCTGGTTGTAATGGGTCCCATTGAGTCCCTCGTCCCCCTCGGCGGAGGGGATGTCAAAATAGGCCCGCTGCCACTGCTGTCGGCCATGCCGGTCGTAGCGGGTGCTGCTCCAGCGCAGCCATGCGCTCTGCGGGAAGCTTTCCGACGCGGACAGCCGCCCGGTGCCGCTGCGCACGGCCTGGATCTGATCGATCACCCGTCCATCCTTGTCCTTCCGGCTGATCGAGACCGGGTTCAGGGTCGTATATCCATAGCTCGGCGCGCTGCCTTCCGCATAACCCTGCGCCGTCCATTCCTGATCGATGTCGTCCCGATAGACCGTGAACGCCGCCCGCCGCACCGTGCGCGCCACGCCTTGCACTTCGATGCTGTGCTCCGGCCCAAGTTCCTGCGTCTGCCGTCCGAGCACGTCGTGGCTGTAATCGCTTACCAAGTTCTTTCCCGCTCCGACCGGCGTCACCCAGCCCGCGGGCACGCCACTGGCGTGCCCCGTGTCCACATCCTCGATGAGCTGCCGGAGCGTGCCGCTGTTGCTCTCATACACCCGCCGCGTGATGATCCCCAGCTCGTTGCGGCTCCAGGTATTGTAACCCTCGGCATCATAGACCTCCTCCCGCCTATAAGTCTGCCCGTCCCCATTCTGACCCGCGGGCACCACGGGCAGCGTGGTAGTCTCGCGGCCAACCTGCAGCGTGCCCGGCTGCCAGATCGGTTCCCTCACGGTCACCACCGGATCGCTCCCGCCGCCCGCCTCGCTGTTGAACACCGTCTCCGTGGCAAGCTGGAAGACGGTCTCTGCGCCCACGGTCTGCGCCGTATAAGTAAACGCACTTAGCTTGGTTTCGCTCCCCGCGCTGCCCTGCTTCACCGCCGTGTAAGCAAGGTACCCTTTCGCCTCCCCGGCCGCGCTGTTGGTCGCCGCATAGTAATGGGACACCCGGATGAGCCCTTGGTTGGTTTTGAGCGTGACCAGGCCCGGAACGCTCTCGTTGATCACGTCCACCGCCACGCTCGTGGCCGCTTCCACCACCTGCCCGTCCTCATTGAACTTGTTATATTCAAACCATTGCGCCGCACCCTTGCTCAGCACTTTCAAAATCGTCAGCAGCTTGAAGTTGCTGTAAGCCGTCTCCTGCGTTCCATCCGGCAGCGTGTGGACGGTCTTTGTCTTCCACACATTATACCCGCCCCCAAACGCGCTCTCCGTATAGCTGAACCCAAACTCCAGCAGCCCGCCGTTCACCCGCTCCCTCGTCACCCGCTTGCGCGCGTCATACTCAAAGTACTTGTCCGCGTAACCCGCCAGTTGCGCGTCGGGCGCCGTCTCCGGATCGATCCCGTCCGCAACCATGCGCGCCCACGCCTCCGGCCCCACCAGGAACCGCAACCCGTGCGCGAACCCCAGGGCATCCCCGGTCCTGTAATAGCGATAGCCACGCGTGCCCAATGACTGCCACGCCGCGCCGTCCCATTGCTCGATCACCACTGTCCTGAGATCGCGATAACTGCCGAAGGCTTCCGCCTGCCCGTAGTACCCGTACCGCGCCCGCCGCACCGGCACCTCGCTCCCCGCCTTGGTGCAGACCTGCGTCACCGAGGCGAGGCATCCCGCCCCAGCTCCCACCGTGAAGTACTCGTAGCTGAACTTCAGCGCGTTGAGCGCCGTCCCGTCCGTCGCCTTCCATTCCAAAATCCGCCCCTGCCCGTCGCGGCTGATTTGCGCCGTCTTCCCACCCGCGGCCACCACCCGCTTGAGCGTCCCGCGCAAGTACCATGGCACCGGCGCGCTCTCGTCGTGAAAGACTTTGGCCAGGCCCGAACCCTCGCTCACCATCCGGTATTCCGCGGCGGCCCCGTCCCGGCGCAGCCCCAGATGCCACCCCAGTTCCGCCCGCCAACTCCCGCCCTCCTTGCGGAACCAGACCGTGTCCCCGACACTCCGCATCACCGCAATCGTCCCGCCCGTCCTCACCAGATACTCCGCCTCGCCCACCAGCCAGCTATTGCCGTTGAACCCTCCCTCGTTCCGGGAAAGCTGATTGCCGTAGCTCCGCGTGTGCCCCCAGCTCAGCCCAAACGCCGACCCCGACAAATCCGTCTCGGCCAGCATCACCTCCCCGTCCGCATACCGCACCGGATTCTCGCTCGTATCCTGCGCTTCCCCGCACGGCGGCGTCCCCGGCGCCACCGGTGGGGTTCCTGTGCTCGATGAACTCATAAATTAAAAGCCTGCTTGCCTAATTTCAGTTACACAACAACCATCATCCAACTCCCCAAACACAGGGGGCGCAAGCTTTGTTTTTCTAACGGCCAGAGATTCGCCACGCCGTCTCCGTGATCGTCGGCGTATGGTCGTGCCCACCGGAAGGCCGCTCCGAGCGCGGCTCACTGCACGCTGCCTAACGCGCGATGGGTACCGCGGCGGGCGACCAGCAAACGCTTCCGCGGTCAGCGCAAGGATGGCCGACGGCAGCGCGATTGGACAACTGCTACGTGCGAGGTGGAGGCGCGAAGAGTGAGGGGCCGTTTTTCACCACTTTCTCGACCTTCGCGTCTGCGTCGAAAAAGATGTGAACGTGACGCAACGAGTTTTTGGAAGGCGACTGTTCGGCGAATGTTCGCGAGTATTGAGGGACACCATCTTTCGGACTGACCCAAACGGTCCTTCTACGCGTGTCGATCTGCCAATCGGGAACCCCTAATTTTTGCAGCACCGCGGTTACACTCATACCTCGCTGGACTTGTCTGATGTTTTCCTCAACGCGGTGCCAAGACTCCCGC
>JANLSZ010000328.1:0-3369 GCA_031362685.1 Vicinamibacteria bacterium | reverse complement strand
GCGGAGGGGGGCACCGAGATGCTGCCTGCGCTTCTGGCCGCCCTGGCTTCGCGTCCGGGTGCCACGGAAGAGAAAAGCGCTCTCCGGCAGGTGATCTTCCTGACCGACGGCGCGGTGTCGAACGAGGACCAGCTCTTCTCCGTGATCAAGGCGAGGCTCGGACGGGCGCGGTTGTTCACGGTGGGCATCGGCTCCGCTCCGAACTCCCATTTCATGACCAAGGCCGCGGAGTTCGGCCGGGGCACGTTCACGTTCATCTCCGACGTGAACGCGGTGGAGAAGCAGATGGGCGAGCTCTACGCGAAACTGGAGAGCCCGGTCCTCTCCGACATTCAGATTTCGTTCGATGACTTGACCCCCGACCATGCCGAAGTGTGGCCCGACCGGATTCCCGACCTGTATCTCGGCGAGCCCGTGGTGGTGGGTGCGCGGTTCGATGACGCCCCGAGCGCCATCCGGGTGACCGGACAGCTCGATGGCGAGCCCTTTCAAACCGTGGTTCCCTTCACGAAGGCGGAGTCCGGCCATGGCATCAACGTCTTGTGGGCGCGTCGGAAGATTCAGTCCCTTCTGGACGGGGTCCGCGAGGGCGGCGATCCTGAAGCGGTCCGCGCGCAGGTGGTGTCGCTCGGCCTTACTCATCACCTCGTGACCCGGCACACCAGCCTGGTCGCGGTGGACATGACGCCGGTCCGTCCGGTGGACCAGCTCCTCGACAGCGTGATGGTTCCGGTGAATCTGCCCAACGGCGCGACCTTTGGCGCCCTGCCGCAGTCGGCCACCGAGGCGACGTTGTTCCTGCTTCAGGGGCTCGTCGCCTTTGTGGCGGCGGCGAGCGTGCTGCTGGTCGCTCGACGGTCATGAAGCGGCAGGCTCTTCGAATCGCGGCCCTCGCGGTCATCTGCTGGGGCGTGACTCAGATGGCGAGGGGGGCGTACATCCACGCGAAGGCGTCGCTGGCCCAGACCCTGATTCGACGAGCGTGGACCAAGGCGTCGAAGAAAGGAGGATCGCCGAAGCCGTGGCCATGGGCGGACACCACGCCCGTGGCCCGGCTGGGCGCGCCCCGACAGCGTGTCGACCTGATGGTTCTCGAGGGTGGAAGCGGGCGGACCCTCGCCTTCGGCCCCGGTCACCTCACGGGCACGGCGATGCCAGGGGAGCACGGGAACGTGGTGCTCGGCGGTCATCGCGACACGCACTTCGAATTCCTGAAGGATCTCCGGCCCGGGGATCCCCTCCTCATCGAGGGCCGCGACCGGGAACTGACCGACTACGAGGTTGCGTCCATCGAAGTCGTCGATCGCGACCGCAGCGATCTTCTTCGCGACTTCGGCGACGACCGGCTCACCCTGATCACCTGCTACCCCTTCGGCGCGATCCAGCCGGGCGGGCCCGAGCGCTACGTGGTGACCGCCCTGGCGGTCAGGCCGGGCGGGCCGCCGCGAGGTCTTTCAGCGCGCGAACGAACACGTCCAGCTCTGCCGTCGTCGTATACAGGTGGGGCGTGATGCGGGCGCCGTGGACGTTCGCGGTGTCAATAGCGACCGTCCAGATCCGATACTTGTCGAGCAGAGTCTTCGCCAGGTCCTTTGGGGTCACCCCGGCGATGCCCACGTTGGCGATGGCGCAGGAGCGCCGCGGATCAGTCGGGGTGTTGAGCGTAATGCCGGAGGCACCGCGCACCTGCTTCGTCCAGTAGTTCTGGAGGTAACGCAGGCGCGCCTCTTTACGGGCGATGCCGATTCCCTCGTGGAAGTCGATGGCGTTCATGATCGCGAGGTCGGTGTGCACGGGATGTGTGCCCGTGTGATTGAGCTTCCGGATATCGGTGTCGGCCATGCTCTTGTCGCCATAGATCGGCCAGAGCTTCTCGATCCGGTCTTTGCGGACATAGAGGATTCCCGCGCCTAAGGGCGCGCCCAGCCACTTGTGCAGGCTGGCCCCGTAGTAGTCGCAGTCGAGGTCGGGGATCTTGAAGTCGAGATGGGCGAAGGCGTGGGCGCCATCCACCATGATCTGGGCGCCCTTGCTGTGCGCCATGTCCGCGAGCTTCCGTACCGGCAGGATGTGCCCCGTGATGTTGACCATGTGGCCGACCATGAGCAGGCGGGTCTTATAGGTCATGACCATCGCGTACAGGTCGACGATCTCTTCGTCCGACTTCGGATCGAGAGGGAGCGAGACTCTCCGGCTGAGCATCCCGTACCGGCGTGCCTGCAGGTCGAACTGATCCAGCATCGCGCCGTAGTCCTGCTCCGCCATCACCGCTTCGTCGCCCGGCTTCCAGTCGAAGCCCGCGATGACGGTGTCGAGCGACTCCGTGGTGTTGCGGGTGATGATGAGTTCGTCGGGCGAGCAGCCGGCCAGACCGGCGAGGCGCGT
This sequence comes from Vicinamibacteria bacterium, assembly GCA_031362685.1. Taxonomy (GTDB): domain Bacteria; phylum Acidobacteriota; class Vicinamibacteria; order Fen-336; family JAGNNV01; genus JAGNNV01. Next base: position 984 of record JANLSZ010000328.1, on the reverse strand, counting down.
CCGAACCGCGAGCTTGTCGTCGTACTGGCGCGTTCGCATGTAGTACGAGGCCTCGGTGTTGATCTCGCGCACCCTCGCGATGAACGCTTCCAGCACCTCCTGCGGCTGCATGCAGTAGTAGCCGTTCTCGAGGTTGATGTAGTCGGGCTTCAGTTTGTACTTCGCGCGGATGCCCGCCCAGAAAGTCTCGTCCTTGGCGAGATCGTCGGCCGGGGTTTCCGCCACGCCGGCGAACAGCGCCTTCACGTCCCCGATGGCCAGGCCCAGAGACGCACCACCGGCGGTTCTCAAGAAATTACGCTTGTTCATGGTCACTCCTGCCCCTTGATCGTGACGCCGGTGAGTTGGGCAATGGCGGCGAGTGTGGTCTGCGCGGCGTTGAGACCCAGGCGGAAGTCCTTGTCCGAGTAGGTCGAGTACACGTCGCTCGGCTGGTGCCAGTTTGGATCCCAGCCCGCTCCGATGTGCATCCCGCGCTCGTTTTCGCGCAGGCTGATGGCGGGAATCAGATCCATGAACGGACCCGAATCGGTGTTGGTCATGTGAAAGCCCACCGCGGCCGGGTAGTCGGTGGCGTACTTGTCGTTGGCGGCGCGGAAGAACCAGGCGAGCTTGGCCGCGGCGTCCGCTTCCTTCGCCGTGGACTGGAACTCGATGTTCACGTCGGCCTCGAGCCGTTGCTCCTTCGGCGAGACAAACACCGGCCGGCCATTGGCGTCGAGCACCGGCTTGCCGCTGGCGTCGATCTGAGGAATGGGCATGCCGTGGTCCCACATCATCATGTCGTGCTGAACCAGGCCCAGCCACTTCGGTTCCGGGTACTTGCCCGAGCCCCTGGGTTCTTCGATGCCCTGCCGGTCCTTCCGTTGCGCCACGTAGGCCGCCGCCCCATTCAGTCCCGACTCTTCATTGTTCCACAGAGCAAAGCGGATCGACCGCTCGGTCTCGACCCCGGGCTGATGGAAGATCCGCGCCAGTTCCATC
>JANLSZ010000276.1:0-5191 GCA_031362685.1 Vicinamibacteria bacterium | reverse complement strand
CTGGCCAAGGTGGGCGCGCTGCTCGCGAGTTCGGCCTTCAAGGCGCTCAAGAGACGCATCGACCCTCGTGAGACCGGCGGCGCCCCCTTGCTCGGGATCAAGGGGTGCTGTGTCATCGGCCACGGCAAATCCGACGCCATGGCGATCTGCGAAGGCATCCGAGTGGCCGGAGAGTTCTCCAGGAGCGGGATCAATTCCAAAATCAACGAAGAAGTGGCTCGCCTCTCGCGCATCGCGGCGACCGCGGAACCGGCGACGTCGTGAAGATCGCCTCCACTTTCAGCGCCCGCGAGAGAACTCGCCAAGGGAGACCACCTCTTTGAACCTGAGATCAGATGGAAAGATCGCCGTAGTGACCGGCGCCTCGCGTGGTATCGGGCGGGGGATCGCGCTTGCCCTCGCCGAAGCCGGGGCCACGGTTATCTGCGCCGCGCGCGATCTGGCGAAGCTTGAAGCGGTGGTGGCCGAGATCGGAGCCGCCGGGGGCAAGGCGCATGCGCAGGTGGTCGATGTGGCCGCACGCTCGTCGATCGAAGCGCTGATTTCAGCCACGGTAACCGCCCACGGGCGCATCGACGTTCTGGTGAACAACGCCGGCATCACCCGGGACAACCTCCTTCTGCGCATGAAGCCGGCCGAATGGGACGATGTGATCGCCACCAATCTGACCAGCGTATTCATCGCCACCCAGGCGGTGATGAAGCCGATGCTGAAGCAGCGCGCCGGCTCCATCATCAACATCGGCTCGGTGGTGGGACTCACCGGAAACGCCGGTCAGGCGAACTACGCCGCGGCCAAGGCCGGACTTATCGGTTTCAGCAAGTCCATCGCCCGGGAGGTCGCCTCCCGCGGAATCAGGGTCAACGTGGTGACCCCTGGTTTCATCGACACCGACATGACGAATGCCATGCCAGAGGCGGCGAGAGTCTCGCTCCTGGCCAGCGTTCCCCTCGGGCGGACGGGCACCCCCGGCGACGTCGCCGCGGTGGTCGTCTATCTCGCCTCGGACGGCTCGTCCTACGTTACCGGCCAGACCATTTCGGTAGATGGCGGCTTCCATATGTAGAATCCGCACTTCCACGGAATCCATCGTTGTGTGGGATCCTTCAGACCGAAGCGATTGGGGTCAGGCCCGCCCAAGCTTCTGGATATAGTAGAAAACAAGAGGAAAAAAATGGAATCGCTTGAAGCCCGCGTCAAAAAGATCATTGTCGAGCAGCTCTCGGTTGAGGAAGATGCGGTGAAGTCGGAAGCCAAGTTCGTCGATGATCTTGGCGCCGACAGTCTGGACATTGTGGAACTCGTGATGGCGCTCGAGGAGGAGTTCAAGATCGAGATCCCCGACGAAGACGCCGAGAAGATCGGCAACGTCCAGAGCGCCGTCGACTACATCACCAAGCACGCCAAGAAGTAGCCTTTTCGCCTGGCATCAGGCAAGGGCGCTGCATATGAGAAGAGTTGTAGTCACGGGGCTCGGGGTGGTTTCGCCCCTCGGCATGGGCGCCGAACCCACCTGGGATGGACTGCTGGCGGGGAAATCCGGGGCGGGGCCGATCACGCTGTTTGATTGCTCGCGGCACCCGACCCAGTTCGCCTGCGAGGTGAAGAATTTCGATCCGCTCGTCTTCTCCGACAAGAAGGAGGCGCGCAAAATGGACCGGTTCATCCAGCTCGGGGTGGCCGCGAGCGAGTACGCGATCAAGGACTCGGCCCTCACCTTCTCGCGCGAGGAGTCGGAGAGGGTCGGGGTCTACATCGGCAGCGGCATCGGCGGCTTCGCGACCATTGAGCGCGAGCACATTGAGATGCTCAACGGAGGGCCGCGCCGCATCTCGCCCTTCTTTATTCCCTCCGCCATCATCAACCTGGCGACGGGCTGGATTTCCATTCGCACCGGCGCGCGTGGCCCGTCGTCGGCCACCGCTACGGCCTGCACTTCCAGCGCTCACGCCATCGGCGATTCGTACCGGTTGATCCAGCGCGGGGATGCCGACGTGATGATCGCGGGGGGCAGCGAGGCCGCGATCACCGGTCTGGGGGTTGGCGGCTTCAACGCCATGCGTGCGCTTTCCACCCGCAACGACGATCCCCAGAAGGCCTCGCGTCCTTTCGACAAGGACCGCGATGGCTTCGTGATCGGCGAGGGCGCGGGAGTCCTCATTCTTGAGGAACTGGGCCGGGCCACCGCGCGAGGCGCCAAGATCTATTGCGAGCTCGTGGGTTATGGCATGACCTCCGATGCCCATCACATCACCGCGCCCTGCGAAGATGGCAATGGCGCCGCCCGCGTGATGGCCAAGGCGCTCAAGGACGCGGGGATTCGTCCCGATCAGGTGGCCTACGTCAATGCCCACGGAACCTCGACGCCGGTGGGTGACCGGATCGAAGTGGCCGCGCTCAAGACCGTTTTTGGCGATCACGTGAAGAAACTGGTGGTGGGATCGACCAAGTCGATGACCGGCCATTTGCTGGGCGCGGCGGGCGGCCTCGAGGCTTCGATCACCGCCCTCGCCATCCGCGACCAGAAGGTCCCACCCACCATCAACATCGATTCTCAGGACCCCGAGTGCGACATCGACGCCGCGCGAGAAGGGGCCCGGTCGCTGACTATCGAGTATGCCTTGTCGAATTCATTCGGTTTCGGCGGAACCAACGGGGCTCTGGTGTTCAAGCGCTACGTCGCCTGAACTCCACATTCTTTAAGCTCTATTTGTTTTGGGCCGCCGCGGCCCCGCCTGAACTCCCGAGCGCCTGCGAAAGTCCAGTGAGGAAATACCCATGAAGATCGTCGTTTGCGTGAAGATCGTGCCGGACACCGCGTCGCGTCTCAAGGTCGCGGATAGTGGGAAGCAGATCGTCCAAACCGATCTGACCTGGATCATCTCGCCCTATGACGAGTTTGCCATCGAAGAAGGTCTGAAACTTCGGGAGAAGCACACCGGCGAAGTGATCCTGCTGTCCATGGGGCCGGAGCGCGTGGTTGCTGGACTCCGCAACGGCCTCGCCATGGGCGCCGATTCCGCGCACCAGATCTGGGATCCGGCCTTCGATAATCTCGATGCGTGGGGCCGCGCGACCGTTCTCGCGGCGGCCATTCGCCACCTCGGCGGCGCTGATCTTGTGCTGTGCGGCCATCAAGGCGCCGGTGACGATGATGCGCAGACCGCCGGACTGCTTTCCGGAGCACTCGATCTGCCCCTGGTCTCGATGGCGATCAAACTGGATGTCGAGGGGACGGCGGCAGTGGTCGAGCGCGAAGTGGAAGGAGGCATCGAGGTCTGGGATGCGACTCTGCCCGCGCTCATCACCACCCAGAAGGGACTCAATACCCCGAGATACGCCGGCCTCAAGGGCATCATGGCCGCGAAGAAGAAGCCGATGGGCGTGATCGATGCCGCCACTCTCAATCTGCCCGCCGATGCGCTGGCCGCGCGCACGGAACGGCGGACCATGGCGCCTCCCGCAGACCGGCCCCCGGTGAAATTGATTCAGGGCGATCCGGCGGCCCAGGCCAAGGAACTCATCCGCCTCCTCCACGAAGAAGCGAAGGTGATCTAGTCATGTCTAACGCTATTTTGATGTTTGCGGAAACGCGGGGCGGCGCTCTTCGCCGTCCTTCGGTGGAGGCGGTCTCCGAGGCTCGGCGGCTGGCGGATGCGTCCTCCGGGAAAGTGGTCAGCGTCCTCGTGGGTGAAGCGAACGACGCCGCGGTGAAGACGCTGGCCTCCCACGGGGCGGACAGGGTGATCCGCTTCGCCGCTCCGGCATTGTCTTCGTACTCGTCCGAGTCCTACGCTCGTGCGGTGGCGAAGGCGGTCGAGTCCGAGGCTCCGAGCGTGGTGTTGATTCCGTATACCGCCATGGGCAAGGATCTTGCCCCCCGAGTCGCCTTCCTGACCGGCGGCGGCCTCGTCTCCGACTGCTCGTCGTTCGAACAGACCGGCGGCCGGCTGGTCGCGAAGCGCGCCCAATACTCCGGCAAGATGATCTCGACCTTTGCATGGACCACCAGGCTACAGATCGCGACCCTGCGGCCGAACGTCTTCGCTCTAACCCCTCCCGCGAGTGATCGAGCCTGCGAGGTTGCTCCCTCCGAGGTCGATGCGACGTCACGTGCGCGGGTCCGCGAGTTCCGGGCCAAGGAAGGCGGCAAGAAGGAACTGGCGGAGGCGCAGGTCATTGTGTCGGGTGGTCGCGGCCTCAAGGCCGCCGAGCACTACAAACTCATTGAAGATCTTGGCGGCGCCATGGGCGCGGCCCTGGGCGCGTCGCGCGCCATTGTCGATGACGGCTGGGTCGCGCATTCGTTCCAGGTCGGTCAGACCGGCAAGACGGTGTCTCCGACTCTCTACATCGCTTGTGGCATCTCGGGCGCCATCCAGCATCTGGCCGGGATGTCTTCCGCGCGGGTGATCGTGGCCATCAACAAAGACCCCGAAGCGCCGATCTTCAAGATCGCGAACTACGGGATCGTGGGCGATCTCTTCGAAGTCGTGCCCGCGCTCATCACCGAAGCGAAGGCGCACTTCGCGACGCGCGCGTAGGCGAGCCCGTCCGAAGGGTCGGGTCGCCGAACAGGGCGAAGATCAGGCCATTCGCGCGAGCCCCGAGACCTTCCTCGATTTCGCGGCCCGGAGCAGCAAGGGGTAGGCCGTCAGGTCCTCTCGCCGGCGCACTCGAATACGAAGGTGGTCGGGCCCACCCGTATCCTGTCGCCGTTGCGCAGGACCACATTGTCGGCCGTGCGCCCGTTCACGAAGGTCTTGTTGGTCGACCCCAGATCGGTCAGGCGAAAGGACGAGCCATGACGCTCGAGCCGGCAGTGCTCGGCGGACACCGGATCTTCGGGCAGCACGATGTCATTGTCCAGGGATCGGCCGATGTTGACAACGGGAGCGTTCAGAACGATCACCCGGCTGGCCCAGGCGGCCACCGAGGTTTCGCGCAGGCGGGGAGCGCCGCGCTCAACCGCGGCCTGGGCGGAAAGGGCGGCGGACGAGGATTCGGTCCGCACGAAGATCGCCGAACCCGAGTTTGACTCGGGAAGGGCCCGCATCTGCTCGGTGGCCTTCTCCGCCCTGAACCATCGCAGTTTCCGGGCCACCAGGGCCACGAGACCCGCGAGAACGGAGAGTCCCCCGATCGCGGTGAGGATGGTCAGAATGGTCGACCCCATGACGCGGCATTCTGG
>JANLSZ010000255.1:0-3860 GCA_031362685.1 Vicinamibacteria bacterium | reverse complement strand
ATGGCCACCCGCTTCCGTGAAGGCGCCCCGACCCACCCGGATCTGGCTTTGAAGCCTGAGCTTCCGCATCGCCTCTTCGTATCCGCGTCGACGTTCCAGGGCCCCCGCACCCTCGCCGCCGTCGATGTGGGCGATCCGACGGTGCCCGAGCGAAACGCAGTGCCGCACCACCGCCAAGGCACCGGCGGCATCATTGTCGGCCACACTGTCCAGAGAGTTAGCACGCGCGGGCCGGCCCACCACCACTACCGGCACCTCCTTGCTCGCCCGCACCACCTGCGCGCTCTCCATCATGGGGGAACCGAGGATGAGGCCGTCGACCCGCAGTTGAAGCAGGGTCTCAATGGCTTCGTCCTCGTGCTGCTGATTCCGGTCGCCGGTATTCATCAGGACGCGATATCCGAGCACCCGGGCGCGCGCCTGAATCCCGGCGATGACATCGGCGAAGAACGGATTGTTCAGGTCCGAGACCAGCACGCCCACCATGCGGGTGCGTCGCTGGACGAGACCCTGGGCCATGGCGTTGGGTCGATATCTGAGTTCGGCGACGGCACGCAAAACCGCGGCGCGCCTTTCCGAACTCACATGACGATCGCCTCGTACCACCAGAGAAACCAGAGATTTCGATACGCCGGCCCGCTTCGCCACGTCATCGATGGTCGGCCGCTTTCCGTTCTTCATGCTTGACACAACGCCACCCGCATCGCTAGCTTGACCCGTATGGAGCGTTCCAAGGCTAGCATGCGCCTTTCCGAAACAAGGACGAAGTGAGCCGGCGGCCCGGCCACACCGGAATGGACCTCCACTTCCCCGCGGGCTCGCTGGCCTCGCCGGGGAACCTTGTGGTCGTCACTCCGGAATCGGCGGGTTGGGCGTTCTCGGGCCTCGGCGTGGTCTCGCTCGGGGAAGGCGAGACGCGCACCATCGAAACGGGCCTCGATGAAGTGCTGGTGGTGCCCCTTTCGGGGAGCGTCCAGATTCGAGGTGAAGGCGTAATCTTCGATCTGGAGGGTCGTCGGTCGGTGTTCTCACGCGTGACCGACTTCGCCTACCTCCCTCGTGACGCAGCGTTCACCCTCACCTCGCTGCGCGGAGGCGAGTTCGCGCTGCCCAGCGCTCGCGCCCGCAAACGATTGGCACCCGCCTACGGTCCCGCCAACAAAGTGCCGGTGGAGATCCGCGGGGCCGGAGCCGCCACACGCCAGCTCAACAACTTCTGCGCCCCCGGGGTGTTCGAAACCGATCGTCTGAGCGCGGTCGAGGTCTTGACTCCACCCGGAAACTGGTCTTCCTACCCGCCCCACAAGCACGACGAAGAGAGGCCGGGCGAGGCCATTCTCGAAGAGATCTACTACTTCCGCCTCGATGGCGAAGCGAGCTTCGGCGTCCACAAGACCTACGCGGCCGACGGAGCCTTCGACGTCACCGCGACCGTCCGCGATGGCGACATCTTCCTCGTCCCCCGGGGCTATCACGGCCCATCCATTGCGCCCCCCGAGCATGCGCTGTGGTACCTCAATGTCCTCGCCGGCCCCGCGCCCGAACGCTCGATGAATTTCTGCGATGATCCGAAACATCACTGGATCCGCAATTCGTGGCGCGACCAGCCCACCGATCCCCGCGTGCCCATGACGAGCGCCATTGAGCGCGAGTAGGCCACGAAGCAACTACCTCGCCCTGCCGATCTAGGGGCCGCCATTGCGAGGAGCCATTCCGTTGGTACCGCGACGAAGCAACCCCCAAAAACCAACTAAGGTGCCTGCCCGATGAAGACCCGCCGACTCACCACCGCTCAAGCCCTCGTGCAGTTCCTCGTTAATCAGCACTCGCGGCGCGACGGCGTCACGCGGCGATTCATTCCCAGGGTGCTCGGCATCTTCGGTCATGGAAATGTGGCCGGCCTCGGAGAAGCCCTTCAAGCCGCGGGCAAGGATCTGCCCTACATCCCTGGCCGAAATGAACAGGCTCTCGTCCACGCCGCCGCCGGTTTCGCGAAGATGACGAACCGCCTTCAGACCCTGGCCTGCACCAGCTCGGTGGGTCCGGGAGCCACCAACATGATCACCGGGGCAGCGGGCGCCACCATCAACCGCGTGCCCGTATTGCTTCTGCCCGGTGACATTTTCGCCACCCGGCAAGTGGCTCCGGTCCTGCAGCAGCTCGAATCGTCATCCACACCTGACCTCTCGGTGAACGATGCGTTCAAGCCGGTCTCGCGCTATTGGGATCGGATCCAGCGTCCCGAGCAGCTGGTGACCTCCGTGATCGAGGCGATGCGCGTTCTCACCAGCGTGTCCGATACCGGAGCGGTCACGTTGTGCCTCCCCGAAGACGTCCAGAGCGAAGCCTGGGATTTCCCCGCTGTGCTCTTTGAGCATCGGGTCTGGGAGATTCGCCGGCCTCGTCCAGACACAGACGCGGTGGCGCGCGCGGTGGAACTGATCCGAAGCGCGGAGCGCCCTCTCATCGTGGCGGGCGGCGGCGTGTTGTATTCGGAAGCCTCGGCGGCGCTCGATCAATTCGCGCGCGCCACTGGCATCCCCGTGGCCGAGACCCAGGCCGGAAAGGGATCCCTTCCCTTCGATCATCCCCTCTCGCTCGGCGCTATCGGAGCCACCGGAACCAGAGGCGCCAACATCATGGCCCGGGAGGCCGACCTCGTCATCGGCATCGGCACCCGCTATTCGGATTTCACCACCTCGTCAAAGACGGCCTTCCAGAGTCCCGGCGTTCGCTTCATCAACATCAACGTGGGCGAGTTTGATGCCTTCAAGCACGGCGCGCTCGCGGTGGTGGCGGACGCGCGCGCGGCGCTCGCCGCCTTGAGCGAAGCGCTCCCCGGTTTCCTCGCCCCCGCCGAATGGCGTGGGCGGGCCGGCCAAGCGAATCGCGATTGGGACAAGGAAGTGGAGCGGATCTACACCCTCGCGAATCCGGGGCGCCCGAGTCAGGGCGAAGTGGTCGGGGCGGTGAACGACGCCGCCGGAGAACGCGGGGTGATGGTCTGCGCGGCCGGCAGTCTGCCCGGCGATCTGCACAAACTCTGGCGCGCCCGCGATCCGAAGAGCTATCACCTCGAGTACGGCTATTCGTGCATGGGCTACGAGATTGCCGGAGGCCTGGGGGTGAAGATGGCGGCGCCGGATCGCGAAGTCTTCGTCATGGTCGGCGATGGTTCCTGGCTGATGATGTCCTCGGAACTCGTGACCGCACGGCAGGAAGGCATGAAACTCATCGTCGTCCTGATCGACAACGGCGGATACGGCTCCATCGGCAGTCTCTCGACCTCGCTCGGTTCGGCGGGCTTCGGGACGCAACTCCGCTACCGGGGCGAGGATGGCGCAATCTCATCTCGTCCCATCGCCATCGACTACGCCGCGAATGCTCGAAGCCTCGGCTTGAAGGTCCAGGCCGCGGACACCCTGGCCGAGGTGCGTGCGGCTCTGACCGAGGCGCAAGCCTCGGCCGAAACCACGGTCATCGTCGTCCACACGGATCCCAACGCGAAAGTCGGCGGCTACGAATCGTGGTGGGACGTGCCCCCCGCGGAGGTTTCGACCATCGAATCGGTCAAGGCCGCGCGCCTCGCGTACGACGAAGCCAGGAAGAAGGAACGCTGGCATTTGTAGGCGCGAGGCTTCGGGCCGGGTAGTGGCGGGAGGGGGTTGCTTCGTCGCCGTACCAAACGGACTGGCTTGGTAGTGGCTGGACGGGGTTGCTTCGTCGCTCAGCTTTTCGCTGGGCTCCTCGCAATGACGTGAGGAAAATGGACCAATAGTGGCTCCCCACTATTGGCCGATTTTCCTAACGTCATTGCGAGGCCCCCGTCCGTTTTGCGCCGGGCCGAAGCAACCCCGTCC
>JANLSZ010000237.1:0-1913 GCA_031362685.1 Vicinamibacteria bacterium | reverse complement strand
AGGCACGACCAGCCGCAGCCGCCTCTCGTGAAGGGCCTTTCGGATCGCTTCGGTTTTGGATTCACCCATCCGAAGGGCGATCTCGGTCGCCATCTTCTCGGTTTCCGCGTCCTTGATGCTTAGTGGCATGTTTCTACCTTTATGGTAGAAGTCTACCTCCGGGACCCTGCAGGCTGCGACTCGGCAGCCCCGACCCTCACCGATGAGGGTCGGGGCTGATTCCTACGCGTCGTGCAGGGCGCGAGTGATGGGCCTGCGCGCCGCGCGCAGAGCGGGGAGCAGGCCGCCCACCAGGCCCATCAAGGCCGCGAGCGAGCCTTGGTCTCCACGAGAACGGGAAGGTCAGCACCCACTGGCGAAGCGGCGTTGAAGACGGCAGCACACGGAGCACGAGCCCGCGCTCTCGGACGGTGCGGTCGCGCCCTGCGAGTTCAGGCACCCCTGGGTTGAGGCCCTTGCAGGTGGGCCGCAGATTGTGCAAACGACAGTCATCCGCGGCGTGCCCGCGGCGTCATAGGTAGTGGATACGGGACGACTTGCGCTTCTGGCATTCGTCTTGCTTGAAACCGAGCTGCCGGTCGCTGGCTCGCTTGGTGCGCGCCGAGCCGTCCGGGGAAGAAGAGTGGACTCATGAAATCACGGAATCTATGGATCGGCTTGATGGTTCTGTTGGCCATCACGCTCGCTGCGACCCCGGCGGCCCTGGCTGACGACCTCCCGAAGGTCGACATCAACATTTCGACAAACGACGGTGGTGCGGACTGGTACAAGAATCCCATCGTCATGGGCGGGGGCGTCATCATTTTGTTCTTGCTCGCCGCCCTGGTGAGCCGCGGGAGCGGCACCACCATCGTCAAGAGCTAAGGTCGAAGGAGCCGCGCCAGAGCTGCCGCCCAATCCACGAGAGGCCGCGGCTCGGCGGTTTGAGGGGCGGATCACGCTCGCCGGCAGCTAGATAAACTCACGCCATCCCACTATGCCCACGCAGGTAAAAGGTGCGGTTCTTCTGTCGCGAAAGAGTTCGTCCGTGAGGAGGCTTTCCTCAAGAAAGGCAATCCCCAGGCCTTCATGGCCGGCGTGACCGTTCCCCCCATTGATGGGGCGTGACGTTCGGAACGGCCGCGACCTGCCGGAATTCACGTTTCGGGCCGATCTCTCCCTCCGCTTCTGAGGGGCCCTGTGCCCGGCGGCCGCGGCCGCGCGCGGGCACTCTGAGCGCCAGCGCACGGAACGGCGGGGACCGCCTGTGCCATGTTGGCCGGTCGGTTGGAAGCATGTACAGAAACTGGTCGAAAAAAAGAATGGCTCTGGGCGCGCTGGCCTTGCCGGCCGTGGCGCTCGTTGTCTTCACACTGGTGTTCGATTGGAACTGGCTGCGCGGCCCGATCGAGCGCTACGTCACGAAGAAGACCGGGCGGCAATTCACGATCGCCGGCAACATCGACGGTTCCGTCTTTCCGCTCACATTGCGCCTGCGCCAGGTCCGTTTCGAGAATGCGCCGTGGTCGCAGGAGCGGCAAATGGCCGCGATCGAACAGCTCGAGTTTCGACCCCGGATCTGGCGACTGCTCAAGGGCGAGCTGGTGGTCGACAAGGTGAGGGTCGTCTCCCCGGATGTGTTGCTGGAGCGCATCGGCGACGGCAAGCGCAACTGGGTGTTCGGCAAGTCCGACGACCCGGATGCGAAAGCGCCCGAGATCACGAGCCTCGCCATCGACCGCGGCGACATCCGGGTCCATGATGCGATGAAGGAACTCGATGCGCGCGTCCAGGTGGCCACGGACGCGCAGCCTGGCGGGCCGGACGCGGCCTTGCCTACACGCATCGAGTTCTCCGGCACCTACCTGAAGGTGCCGTTCGACGGCGTCGCGAGGATCGGCGACCTCCTGACTCTGCAGGATGAAGGCGAGCCC
>JANLSZ010000235.1:0-3803 GCA_031362685.1 Vicinamibacteria bacterium | reverse complement strand
GAGAACGTAGCGGCAGATCGCCTGGGGCAGCCAGAGGAAGTCATCCGAGCAGTGGGTGCGCACTCCCCGGCCGGTGGGCGGATGCCACCAGTGCTGCACGTCGCCCTCGGAAAACTGCCGGGCCGCCGAACGCAGGAGGTGCTCGCGCGTCAACTTCGGTTCGGCATGAACCAGCGCCATGGCGTCCTGCAACTGATCGCGGAATCCAAAGGCGCCCCCCGACTGGTAGGTGCCGCTCCTCGCCCAGAGGCGGCAGGCGAGGGTCTGATACAGGAGCCATCCGTTCGCGAGGAGGTTCACCGACGGATCCGGAGACGTCACCTGCACGGCGCCGAGCGTCCGCGTCCAGTATTCGCGAATGCTGTCGAGCGACCGTCGATACGTCTCGCCCCCCCGCATGCGCCGAATCACCTCGTCACTTCCCAGGCGCGCGGCGGCGCCGAGTCTGAAGATGGTCAATCGCTCCTGACCGGGGGCGAGGTCCACGGGGACCTGAATCGCGGCGCAGGCGTCGAGGCCGGCGCCCACGCGGCTGGAGAGTCGCAGGCGGGTCATGGCCAGGGGATTCCCAAGGGTGCCGTTGCGGCCGAGGAACTCCACGCGATCCGCGGTGAAGGTCACTCCCGGCGCCCGCGTGGCCTCGTCGGCGTCGAAGAAGGCATTCCGGTCGGAGAAGTCGGTGCTGTAGGGATTTCGCGCGCAGATGGCGCCGGTGGCGGAGTCGATCTCCGTGATCACGTGCATGGCGGTCCTGGGCTTCAAGTCGCCCATCACCCACTCCACGTAGCCGGTCACCGAGAGGTTCCGCGGGCGGCCGGAGCGGTTCGCAATCCTGAGGGCCGAGAACTTGACCGCGGCCTCTTTGTCCACATGAACGGTCAGTTCGGAGCGAATGCCGTCCTCCTCGTGTTCGAACACGCTGTACCCGAATCCGTGACGGGTCACGTACGGTGTGGCGCCGGGGCACGGCGAAGAGGCGGGAGACCAGAAGCGCCCGGTCTCCTCATCGCGGATGTAGATGGCTTCGCCGGTTGAGTCGGTGACGGGATCGTTTCCCCAGGGAGTAAAGCGGAACTCGTGGGCGTTCTCGCTCCAGGTGTACGACGCGCCGTTTTCTGAAATCACCGAGCCGAAATGCGCGTTCGCGAGGATGTTCACCCACGGAGCCGGCGTCGATCGTCCCGGCCCGGGGGTAATGATGTACTCGCGGCCATCCTTGGAGAAACCGCCAAGGCCATTGAAGAAGAGCCGTTCGGGCTCGGAAGTCACGACCGCGGGCATTCCTTCCGGTGCATGTCGTTTCGCGGGGACGAGGCGTGAAAGGAGGGCCGGGCGGGTTTCCTTCGCGGGGCGGCGGCCGACCTGATCGGAGAGGCTTCCCCGGGAGTCCGCGATAATGACTCTTGCCACCGTCTGGAAGAGGGTCCGATCCTCGTTCGAGATCTGCTCCGCGGCGCGGACGAAGATCCCCCCGGGCCGGTCCGCGAGGTTCGCGGGGAGACCCGCGGCGATCAGGCCCATGATCTGCTCGTGGAGGAACTGGCGGTAACCGGCGTGATCCTCGTTCCAGATCACCAGATCCACGGCGAGGCCCTTGAGCCGCCAGTACGCATGGGCCTGCACGAGCTGTCGCACCAGTTCGATGTTCGCGGTATCTGAGATCTTCAGCAGAACGATGGGAAGATCGCCGGAGATCGCGTAGCCCCAGAGCCCGGACTGGCCGCGGTGATTGCGAACCATCACCCCCGGATCGGCGCGGAGCAGGGGGTTCACGTAGATGATCGAACTCGCCAGCCGGCCGTAAAGCTGGGCGTCTGATTCGGTCGCATTGATCTGCTGCAGGTTCACCCGGCTGTGGGTCCAGGCCAGATCGATCACCCGGTCGGCTAGATGACGGTCGCGGTACTTGGAGGCGAGGCCGAGGGCGGCCTCGCGGCTTTCGCTGACTCCGGTGGCCACATCGACGGTCACGGTCTGGCCTGGATCCAGGGTGATCCGAAGACGGATGGCCACGATCGGGTCGAGCACCGATCCCTCGCCGCCCGAAAGCGCCTCGGTCTCGGTCAGGGCCAGGGGTGAACCGATGCCCCGCGCCCGACCGATGAAGCGCGACCGATCCGTCTCGTACGAGACGCCCTCCGTCGAGGCCCCATGCGCCGCCATCAGATGGAACATCCAGGGCATGCGCTCCTCCACTGAGCGGGGTCTTCTCGTGCAGAGGATGGCCTGGCGATCGCGCACGATCTCGGTCTGCACGAAGAGATTGCTGAAGGCCGGATGCAAAGCGTCGGCCGCGGGCGAGGCCAGCACGACCTCCGCGTAACTGGTCACCTCGACGGTGCGGCGGGAGTGCCTTCGGTTGGTGATGCGGGTGCGGCGCAGCTCGATGTCATCCTCGGGCGAAACCACGATCTCGGTGTGGGTTTCGTAGTCGTGATCGCGTCTTCGAAACTCCGCCCGCGCCTCCGAGAAGATCGCCTCATAGGCGTCGGCGCGCTTCCTGGTTGGTTGATGAGCAGTCGACCAGAACTGCCGGGTCGCGACATCGCGGATGTAACAGAAAGCGCCCCAGTTATCGCAGGTGGCATCCTCCCGCCACCTTGTGATGGCGATGTCCTTCCACCGGCTGTAGCCCCCGCCCGCGTTCGTGACCATGACGTGGTAGCGGCCGTTCGACAGCAGTTGAACTTCGGGCGCGGGCGTGTCGGAACTGTGCAGGACGCGCATGGGCAGTTCCGGAGCGATCGATGCGGAGCGGACTTCGGAGACCTCGGCTGGGCGCAGGTGGAAGGTGGTGGCCGCGGGAATCCGCTCCTGCAGGAGCAGGGTGGTGGCCCGGAACTGCGGGTCGGACTCGAAGCGTCTCTGCATCGGGCGATGGAGCAGGAGGGACTCGAGGGCCAGAAGACTCATGCCCTGATGGTGGGCCATGAAGGACCGGACCACTGCGAAAGGCTGTCCGCGCGGCAGTCGCGCCGGGGTGTAGTCCACCGCCTCATACATCCCGTGACGGCCTAGAAGGCCAAGGCCGGCGAGGCGTTCCAGGTTCCGGCAGGCCGCCCCCGGCCGCACCATGAGCGCCAGCGCGGAGGCGTAGGGGGCGATCACCAGGTCATCGCCGAGGCCGCGTTTCAGCCCGAGTCCGGGGACGCCGAACGCGCGGTACTGATAGTTGAAAGCGGCGTCGACCGCGTTGTAACCGGATTCGGACATCCCCCAGGGCACGCCCCGCTGGTTTCCGTAAGCGATCTGCCGCGCCACCGCGGCGCGGCAGGTCTGGTCGAGGAGGGTGTTCTCGTAGGTAGGCATCACCAGCAGGGGCATGAGGTACTCGAACATCGAGCCGCTCCACGAGAGCAGCACCGATTCGCCGCTCTCGGAGGTCAGCAGGCGCCCCAGGGCGAACCAGCTCTCCTGCGGCGCATCGCCTCGCGCGATCGCCACGAAGGCCGAGAGCCTTGCCTCAGAAGCCAGCAGATCGTAGTGCCCGGCGTCCCGCCGCTCGTGATCGACGTTGAAGCCGACGGTCATGAGATGGCGGCCGGCATCGTAGAGGAAGTCGTACTCGAGCGCGGCGAGGCTCCCCGCCTGTTGGGCCAGGTGTTCGATGACCGACAGTCTCTCGGCCGCGCGCCGGCTCGCGAGTTCCACCAGCGGCCGGGCCTCGGCGAGCCAGGCCCGCTCGACCGGCGGGACGCTCTCATCCGCCTCTTTCGCCCATCTTTCCGACAACACGCCATCGAGCGCGCCCAGTTGCTTCAGGGTGGGAATGCCGCTCAGGCCCTTGACGTCGCGAAGGTCGC
>JANLSZ010000230.1:0-24412 GCA_031362685.1 Vicinamibacteria bacterium | reverse complement strand
GTGGCCACGGACGCGCAGCCTGGCGGGCCGGACGCGGCCTTGCCTACACGCATCGAGTTCTCCGGCACCTACCTGAAGGTGCCGTTCGACGGCGTCGCGAGGATCGGCGACCTCCTGACTCTGCAGGATGAAGGCGAGCCCTATCCGGTGCGCGCGAAAGGGAAGTTCGGTGAGACACAGGTCGAGGTCTTTGGCACCTTCGCGGACGTCCTGCGGCTCGATGGCATTGATGCGCAGCTGAAGCTGTCCGGGCCTGACTGGTCCAGGCTCTATCCCGTGATCCCCGTGTCGCTGCCGCGTTCGCCGCCCTACGTCCTCGAGGGCCACATGCGCAACGAAGGCAATCGCTACACCTACGAGCCGTTCAAGGGCCGCATCGGCGACAGCGATCTGTCCGGCTCGGCGCTCTATACGGAAGGTGCGACGAAACGCCGCCCGCACTTCGACGCCAAGTTTCACAGCGCGGTGCTGGATTTGAAGGACCTGGGCCCCATGATCGGTCTGAGTCCGGCACTGCCGCCCGTATCTTCGGAAGGTCGCGCGGGCAAGGTGTTTCCGGACGAACCGTTCAGGGTGGAGCGTTTCAACGTCATGGACGCCGACGTGACTTTGCGCGCGAAACAGATCCGCCGCCCGAAGGGGCTGGCGCTCGAGGATATGAACGCCAGGCTCAAGTTGGTCGATCGCGTGCTGACTCTCGATCCGCTCGACTTCGGTTTTGCCGGCGGCAACATCGTCTCGATCATCCGCATGAACGCCCGGCAGGACCCGATCGCGACCCAGGCCAGGATCTCGCTCCGCGCCATCAAGCTCGAGAGGCTTTTTCCGACCGTCGGCGCCATGAAGGACAGCCAGGGGTTGCTCGGCGCCATGGTCAAGCTGTCGGGACCCGGCAACAGCGTGGCCCGAATGCTGGGGAGCGCGGACGGCGAGGCGGGCTTTGCCACCGCGGACGGAGTTCTTTCCAACCTGTTGATCGAGTACGTGGGCCTCGACGGCGGCGAGATCATCAAATTCCTGGTGAAAGGTGACCGCAATACCCGCATCCGTTGCGGCGGTGCGCTGTTCGACGTCAAGGACGGGATCGGCACCGCAGCTTCGGTCGTGTTCGACACGGACGACACGCGCATCGAGGGGTCCGGCGTCATCGACCTCAAGGACGAAACCCTGGATCTCCACCTGAAACCGCACCCGAAGGACAAGAGCATCCTGGTGTTGCGCGGTCCGTTCCGAGTGCACGGCCCATTCTCCAACCCTGGCGTTTCGGTGCAGAAGAAGGGCTTGATGAAACGTGCGGGCGCCGCGGTCCTGCTTGGCCTGCTGAATCCGCTCGCGGCCTTGCTCCCGCTGATCGAGACCGGCAGCGGCAAGGATGCCAATTGCGCCGAAGTGCTGGGTAACGTCGGTAGTGCCGTGCGCGAGGCGGAGAAGCCAGTCCGGAAGGCTCGCGTGAAAGGCGTGGACAAGGAATAGTCGAATAGGAGCGTAGGCGAAACAAGCCCGGTTTTACGTTCGCGGAGTTCGGCCCAGGGGCGATATCCGCTCTTGCGTACCCGCTTCTCGGGCTCTACATTCTCCGCGGTCGGGGCAAAGGCGGGGTCCCCCAAGGGGAGGCTGCGCGCTGACGCGCGAGCGCCATGGACTCGCTGCGGCGAGTACCCCCGCGTAGTGGATCGTGTGGAAGCGTGGTGGAGGCACGCTGGTTGCGCGCCGGCATCGTGATGCTGGCCGTTCCCTTCTCGATGGTGGGCGCCGTGCGGCTGATGTACTTTCTCGACTACAACGGTTCGATCGCAGCCTGGGTGGGCATGATCGCCTTGATGGGTCTCGACGCCGAAACCGGCGTCTTCATGCTCCTGTTCCTGGAGCTCTCGTACGATGAGGCCAAAGCAAAGGGCCGGCTGCGGAGCTCGCCTGAGCTCCACGAGGCGATCATCCACGGCGCGGTCAAGCGCGTGCGGCCGAAGATGATGACGGTTACCGCGGCCTTCCTGGGATTGATGCCGATCCTGTGGTCCGTCGGCGCCGGATCGGATGTGATGAAGCGTGTAGCCGCACCCATGGTCGGGGGCCTGGCAACCTCGTTCCTCATGGAGTTGCTCGTCTACCCGGCGATCTACCTACTCTGGAAGTGGAATACGGAAGTGAAGCCCGGCGTCCCAAGAGTGGAGGCGTGAGATGCCGGGATGGCATGTCAGGTCCGTGTTATCCCCGTCATTTCCTGGCTAGCGTTCTGATGAGGATTGCTACCACGGCCACGAGAAAGACCCCGATCACTATCCCGGTCAACACCCCGCCCCCTCCTCCACCCATCCAGCCGCTTGCGTGATCCATCATTTCGTCACGCCTGACTCGCAGCCTTCATGCATCTTTGCCATGTCGCCGAGGTGCTTGTGGAGCCGGCCCGCCAGGTCGGAGACTTTCTTTGCGTCGGGCGTGGCGGCGAGGAGTTCCTGCTCCAGGTCCGTGATCTGGGTGTTCATTTTGGCCTGACCACTTCCCATTTTTTCCATCATGCCGGTCATCTTGGCGTGCTGGTCCGCGCTCATGCCCTTCATGTGTTCCTGGTGGTGCTGCTTCATCTGATCGAAGCTGCGTCGCATCTCGCTGACCGCCGCGCGGGCGAAGTCGAGGTTGAGGGGGCCCGCAGCCATCGTCTGCTCGTGCAGGGCCTTGGCGAATGCGGCCAGATTCTGGTGATAGGCCATGGCCAGAACGTGGTGGGGCTCGCTCGCCATCTTCATCTGGTCGTGCGACATGCCCATCGTGTCGTGCGCCTTTGGCTTGGTCGCGGTCTCCTGTTCAGCGGTTGCCGCCACGGTGGTCATGGCTCCCAGGGCGAGAATCATTGAGATGCTGGCAACGGTTCGGGTCTTCATTGGTTTGTTTCCTTCTGGGCGGTCGGGCCATGAGTTCGGTTGTGGCGGATGGAGTCCGCCGAAGTCAGGAGCGTAGGCGGAAGAGAATGGGGCGTCGGTACGGTAGAACACCCAAAAAACTAACGCCTCTCTAATCTCCGCTTTGTGGGATTGCGGCTGAATGAAAGTGCCTTCGAGATCGCCCTTTCCCCCGAGGCCTCGACGCGCGTTCACATGGCGCTCTTTTTGCAACGGATAGGCTCGCCGGATTGCCCGGTCTTATTGGAGATCTATCTATGAAATGCAAAGCATGCGGGGAAACAACCTGTGGTTGTGACAAGGGCGGGAAGTGCAATTGCGGCAAGGACTGCGCTTGCGCGAAGAAGCCCCAGGCTTCCAAGTAAATCGGAGAGCCGAGGGTTGGGGGCCTTTGGAGCCCCCGCCCTTGGCCTCGGCGCGACTCTTCGACTGTTGTAAAGCGTAGAACACGGCTCTCATGGAGGAATCTGTCTGTAAGAATCCGGCCTGGCGTGCGTCTTTGGTAGTGAAAGAGAGCTAATCGATGAATCATCAGCACGCGCCCAGCCACAACGAAACCCATTCGAACCACGAGCCTTCCACGGTGACCGACCCCGTCTGCGGCATGAAGATCGACCCGGCGAAGGCCGCCGGGACGGTGCGGCACCGGGGTCGCGCGTTTCATTTCTGCTCGAAGAGCTGCCTGGCGAAGTTCGAGGCCGACCCGGAGCGCTACCTCCCGAAGGCCAAATCGCTGACCATGGCCGCAAGCTCCGAGCCGGAGCGCAGCCTCGATCCCGTGTGCGGCATGACGGTCGACCCGAAGACCGCCGCCTGGTCCACCGAGCATGACGGGCGGACGATCTACTTCTGCTGCCAGGGTTGTCTTAAGAAGTTCGTGGCTGACCCGCAGCGGTACCTCTCCCCCGCGGATCAGGCGCCACCGTCGGTTTCGGCGCCCACCGCTCCCGCGCCCAAGGGGAGCGTCTACGTCTGTCCGATGGATCCCGAGGTGCGATCCGATCATCCCGCCGCCTGCCCCAAGTGCGGCATGGCCCTCGAGCCGGAAACGATCGCGCCACCGGCGACGAAAACGGAATATGTGTGCCCGATGCATCCCGAGGTGGTTCAGGACCACCCGGGCAGCTGCCCGAAGTGCGGCATGGCGCTCGAGCCGCGGACCGTTACTTTGGACGAGCCGGAGAACCCTGAACTCGTGGACATGACCCGCCGGTTCCGGGTGAGCACCGCGCTCACCGTGCCGCTGTTCCTCATGGCCATGGGCGACATGGTCCCGGGCAATCCCCTTACCGGCCTCATGGAGCCCGCGACACAGGGGTGGCTCGAGCTGATCCTCGCGACGCCGGTGGTCTTGTGGGGGGGCTGGCCTTTCTTCGAGCGCATGTGGGCTTCGTTCGTCAACCGAAGCCTCAATATGTTCACGCTCATCGGCATCGGTACGGGCGCCGCGTATTCGTTCAGCGTGGTCGCGACGCTCTTCCCTTCCTGGTTTCCTGATTCATTCCGCGGCCATCACGGCCTGGTGGACCGCTACTTCGAAGCCGCGGC
This sequence comes from Vicinamibacteria bacterium, assembly GCA_031362685.1. Taxonomy (GTDB): domain Bacteria; phylum Acidobacteriota; class Vicinamibacteria; order Fen-336; family JAGNNV01; genus JAGNNV01. Next base: position 19,967 of record JANLSZ010000230.1, on the reverse strand, counting down.
CGTGATCACGGTTCTCGTTCTCCTCGGTCAGGTCCTCGAACTCCGCGCGCGCAGCCGCACCGGAAGCGCTATCCGAGCCCTGCTGGGCCTCGCGCCCAAGACGGCGCGACGCATCGCCACGGATGGAAGTGAAGCGGATGTCCCCCTCGAACAGGTGATGGCGGGAGATCGTTTGCGCGTGCGGCCGGGCGAGAAGGTTCCAGTCGATGGCAAGGTGCTCGAAGGGTCGAGTTCGGTCGACGAGTCGATGATCAGCGGCGAGCCCATGCCCGTCGAGAAGAAAACGGGCGATGCGGTCACCGGCGCCACCATCAACGGCACCGGCGGCCTCGTGATTCAGGCCGAACGTGTGGGCAACGACACACTGCTGGCCCAGATCGTGAAGATGGTCAGCGAGGCTCAGCGAAGCCGCGCGCCCATTCAGCGTCTCGCCGACAAAGTGGCGGGCTGGTTCGTGCCCGTGGTGATAGCGATCTCGGCCCTCACCTTCCTGACCTGGGCCCTCTTCGGCCCTGAACCTCGGCTCGCTCACGCCCTGGTGAACGCGGTGGCCGTGCTCATCATCGCGTGCCCCTGCGCGCTTGGGCTCGCGACACCGATGTCGATCATGGTGGGTGTGGGCCGCGGCGCATCTTTGGGCGTGCTCATCAAAGACGCGGCGGCGCTCGAGGCGATGGAGAAGGTCGACACACTCATCGTCGACAAGACGGGTACCCTGACCGAAGGCAAGCCCAAAGTCGCGAGTGTCGTCGCTTCGCTTGGCTTCACCGAAGACGATGTGCTCCGTTTTGCGGCGAGCCTGGAGCGCGGAAGTGAACATCCCCTCGCCGCGGCGATCGTGGCCGGGGCCGAAGCGAAGCACCTCACCCTGACCGCGGCTTCCGAGTTCCAGTCCGTGACCGGCAAGGGAGTGCAGGGCGTGGTCGACGGTCGACGTTTGGCTCTTGGAAACGCTTCTTTACTCGCGGACCTCGGCATCGACGCAGGGGGCCTTGCCTCCCAGGCCGAGGCCCTGCGGACTCAGGCGCAGACCGTGATGTTCCTCGTCATCGACGGAAAGGCCGCCGGACTCCTCGGCGCCGCCGATCCGATCAAGGCGTCGACCCGAGAAGCGATCGCGCAACTCCGCGAAGCCGGACTTCGAGTGGTGATGCTCACCGGAGACAACCGCGCCACCGCCACCGCCGTGGCGCGCGAGATCGGTTTCAGCGATGGGGATGTGATCGCCGACGTTCTGCCTGCGCACAAGGTGGACGTGGTGAAGAAGCTTCAAGCCGAAGGCAAATTCGTGGCCATGGCGGGTGACGGCATCAACGATGCTCCAGCCCTCGCCCAGGCGCAGGTCGGCATAGCGATGGGAACCGGGACCGATGTGGCGATCCAGAGCGCCGGCGTCACACTGGTGAAGGGCGACCTCACCGGCATCGCACGCGCGCGGAACCTCTCGCACGCCACCATGAAGAACATCCGCCAGAACCTTTTCTTCGCTTTCATCTACAACTCGCTCGGCGTGCCGGTGGCCGCGGGCGTTCTCTACCCGTTCTTCGGCCTCTTGCTCTCGCCCATGTTCGCGGCGGCGGCGATGAGCCTCAGCTCAGTTTCGGTGATCGGCAATGCGCTGCGGTTGCGGAACGCAAAAATCTAAAAGGCTGGATAGGCGCCCGGTTATACTTTTGGTATGAAGACTGCGGTTTCCATTCCCGACGACATCTTCGAGCGGGCCGAGGGTTGGGCGCGCCGCATGCGGCAATCCAGGAGCGAGGTCTACAGCCGCGCGCTTCGGGAATATGTGTCTCGTCATTCTCCAGATGAGGTGACGGAGGCGATGAACCGTGTTTGTGACGCGGTCAAAGAGCCCGCGGATCCGTTCAGAGTCGCTGCCGCCCAGCGCGTGCTGAAGCGGAGCGAGTGGTGATCTCCCAGGGCGATGTCTGGTGGGCGGACCTGCCCGAACCGTCGGGCTCGGGCCCGGGATTTCGCCGCCCGGTTGTCGTGGTTCAGGGCGAGGCTTTGAACCGGAGCCGGATCGCCACGACGGTCTGCGTGCCGCTCACCAGCAATTTGCGCTGGGCTGACGCGCCCGGCAATGTGCTTCTCACGTCCAGGATGACCGGCCTTCCCAAAGACTCGGTGGCGAACGTCTCGCAGATCGTCGCCCTGGACAAGTCGGCCCTCGCCGATCGTGCGGGCAGACTCTCGGCAGCGAAGACGGAGCTTGTGCTGACCGGAATCGACGTGATTCTCGGGCGCTAACCAGCCCTCATCACCGAACGCGCCTTGATCGCCGCCAGGATCCCGCACGGCGGTACGATGGTGACATGGCGAGCGAGACAAATCCGCGGGGTGGGTTCAGGGCGGTCATGGCCCTGCCTCGCACGGTGTGGCTGATCGGTCTGATCAGTCTCGTCAACGACAGCTCCAGCGAGATGTTGTATCCGCTCATCCCGCTCTTTCTGACCTCCGTGCTGATGGCCGGGCCCCGCGCCCTCGGGATCATGGAGGGCATCGCCGAAGCCACGGCGTCGCTGCTCAAGCTGTTCTCGGGCGTGGTGGTCGACCGCGTGCGCCGGGCCAAGACTTTGATCGTGTTCGGCTACGGCCTCGCCGGGGTCGGGCGTCCGCTCATCGCGTTTGTGACGGGCTGGCCCACCCTGCTGATGATCCGGTTCGCCGACCGGGTGGGAAAGGGACTTCGCTCATCGCCGCGGGATGCCCTGCTGGCCGCGAGTGTGGATCCCTCTCACCGGGGTTTGGCGTTCGGTCTGCATCGTGCCATGGACAACGCGGGCGCGGTGATCGGCCCGGTGGTCGCAGCCGCGCTTCTCGCGGCCGGGATGCCTTTGCGCGAAGTGTTCCTCTGGTCGGTCATCCCCGCGGTCATCTGTCTGGGTCTGGCGCTGGCGCTTCGCGAGCCCGAGGCGGTGAAGCCCGCGATGCCACCGGCTTTCGACTGGCGCATGGGGGATATGCGGCCCGCCTTCAGGCGCTACCTTGTAGTCGTGGCGCTCTTCACTCTGGGCAATTCGTCGAACATGTTCCTGCTCCTCCGCGCCCGCGAGCTTGGGGTTTCGCAGACTCAAGTCCCGCTGCTGTGGGCCGCGGTGTCCCTCGTGGCCACGGTCTTCTCCACACCACTTTCGGCACTTTCGGACCGGCTCGGACGGACACGGCTGCTGGTCGCGGGCTACGCCGCCTACTCGCTCTTCTATGCCGCGTTCGGATTGCTGACCAGCGGCGGTTTGTGGCTCTTTGCCCTCTTCGCCTTCTATGGCCTGTTCATGGCCGCCACCGAAGGCGTCGAGAAGGCGCTGGTCGCGGACCTCGCGCCCGCGGAGCGACGAGGGACGGCCTTCGGCTGGTTCAACCTGACCGCCGGACTTTTGCTCCTGCCCGCCTCGGTAGTCTTCGGATGGCTCTACCAGGCAGCCTCTCCTCTGGCCGCCTTCGGCTTCTCCAGCGTGTGTGCCGGTCTCGCCGCGTTGCTCATGGCGACCTGGGTTCGGGCGGGTACGCCAGGAGGCGACGCAGGGTAACTCAGCGCGTGAGGCCGATACCCATTTCGGCGGCGAGAACTTCCTTCGCTCCGGGCCTGCCGGTCACCGTCACCCAGACCGTGTCATCGAGGCGCAACTCCAGGGCGAACTTCGCGAAGGCGCAACAGCGTCGCTCCAGGCTGGCCCACTCCGCGACTTCCATGAAGGTGGCGTGATCGGTGGGCATCGGAAGGGCGAAGCCATCGGGCAGCTCAACCGTCTTCCGGATCTTCCCGCGCACGATCCCCAGGAGTTCTTTCTGCCGTGCGCGCTGCTCGGCGTCGAGAGCCTTGAGCTGACACGCGATGGGCGGGTCGCTTTTCTGCACGATCAGTGTTTCGCTTACGCTCCCAGGGTGCGAGAGATCTTCGGCACGATGATTCTCGAGGACATGGGGTTGAACCAGACCAAGGGTATCGGTGACAAGACCGCCGGGTCGTTACGTTGCCGCACTCAGGATCGGCGCGCGTCCCCCAGCGAAGCCTGCGGTTCGGACGGCTCAGCCGAGTTCACGCCTTGTGCTCGTGGGCTCGCTTGAGCAGATCGTCGCTCCAGCCGCTGGTGTGACACTTGGAGCAGAACGCGCGATCGGGAATTACCAGTCCCGCGGATCGTGCCTTCTTCGCATTCTTCATGATCGCGAGGCTCTTGTACTCGCTGCCCGCGCCGTGGCAGGACTCGCAGTCCAGGGGCGGGGTGCGGGCAGAGTGAACGGTCATGGCCCAGGAGGTGAACTGGAGCTTGTGACAGAGCTTGCACTTGTCGGCCCCGATGCGGACGAGGCCGGGCTTGGTGGCGCCGACTTCCACGAGGCCGCCAATGTCCACGGCGATGGGCACATGGGCGGCGACGGGGGGCGTGGGTATCGCTGGCTCCGGATGAGGGGTTGGCGTCGTTTCCTTGTCCGGGAGTTCTCGTGGAGCGACCCTGGCGGGGGCGGGAGGCACCGAGCCTTGCGGTGTCCTCTGCGGGGATGCGGTTGGAGCCACCTTCTCGGGCCGCGGGAGGGAAGTCTCCCCGGGAGCGGCGGTGGTGATCGGCCGCTCACCTTCGATCCGCGCGGCCGTCTCCGTTGCGGTCACGGCTGCCTGGCCCATGACCGAAGGGGATGCGGTCGCGGACGGCACAGGTGGCCCCGGGGCCGGGCGGGACGAGCAGCCGGCGAACAGGAGGGATGTGGCAAGGAGAGCCCCGGAGATCATCGCCGGGCCGATCCTCGAGTTCCTGAGCATGAGCGCGGCGGATCTTCTTTCCATGCCGGCATGCTAGCCCCCCGGCGGGACCTCTTCCGTGCGCTGGGCCGCTCAAGTCCAAAGGGACCCGCCCCTGAAGACATTCTCACTGGCGTAGTGACGTGCAGCAGCGGAAGCCGAGGTGATAGTTTTCGTGGCTGTTCTCGTCCATCACCCGGCTGCCGTGCCAGAACGGCGCGCGCCAGCGGCACCAGTCTTCGTGAGCCCTGTACCGGTCGAAGATGAACCAGCTCCCCTTCATCTCCGTGACGCCCAGGGTCTTGCTGCCGCGGCTCGCCATCTGGCCCTCGTCGAGCGGCAGATTCATGTGCTCGGCCGCATTGCCGTTGACGTCGTAGACACCCGAGGAACTATGGCAGGTCGGGAAGTAACCCGAGGGGTACGTGTTCGAGCCGCAGTGAGCCCAGTCGCCGCCGTTGCAGCCTTTGGTCTTCGTGCTCGAGGCCCCGCAGATACCCTTCTGATACGCGGCCCCATAGCTCCATGACTTTGTCTCTGCGTGCTTGCGATTGTGGGCCGAACGCATCGCTTCCACGGCGGCCATCTGGGGCTTGCCCCGGGCGAGCGCGAAGTCATAGTCCGGCTTTTCGAGCCGGCCGGCGCATCCGCCTTCCCATTCGTGGGCGTCGCACAGCCGCTTGCCCTCGGCCTCACACACCAGAGCCGCATCGCGCGCCTTGATCCACACCACGGGATACGAGCAGGGGATGTTCGGAAACTCGAACCGATCGATGCACGACGTCGCGTCTTCCGGCTTTTCGCGCGAAGGATCGTAGAGCGGCGCCATGTACCTTGCCCCGCAGATCCGGTCGGACGCCGCGTCTTCATAGGAAATATCCGATGCCTTGAGTTTCGCCGAGCATTCCTGGGAGGTGACAGGGTGCTGCGTCACCGCCTCGTTACCCTGGCCGATACGGCTCGAGGTGGCGAAGATCTCCTCGATGCGGCGCATCGACTGGTCGCTCAGGCCATGCACGCGCCTCAGCTCCGTCAAAAGCGCCTCATTGCGCGGACTCGAAGCTGCGACCTCCTTCCCTTGCGCCTGCGTGAGGTTTGTGCTCCGACGGGCGAGCAGAAGCGCGATGATCACGCAGGCAAAACGAGCGCGACGGTTCATCGCGGTGAGCGCCTCAGAAGGTAGAAGAAGTCGCGGCTATCCGCGACGCTCACGAAGCGGGGAAGCGCCTGCCCGCCCTGCGACCCGTCGACCGCGCCCATGCCGTCGATGAGATGTTCGGTGAGAAGCGTCGATCCCTGCGGCCGATAGACCGCCAGGTAGGTGTGTTCCAGCGCGTTCATATCGAGGTGCATGGCGTAACCGCATCCCACGGCCTGGAAGATGCGCGCCATGGCGGAGGGCGTGGCGGTCGAGAAGTAGCCGTAGATCAAGTACTTTTGGCCCTGGTTCTCCTGCATGCACAGGCCCGAGCGCAGGGTTCGCAGTTTCTTGCCGGCGGAGCCGGACCAATTGCCGCCGGCCCAATCGCGCACCTGGGATCCCGGCGCCCCGAGGCCGCTCGACCCATCGCGTTCCAGGATGGGAACGCCGTTTTGACGAGCGTACCGGATGCGGGGAAGCCTGGCGTTATCTTCGTCCCTCCACGTCTCGAGGCTGATGGACCCGTCCTCGAGGACGATCACGGTGGCGAGGCCTGGCTGAAGCTTGCTCAGCACCACGCCGTCTTCGACGAAGCCGTAGTGCGCGCCGTTGTTCCGGGTCGCTTCGCCAGATGAACGCAGCGCGCCATGAGTCCGCTTGAAACCCCCGGTGAAAGTGGCGGCCACGCGGGCCACCTCCATCGGACTGAGCATTCCGGTTCGGACGAGCGGCGCCACGGAGGTGATTCCATCCGGCCCCGACGTGGAGTTGCCCCGAATGGCGGGTTGAACCGCATCCGACCAGTCAACGCGCGGATGATCGGTCCCGACCCGGAAGCCCAGGTCGAACTGCTTCAGATCGAAGGCCACCAGAAAGGCCAGCGCACCCGACTCGGTGGCGTCGAGGGTGGAAACGCGGTTGCCCTGCTCGGCGATGACGGCTTTCGCCACCAGGTCGGGCCGCAAGGTCGTCACGAAAATCCCCGGAAGGCCCGCCGCCTCATACCAGCGGCCCACCGCGACCCGTCCCTCGGCTTCGTCCGTCAAAGAGATTTCGAGATCGACCGGGGCGATGAGCTGATCGAGCGCCTCGGCGCTGACGCGCGGGGGAACGGGCCCCTCGACCGAAGGAACAGTCGCAGGCCCGGCGGGACCCGCGGTCACGTTCGAGGTGGCGAGGAAGGCGTCTTTGTAGAAAGTGTCCTTGACGAAGGTCGTGAATTCCTCGCCCTGCCAGACGTGATCGCGAAGGAGGTCGACCACGCGCTCCTTCGGCGTGCGGTGGCCGTCGATCGGATTACGAAGGTACAGGGCTCCCGAACACAGCGGCGCATAGACAAGGCCGGAGTGGCGCGCCTCCGTCAAAGCGGCGGCGTGCGCGTCGGACCACAGATCGCAGCGGCTGGTTTGCTTGAAGGCGGTGTCGGAGCGTTCGAGGGTGAGACCTGTGGCATAGGCGGGGTCGAGCTTGAGCCTCACCCCCGGCTGGCTTTCGAGGTGATAGGCCGTCTCGGCGCCCTGGCTTCTCAAGCGCAAGACGTACCAGGCGCCGACGTTGGGATTCAAGTCGATCAGAGTCGCGTCGGCCGCGCCGGCGTCATTCGCCGGAAGACTCGTGAGTTCGCGGAACTGCTGAAGCTCGATCACGGACTTGGACCGGTCCGCCGCATACTCCTCGCCGCGCGCGGGGGCGGTCAGGGGAAGGGGCGCGGCCTTCCGGTAGACGTGCGCGGTCGGGGCATGGATCGCCCTGGAGCCAACCGCCGAGGACGGCACACTCGCGGAATCGACGTGAAGAACGGGAAGAACGGGAAGGGCGACCTCCGAACAGGAGGCGGCCATGGCGAGGGCCACGGCCCCCACCAGGGAGGCGGTCTGGCGAAGCGCTCGACTTGACACGGTCAGAGACCTCCGCCCAGACTGCCTTGGTGTCGAAAACGGGGCCCATGGGCGCGGGCGTTTTGGCGGTCTGTATTCTTGGAGCGTTTGCTCCACGGGTCGCGACCGTTCGCGCGGCCCCTCTCTTGACGCCCCTCCTGAACCTGCCTCCACGGCCCGCCGATGCGATGGGCGGCGCGGAGTTCATCCGGCGCACGACCGGCCTGTCCATCGCGGAGCGCGATCGCGCCGTGGTGGTGGAGATTGAAAGAGGGAACATTCCTCCCTTTCTGAATCATTTGACGCCGGTCACGGTCAACAGCATGGCGAAGGACGGCCGCGATGTGTCCGCGACGGTATGGGTCACGCCGGACTACCTTGCCATCGGCTCGGATGACGACTTCTTCTATGTGCCGCTGAACTATTACTCCGCCACATTGATCGCGGCCCGCCTGGGGTGCGTTCTCCCCACGCCGCGGATAGTCGATGCGGTCTACGATCAATCGGTTCACCATTTGAAGCCCGCTCCGCTGCCCGCGAGTCCGCTGATGGGAACGAACCTCTACATGGCCGAGCACAAGGAGAAGATCGACAACCAGCGCCGCGGTTTCGCTCTCGGCGAGCTGATCTCCGGCCACAAGAAAGACCTTGTGCTGACCAACCGCCTTGCCCAGATTCCCGGCCGGGTCGCGATCTACGGCTGGCATCTTGCCACCGGGCATCCCATCCAGCCCCTGAGCCTCGTGCACGGCGCCCGCTACGTCGACTACAGCCATGGGGTTCGATTGGTCGCGTCGGTCGTCAACATCGGCGGGGTGACGCGATCGATCTACGAAGCACTTCAGGACTCCAGGCTCGCATCGGCGTTGAGTCTCGAAGGCGTGACGCGCAATCCGTGGGGATTGATGCACCCAGGCGGGGCGACGCCCTCGACCCTGGCGCTCGCCGGAACGTCGAAGTTCGCGGGCCAGTAGACACGACCTCGAGCGGGGAGACGGCATGCCCTTCGGCCCGGGCTCTTCGGTTGCAAGGTTGAACACTTCCCCCGGTTGTTGAGCAACTCGCGTGCCACCATCCGGGCTCGCGCCAGGGGCTGGGCGGCGGGCGCGGCCAGGCTCGTGTTTGTGCGCCACTGAACAGACAGGGCGGCCGGGGAGGCTCAGGCTGATCGTGGTAGACCAGCGTCGTCGATCTGGCCGAACTGGTCGCGATGCGGGGCGGCCAGGGTGAAGGTCCGCCTTCACCGGTACTCACGAACCCCTACCCAAGGCAAGGAAATCAAGATGCAGATTCAGATCAATACGGACAAGAACGTCGACGGGCACGAGCAGTTCGCGGCTCAGGCCAGAAGTGTCGTCGAGGGCGCGATCGACCGCTTTCGCGATCGGATCACGCGGGTGGAAGTCCACATCAGCGACCAGAACGGGAAGAAGAGTGGCCTGAACGACAAACGTTGCGTGATGGAAGCCCGCATGGAGGGCCGAGCCCACGCCGCGGTCAGCCACGACGCGGCAACCGTGGAAGATGCCGTGGACGGCGCGGCCGAAAAGTTAGCCAGGGCGATCGAGCACACGATCGCCCGCCTTGCCACCGAGGCGGGCCACAGGACCGACCCGCCTCTGCCCGAGCCGGTGGGGGGATCGAGCCCGCCTAAGTGACCGCCGCCCCAAACCGAGACCTGGATCAGCTTTCCGTCGCCTCGCTGATGCCAGGCGTCCACCGATCTCACCTCGCTGGGGGAGGGCCAGGACCGGTCTATCGCGCAGCGGTGCGCAATCGGGCCCAGCTCGCCTACAACCGCCTCGCCGCCTGGCTCGATGGTTCGGCGAAAGCGCCTGGGGCTCTGGCCGCGGTGAGCGGGCTCGATGAACAGATTCGAATTCAGGCCCGGGCCGCCCAAAAAATGCGCGGGCTGTCTCGAGTTGGTGGTGACAGGGTGGCCCGCGGCGGGTTTGACTCTCGGACTGCTGCTGGGGCTCAACCCGTACGTCGTCGGAACCCTTGCGCTCGCCCGCTACCGAGTTCCGCCCGTACTACGCCGCGGGCGGCGTGATGTGGGCGGCGATCTTCGTCTGGCTCGGGTTCGTCCTCGGGGAGAGCGGGCAGCGGGCGGAAGTCTGGACGGGGGGTGCGAGTGTCATCGCCGGCGCCGTGGTTGCCGCTTTCATCGCGCTGACCCTGCTCTGGCGATGGGCGGAGCGTCACGAGGCGGCGATCACCCGGTGCGTTGCCGCCGTGCGGCGCCGTGCGCCGACCGGGACGATAGGACTCCGTGTCGCGCGGGCGAGGAGCTTCCTCATCGCGCGGCTCTCCCCGGAAGGGGAGCTCGGGTTGTACCTGACCGGTGGCGTCCTCGTGATGGTGACCTTCGCCTGGATCTTCGGCGGCATCGCCGAAGATGTCGTGACGGGCGATCCGCTCACGCGCGTCGATCGCCTCGTCTCGCGCTGGTTCGAGGCTCACAACCCGCCCGGCCTGACGCGAGCGGTGAGGCTGCTCACGCAGCTCGGCGGCTGGCGCGTCGTGGCCGCGGTGAGCGTCGCGGCCGGAACGTACTTCGTCCGGCGAGGGCGGCGGGACTGGCTGACCGCGCTCGTGCTGGTCGTGCCGGGCGGAGGGCTCCTGAACGTGATGCTCAAGCACGCCTTTCACCGCGCTCGCCCGCAGTGGGAGCATCCCCTGGTGATGCTCACGAGCTTCAGCTTTCCGAGCGGACACGCGATGAACGCCACGACCCTCTACGGATTCCTGGCCGTCTGGCTGGTGGTCACGCTCGACTCGTGGCGCCGACGCGTCGCGGTCGCCATCTCGGCGGCTGCGCTGATTCTGCTCATCGCGACGAGCCGCGTCTACCTCGGTGCGCACTACCCGAGCGACGTGCTGGCCGGCATCTCGGCGGGCCTGGTGTGGCTGGCCGTGTGTCTGACCGCCGTCGAGGCCCGGCGGCGCCGACCGTAGTTTTCACAGGAGCAAAGAAGCGCAAGCGCGCCGTTCTGGCGCTCCGGGCACGGCGGCCTGAATCCGGCCGGCGTTCAATGGACGGGTCCGTCGGAGACGGAGCCTCCCGCACCGAGGTGACCACCCCCTGGTTCCGCGCCTCAGTCATGGCCGTCGCTCGGCGTCTTCGCCGCCCGGACACGCGGGCGCGTCCTGTCCACGCTGGACATTTGACCTCATCGGCGCCCTTACGCTTCGCCCAGCCACTCCCGCGCCGCCGCTGCTTCCGCGTGATCGAAGTAGCGGATGGCCGCCGAGGTGAACGGCCTGCAGAACGTGGCCATGCCCTGCTGCCACTTCTTTTCTCCGACCATGGCAATGCGTTCGATGTCCTTGAAGTGATGGAGGGCGAATTTGAAATCCTCCCAGCCGGTGGACAGCTTCCAGCCGTGGACTTCGATCATGTCGAACATCACGCCATGCTTTCCCTGGAGGCGGATGAGCCGCTCGAACTCCGGGACGAAACGCTCGTAGTCCTCCTTGGCAAGCTTGTACCGTAGGGGGACGCTCACTCGGTTGAGGTTGTCGTCTTCTTTCAACTCAATGGGCATTGGGAACCTTCATTTCTTCAACATCTTGCCGATGGCCAGGACCAGGAAGACGACCTGCAGGACGCCGGCCACCATCCAGATCCCGTTCCCGCCGCCCATCCATCCATTCATCCACCCGTCTCCGTGATTCATCATGCTGTCCCTTTCGTGGCGCCGCTCCATGTCCAGTCGCGAATCTCGGGCATGTCTTCGCCGTTCTTTTCGATGTACTGCCGGTGCTCAATGAGCTTGTCCTTGAGTTTCTGCTTCAAGCGAAGGCCCCTCTCGCCGGTCTGGGGAAGACGGTTGATGGTGTCCATCACCAGGTGAAAGCGATCCAGGTCGTTCAGCACCGTCATATCGAAGGGTGTGGTGATGGTGCCCTCCTCCTTGTAGCCGCGCACGTGGATGTTGTCGTGATTGGTCCGGCGATAGGTGAGGCGATGGATCAACCAGGGATAGGCGTGAAAGGCGAAAATGACCGGCTTGTCCCGCGTGAACAGGGCGTCGAAGTCCGGGTCGGAGAGCCCGTGGGGATGCTCGGTCTGAGGTTGCAGCTTCATGAGGTCGACGACGTTCACCACCCGCACCAACAGATCGGGGAAGTGCTCGCGCAGGATGGATACGGCGGCGAGCGTCTCCAGAGTGGGCACGTCGCCACAGCAGGCCATGACCACGTCCGGCTCGGCACCCTGGTCGTTGCCGGCCCACGACCAGATTCCGATGCCCTCGGTGCAATGCTTCACCGCGGCCTCCATGGTCAGCCACTGGGGTGCCGGGTGTTTGCCCGCGACCACCACGTTCACGTAGTTCCGGCTGCGCAGGCAGTGGTCCATCACCGACAACAGGCAGTTGGCATCGGGCGGAAGGTAGACCCTCACTACCTCCGCCTTCTTGTTCATCACGACGTCGATGAAGCCGGGATCCTGGTGGGTGAAGCCGTTGTGGTCCTGCCGCCAGACGTGCGAGGCCAGGAGGTAGTTGAGTGACGCGATCTCCCTTCGCCAGGGCAGGTCCGACGCGACCTTCAGCCACTTGGCGTGCTGGTTGAACATCGAATCGACGATGTGGATGAACGCCTCGTAACAATTGAAGAGCCCATGCCGTCCGGTGAGCAGGTAGCCCTCGAGCCAGCCCTCGCACTGGTGCTCGCTGAGCATCGAGTCCAGCACGCGTCCGGTGGGGGCCAGGAACTCGTCGTTCGGAACCGTGGCGGCGTCCCATTGGCGGCTGGTCGTCTCGAAGATGGCCTCCAGGCCATTGGAGAGCGTCTCGTCTGGACCAAAGACTCGGAAGTTGCGCTGTTCGCTGTTCATCTTCGCCACGTCACGAAGAAAGGGTCCCAGCACGCGCGTGTCGCCGATGCCGCGCACCCCGGGGGCGGGTACTTTGGCGGCGTACTCGCGGAAATCCGGCATCCGCAGGTCACGCAGGAGGCGGCCGCCGTTCGCGTGGGGATTGGCGCCCATCCGCCTATTCCCTGTTGGCGCCAGTTCAGCGAGCTCCGGCTTCAGGCGGCCCGCCTCGTCGAAGAGCTCCTCCGGCCGGTAGCTCTTGAGCCACCCCTCCAGCTGCTTCAGGTGTCCGGGATTTTTGCCGGGGTGCAGCGGCACCTGGTGCGCGCGGAAGGTGCCCTCCACCGGCAGTCCATCGACGAATTTCGGCCCGGTCCAGCCCTTGGGCGAATCGAGGACGATCATCGGCCAGCGCGGACGCTCGCCCTGGTTCAGGAAACGAGCGTCTCGCTGGATCTGCTTGATCTGCTCCACCACGAGGTCGAGGGTCGCGGCCATGGCCTCGTGCATGAGCAAGGGTTCGTGGCCTTCCACGAAGTGGGGAGTCCAGCCGTAGCCGCGAAGCAACTGCTCCAACTCCTCCCGGCTGATGCGAGCCAACACGGTCGGATTGGCGATCTTGTAACCGTTCAGATGCAGGATCGGCAGCACCGCTCCGTCGGTCACGGGGTCGAGGAACTTGTTCGAGTGCCACGCCGTGGCCAGGGGCCCGGTCTCCGCCTCGCCATCGCCAATCACGCAGGCGACGATCAACTCGGGACTATCGAAGACCGCCCCGAACGAATGGCTGAGCGAATAGCCCAGCTCTCCCCCCTCGTGAATCGAGCCCGGACACTCGGGCGAAGCGTGGCTCGGAATTCCTCCGGGGAAAGAGAACTGGAGAAAGAGCCTCTGCAGCCCGGCCTCGTCCTGGCTGATGTGCGGATAGATCTCCGAGTAGGCGCCCTCGAGGTAGGTGTTCCCCACCACCGCGGGGCCCCCGTGGCCGGGGCCGCAGACGTAGATCATGTCGAGGTCGTACTTCTTGATGACCCGGTTCAGGTGCGCGTAGATGAAGTTCTGCCCGGGGGTGGTGCCCCAGTGACCGAGCAGCATCTTCTTCACGTCCGAAAGAGCGAGCGGCCGCTTCAGCAGCGGATTGTCGAAGAGATAGATCTGGCCGACCGACAGGTAGTTCGCGGCGCGCCAGTAGGCGTCGATCCGGTCGAGCGGTTCCAGGCTCATTTGTTCAATCCATCGGTTGAGCATTGATGCCGACCCTCACCGCGCCCCTCTGCGGGTCGGTTCGGATCCGACGCTTCTCTTCGCCCTCGCAGTGAAGCCGGCCGATCAAAAGATGACGGCCGGGCCACTATGGCACTGAGCGTGATCGCGCTCGGTGCGCCACCGCACGCAGTCTCCACGCCCCGGTATGTTCGATACCGCACAGTGCCTGCGCAAGAAGCCTCCCTAGAGTCCCCAAGTGGTGTATCCCTACGGCTCGATCGCGCGCACGCCATGAGCCGAGCTGCCCCTTCGTTTCCCGCACTCGCATCAGGTCGCAGCCGACCAGAGTCCACCGACTTGCTCGATTTGCTTTCGGCCGGCGAGCCGGCCGCTTTTGCCAGTGACCAGAACCACCGGATCATTTTCTGGAACAAGGGCGCGGAACGGATGATGGAGCGGGGGGCCGCCCACGCGATCGGCCGTCTTTGCCACGAGGTCTTCTCCGGCCGCGACCTGTTCGGGAACCGGTTCTGTTCGGAGTCATGCCCGGTGAGTCAGACGATCAACCGGCATGAAGCGGTGAACAGGTTTGAGATGCGAACCGGGGATCCTTGGCGCCCCCAGGATCTCGGAGTCACCATCGTCGAGATTCCCGACCCTCGTCGCGGTTTCCACACCGCCGTCCACATTCTCGATCAGATCCAGGAGAAGAGTCGGCCCGCCCGCGAACTGGCCCGGCTGCGAGAGGTTGCGGGCGCAGTTGGGCAGATGGGTCCCGCGTCCGCCCGCGACGAAGTTCCGATTCGGCTTCAGCTCTCGTCTTCGACCATGGCCCCGGCCAGGCCGGAACTGAATGAAACCGCCGCCGAGCTGCTCTCGGACCGCGAGATGGACGTGCTTCGCGCCATCGCTTCGGGCCGGTCCAACAAGGAGATCGCAACCGCGCTCCACATCTCGGTGGCGACCACGCGGAATCACGTTCAGCACATCCTGAAGAAGCTGAACGCACACACGAAGCTCGAGGCGATGGCTCTGGCCTTTCGGAACGGATGGGGCTAGCCAGTGGGCGGTTCAGACCGCGGCAGGTCTCGCCGAAGAGTGATGATGCTCTTCCTTCCTGGTCCGGAACCTGTGAAAGGTCAGGCGGCTTTGCCCGCCCGTCAGGTGTGAGCTCAGAGTAAGACCCTCACGCCGCGCCTCCGCCGTGGTGGCCGTGTCCGTAGCCACGACCCTGGGAGCGCTCGCCTTGGGGTGGTTCCCGCAGGGTTTCCTGAGGGGGATCTTCGAGTCCAGGCTGCGGGCGTTGGTCGGCCCGGACAGCCGCCTCGGCGGCCTGCATGTGATTCCCGGCCGGCTCGAAGCCGAGATCCACGCGTTCAGAGCGGGGGCAGAGAGCAGGCCGGCGAGCAGCACATGGACGATGAACCCGTGCTTCATGAACAAGAGGGTAGCCTCCGCGCGTGCGACGCGCCAAGCAGGTTGCCGGATGACGCGGCCCATTACAAACCGGTAGATGGTCAGGCCACCGAACCGGCTGGTGAACAGCTTCTCCAGCCCCGCGCCTCCGCGGTTTCGGTCAGGATGCCGAGGAGAAAGACAAGCGGTCTTCATGACTTACCTGGTCAGATCCGCAGCCATTCCGGGCGCCACCATTCCGGCGAGCTCGCTGGCGTCCCAGTTGGTCAGCCGGATGCAGCCGTGCGATTGACGCTTGCCGATCACCGAAGGCGCCGAAGTTCCGTGGATGCCCATGGATTCCTTGGAGAGGTCGATCCACACCACGCCCACCGGGTTGTTGGGCCCGGGCGGCAGGGTCGCCTTCGACTGGTCCGCCTTCGAGTCCCAGAAGAGCTCCGGGTTGTAGTGAAAAGCGGGATCGCGCTTCACCCCGTTGATCTTCCATTTTCCCAGAGGCAGAGGATCGTGATCGCTGCCCAGAGTGGCCGGGTACCGGGCCAGCACGACATTCTGAGCGTCAAGAGCGGTGACGGAGCGGTCCTTGAGGCTCACCACGATCCGGGCCGCCTTGCTCGTCAGGGGGCGTTGCAGGTTCGGGCCCTGGATCTGGTCGCCCTCCACGAACTTCATCCCGGGGTTGAGCCTCTGGAGAAGAAGGGGGCTGGCGTGCATTTGCTCGCCGAGGCGCTCGAGCACGGACGAGTAACCCATCGCTTCCAGTTTCTTCTGCTCCATCACGTCCTCTGGGATCGCGACGAAGGGCCCGGCCGCGTCCTCACGGGTGACGACGTAGGCGACGAGGATCGGGGCGGGGTCGGCCGAGGCCAGCGACTCGGCGACCACGCCGTCGTCCCCGGCCGCACCGCCCATCCGATCACGCTTGTAGGCGTCCACGGCGGCGCGCATGTTGCTGCCCATCAGCCCATCGATCTCGCCGGGAGAGAAGTGAGCGCGGTCGAGCAGCACTTGCAGCCGAAGAACGCGATCGAACGCGGAATTCTTCGCGGTTCGGGGGGTGAGGCTGGCGGCGGGAGCGTATCCCAGGGCCGAAGTCAGGAGAAGGATCAGACAAGTCGTGGCGTCCATACCCCAAAGAGGAGCAAGAGCAGTGCCAAGGGGCGGAAGAGCAGGGGGGCCTCAGCCCTCAAGGTTTTGATCGCGGTCCAGGTCCGCACCCCCGGTGACAGCATCCCGATGTAGAAAGGGGGTCCTTGAGCCTCGCGGAAAGGTTCCCCGGCCGACCCAAACCGCCTTGGGGTTGACGGGGTTTCCCCCTTCTCGTCGCGATGACCCATCCATAGGTGTCACGGACATTCTGGGGCCTGCCCCGTGGCGACGAAAGACATCGACCGAATCGGATCTCGGACTAACTCGAACACGCGCTTCCATCAAGGAACACCGTCCCTCCGGACACCGAGACCGAGGGCGTGCCTGTGGTGCAGGCGGCGCTGTTCGGCGACGTGCAGCAGGTCAAGTCCAGAGCCTTCGTATAGAGCGTCGGGGGGGTGTCCTGCTCGCAGGCATTGAGCCGATAGGTCTTCGTGACGCCGCCGCCCGAGCAGTTGAGATTGCCCGCGAACTGGGTGAACGAGAACGATCCATCCGAATTACATCGGACGTTGTTGGCGGAATCGTCATGCTCTCGTCCAGTGGTATCAATCGCCCGCCACCCATGGCAGGCGGCCACCGGCATTCCCACCGGCCAGCGATGTTCGTTCCCGCCTCCGCCGCACGCCGCGTCCGTGCCGGTACTCAGGCGGACCAATGGGGCGGCGCAGCGGGCCGAGCCTCCCGCCCCCGTGGGGACCGCGGTCGTGGGAGCGGTGGGTTCGACCAATGGGCCCTGGCTGTCGCCCGAACCACAGACAATGAGCAATAGAGCCGGAGCGAGTTGGAAGCGTTTCATGCGCTGACCCTAGAGCGAACACCTGTCGATCTTCTTAAGACCTGCGTTTCCTCGGGGGACTCCGGCGGGGGGTTGGGCCGCTCAACCACTGCGGCCCTGGGCTTCAGACCGCGGCAGGTTTCGCCGAGCCGCGCAGGCGGGCTGCGAGCTTCACCACTTCCACCACAGCGACCGGTATCAGCGAACCTGAGCCGATCAGCCCCCAGTCGACTCCGCTGAGCGGCTCCGTGTGCAGGACGGTCCGCAGAAACGGTACGTAGACCGCGGCGAGCTGCAGCAGAATGCAGATGAGGGTGGCGCCCCAGAGCCACCCGTTCGTGAACAAGCGGGCGGTGAATGCGGATCGGACCCGCGAACGCGCGTTGAAGGCGTGGAAGACCTGGGCCAGGGCAAGGGTCATGAAGCTGATCGTGACCGCGTGAGCGAGACCCTTGCCCTCACGCCCGTACCAGCGCATGCCCATGGCGAAGGTCGCGAGCGTGCAACTCGCGAGCAGGAGGCCCTGCCACACGATCAGCCAGCCGAAGCGTGGCGTCATCAGCGGCTCCCGGGGGTCGCGCGGCGGGCGCTTCATCACGTCGAGAGCCTTTGGCTCGAGGGCGAGAGCCATCGCGGGGAAGATGTCCGTGACCAGGTTCAGCCACAGGATCTGCAGGACGCCTATGGGCATCGGCCAGCCGATCATGATCGCGGCGAACACGGTCACGATCTCGCCGAAGTTGCATGAGAAGAGATAGTGGATGAAGCGAAGGATGTTGTGGACGATGATGCGGCCCTGCTCGACCGCGGCCACGATGGTTGCGAAATTGTCGTCGGTGATGACCATGGCGGCCGCTTCCTTCGCGACCTCGGTGCCCCGGATGCCCATGGCGACGCCGATGTCGGCCTTGCGAAGGGCGGGCGCGTCGTTCACGCCATCGCCGGTCATCGCGACCACCTGGCCCTCCCGCTGCAGCGCATCCACGATTTTCAGCTTGTCCTCCGGGGACACCCGGGCGAAGACGGAAACGCCCTTGATGACCTCCAGCCAGCCTGCCTCATCGAGGCCGGCCAGGTCCTTGGCGTGCACGGCTCGCAGCGGCTTTCCCTGCAGGTCCAGGTCGAGTCCCAGTTGCCGCGCGATCTCGGCCGCGGTGGTCTGCTGATCGCCCGTGATCATGACGGTGCGGATCCCGGCCTCACGGCAGGTGGCGATGGTGGCTTTCGCCTCGTCACGTAGTGGGTCGATCATGCCGACGAGACCCACGAAGGTCAGGTCGCGGGTGAGGTCGGCGTCGGTGTGCTGCGCGGGCAGTTCGCGGTAGGCGAGGCCCAGAACCCTCAATGCGGCGGCGGCCATCGCTTCGTTGGTGGCGCGACCCTGCGCGCGCTCACGCTCCGACATGTGCGTGACCCCGCCCGGGCCGAGCACCGATGCGCTCGCCGCCATGACCGCCGCCGGAGACCCCTTGACGTAGGCCACCGCCTTTCCCTCGGGAGCCCCGTGCGCCGTGGCCATTCGCTTGGTTTCGGCGTTGAAGGGGATCTCCGACGTGCGGGGGTAGTCGCGTTCCACGGTGGCGAGATCCAGACCGGACTTCTCCGCCGCAACGATCAGCGCGGCCTCCGTGGGATCGCCGAGCACGTTGGTGGCGTCGCCCCTGCGTTCAAGCTTCGCGTCGTTGCACAGGGCCCCGATGCGCAGGGCCAGACGGAGCGACCCAGCCTCACCCGAGTTCGCGGCCACGTCCACTCTCTGACCGTCGAGCGTGAACTCTCCTTTGGCGGCATAGCCGGTCCCCGTAACCTCGAAGCGCCTTCCGGCGACCTCGAACACGCGGACGGTCATCTCGTTCCGGGTCAGGGTTCCCGTCTTGTCCGTGCAGATCACCGTGGTCGAACCCAGCGCCTCCACCGCGGGCAGGCGCCTTACGAGGGCGTTCAATCCGGCCATGCGCTGCATCCCTACCGCGAGCGTCATCGTGGTCACGGCCAGCAGACCTTCGGGGACCGCCGCGATGGCCAGCGAAATGCCGACCTGGGCCATCAGGAAGAGGTCGTTGCCTCGAAGCCAGCCCGCGAGCACGATCACCGTGCAGAGAACGAGCACGATGACGAGCAGCGCACGGCTGAGCTGTGCGAGCTTCGCTTCGAGCGGTGTGGTCTGCTCGCCCACGCGATCGATGAGCGTTCCGATCCTGCCCATTTCCGTGCGCGCTCCGGTGGCGGTGACGAGGAACGTGCCGCGGCCCGCCGTGATGGCGGTGCCCATGTGCACCATGTTCAGCCGGTCGCCGAGCGCCACCTCGGTCTCAGTGATCGCCTCGTCGGACTTGCCGACCGGCAGCGATTCGCCCGTGAGCGCCGCTTCGTCGGCTTGTAGCTGGGCCTGCTCGACGATCCGGCCGTCCGCGGGCACGCGATCACCCGCGGCCAGCAGCACCACGTCGCCGGGCACGAGACCTTTCGCGGGGATATGGCCCTCCTTGCCGTCGCGCAGCACGCGGGCGACGCGAACCGCCTGCTTGCGCAGTCCATCGAGCGCGGTTCTTGCTTTCCATTCGGTCATGAAGCCGATCACGGCATTGAGCACGATCACGACCAGAATCGCGCTCGCCTCGACCACTTCTCCGAGCGCCAGGTCGAGGCCAAAGGCGCCGACGAGGAGTCCCACGATGAGGCTCTTGAACTGATGCGCGAGGATGGTCAGGGCCGAGCGCTGCTTCGCGGCGCCGAGAGTGTTCGGACCGTGACGGGTGAGCCGCTCGGCGGCCTCCCCGCTTTCAAGACCATGGGCAATGTCGGTGCGCAGCTCCTTGGCGGTCTCGTCGGCG
>JANLSZ010000044.1:0-7134 GCA_031362685.1 Vicinamibacteria bacterium | reverse complement strand
CGTCATGGCCGCAAGCTCGGCCTGGACAAACCGTTCCTCTCGGGGCTGGTAAGCAAACTGGTCGCGCGGATGCAGTCGGCCTACCCCGACCTCAAGACCACCGAAGCCACGGTCAAGAAGATCGTGCGGGTGGAGGAGGATCGGTTCTCCACGACGCTCAAGCAGGCACTCGCCATGTTCGATTCCGTGGCCGCCTCCACGACCACCGGAGCCTTGAGCGGCGCCGAGGCCTTCAAGCTTTACGACACCTACGGCCTGTCCCTCGACTTCACCGAAGAACTCGCGGCCGATCGCGGCCTCAAGGTCGACACCGCGGGGTTCGATATTGAGTTCGCCAGACAGCAGGACCGGGCCCGCCACGCGAGCAAGCTGGGTGCGGTTTCCGGGGCGCCGGAGTACCTCAAGCTTCTCGAATCCACGAAGACTGTTTTCGTGGGCTACGACCGGCTCGAGGAAGACGGCGCGACCGTCATCGCGGCATTCAAAGGCGGCAAGCAGGTCGAGCATCTCGACCAGGGCGAATCGGGCGAGATCATGGTGGACCGGACTCCCTTCTACGCCGAGGCCGGCGGACAGATCGGCGATCGCGGTGTGATCTCCGCGCCAGGTTCGGTGGCCACGGTGTCGACGTGCCGGAGCGCGTTGCCCGGACTCTCGGCCCATCTCGTCACCGTCGACCAAGGCAGTTTCGGGGCGGGAATGAAAGTCCGCCTGGTGGTTGACGAAGAGCGACGCGAAGGCGCGATGCGTCACCACACCGCGACCCATCTCTTGAACGCCGCGCTCCGCGAGACCCTGGGCCCGCACGTCAAGCAGGCGGGCAGCCTCGTCGCGAACGACCGCCTCCGTTTCGACTTCTCGCACTTTCAAGCCGTCGACGAGCGCGAGCTTCGGGTCCTGGAAAACCGGGTCAACGGAGAGATCCTGGCCAACAAGCCCATCGTGACCGTAGAGATGTCGCGCGAGGAGGCGCTCGCCTCCGGAGCTCTCGCGTTCTTCGGCGACAAGTACGGGGAACGCGTCCGGGTGGTCGAAGTTCCGGAGTTTTCAAAGGAGTTTTGCGGCGGTACCCACGTCTCCCATACCGGTGACATCGGTTTCTTCCTGTTCACCGCCACCAGCGGGGTCTCCGCCGGAACGCGGCGGGTCGAGGCGGTGGCCGGGGGTGCGGCGCTTGAGAAGATCCAGCGCGATGTCTCCATCCTGGACGAGTTGTCGCAGGTAGCACGCGCGGAGCGGGGCGCGCTGGTGGAGGAGTACGCGAAGCTGAAGGACGACCTCAAAGCGAAGGATCGCGAGATCGAACGCCTCAAGCTGAAACTCGCTTCGGGCGGTAGCGGCCGCAGCGAAGGGAGCGACTCGATCGAGGCCCAGGGAATCACCATTTGGACGCCTCTTTGGAGCGATGTGGACCGGAAGGGCCACGCGGCCCTCGTGGACGAGTATCGTCAGAAGCGTGGCGACCACAACTTCATCGCCGTCTCATCTTCTTCCTCCCTCGGGGGCGACGGATCGCACTCGGTCATCGTCGCGGTTTCACGCGATCTCATGGGCCGGGTGGCCGCGCCCACGCTGATGAAAGAGCTCGGCCTGCGCGGGGGAGGTCGTTCCGAGTTTGCTCAGGGCGCGCTTGGCCCGGAAGGCGATGTCGAAGCGCTCCGTCGCCGGGCCCGGGAGGCCGCAGCCCGTCTCTTGAGCGAGGTCCCCGCGTGAGCGGCCCGCGACTTCGGCGCCGGGCCTTCTCCGTGGGTCTCGTTGCCCTCGCCGGACTGCAACTGGCGATTCCCCCGGAGGCGCAGGCCCAGGTGTATTTGCGCCGGAACGCCGATGGGGTTCTAGAAGCCACCGACTCGCCCGAAACCAGCGAGTTCCGCCTTCGCTTCTCCGCCAAGGGCGTTCTCATTCATTCGCGCGGTTTCAGAAGCCGGTCACGGCCGGAGTTCGATCCCTACATCGAGGACGCCGCGTCGAAATTCGATGTAAGCCCCGACCTCATCCGCGCGGTGATCAGCGTCGAGTCGGCCTTCGACGAGTACGCGGTCTCCTCCAAGGGCGCCAAGGGCCTGATGCAGTTGATGCCGGCCACCGCCCGGCGGTTCGGGGTGTCGGATCCGTTCGACCCGGCTCAGGCGATCATGGGCGGAACCGAGTATCTCAAGTATCTGCTCGGCCTTTTCCACAATAACGTCGATTTCGCGGTCGCGGGCTACAACGCGGGTGAGAACGCGGTGCTGAGATACGGCGGCGTTCCGCCGTACAAGGAGACGCGCAACTACGTGCTCAGAATCAACTCCGTTCTCGGCGGGGCGCCCACGGTCATGGTGTCGTCCGAGTCGCGCGCTCCGGGAAGCGCCAGCACCAGTCTCGGTTTTTCCGGTTCGCTTCCTCCCTCCCTTCAGCCCCGGAACGCCCGCCCCAATGCCGCGACGCCCCCCCGGCCCGGAAGAGCACTCGTACGTGTCCCTCCCCGGTTGTACTATCGGTGGGTGGACGGGGCCGGTTCCACTCATTTCGCAGATTCACCCCCGCAAGACGGATCTGCGTTCCGAACGATTCGCGGGCTACCCTGACGAGGCGGAGACCATCGAAATGCCGTCCGTTTCACCTCTTTCCACCGGCCTCTTCGAGACCCATGTCCAGCGGGCCCGCGCCTTCCTCGCCGAAGGGAAAGCCGAGCTTGCCGAAAAGGATCTGGCCGAAGCGTACCTGCTGAAGCCGAGGGATCTGAGCGTCCTCAGCCTTTTGGGCGTCCTCTACTTCAAGCAGGGACGGCTGGAGCGGGCCGAGGAAGTGTTCGGAAAACTTGCGGCGAGCACGCCCAATGACGCGGCGATTCTGTTCAATCTTGGTCTGATCAATTTCAAGCTGAATCGTTTTCGAGAAGCGGAAGTTGCCTTCACTCAGGCCCTGGCCTTCACCAAAGACCGGCCGCGAGTTCATTTCTATCTGGGCGCCACCTACGAGCGGCACGGAAGCATCCGCGAGGCCATCCACCAGTACCGCCTGGCCCGATCGGCGTCGGAAAACGGCGGAGCCTTCCGGCAGCACGGGACCGCCACCACCGAGATTCCCCGTCCCGGGAACCCGGACCTTGCCGCGGCCTCGAAACCGATCAGCACCCGGATCGACAATGACTTCAGTGGCGGCGATGAAGACGACGAGGTCCTCTTTGGAGCCTCGAAGCTGATTCAGGTTCCGGGGGCCGAGATTCAGGCTCAAGACCACCGTCCTCTACCCGACGCCCCGATCGCGCTCCGTCCCGAGGTCCTCCGGCTTGGGTCTGAAGAAGAAGATCTCTTTCTCGGGCCCCGATCGCCGGCGGCGGTTTCAAGGATGACGCTGCGGCGGCGAGACCTGGTCCAGGTCCCGTTCGAGGGTCGCATCTTCTTCAAACGAGGCGCCCTCGTTTCATCGGAAGGTCATGTGACGTTCTGGGTCAAAGAGACCAAGGGCGCCTCGGGCGACCGGCTGGTTATCGCCACCGGCTCCGGGTCCTTGTTGCTGGCCGCGACCGGGTCGGGCATCGGACTTCTCCTTTCTGATCCAGGGCGCAGACTCTGGGTCGCCCCCGACCGGATTCTGGCCTGCGAAGAGACGCTCCAGCCCCGATATGTGCAGGTCGCGGGGATGGACGCCAGCGTACTGGAAATGGAGGGCAACGGTTTCGCTGCCCTCACCTGGAACGGATTGCCCTCCTGCGTGCGCGTCCAGAACGATCAGCCGTTCGAGGGCCCGATGTCGAGCGTGATCGCATGGTCGGGAAATCTCGAAGCGGAGATGGGCCTCTCCCCCACCACCAACGAGCCTTCACTCTTTGTGAGCGGCGAGGGTGAAGTCCTGTTCGAAACGGATTGATTCTCGGTTGAGCTGAGGTTGACGTTCGGGTCGACGCCGAGACGCCGCGGCGTTCAGGTTCACGTCAACGTTCGACGGTAGACGTCGGGTCGATCAGGTTCACGTTCGACGCCGGGACGTAGGATCGTTGGCGTTGATGACGGAACCCCGGTTCGTTCACGTTGATCCCTAAACTCTGCGTCGTTGAGGTAAACCCCGGAGATTGCCGCCGCGCCAAAGTGATCGTGAACACCTCCGTCAAGAAGCGTCCCACGTGAACCCATACACCCGACGCCCCTATCCGTCACCTCGGCGACAGCCGGGTCCACTTCCCGACTGTCCGCCCCCTTTCCGTCACTGCGAGGCGACCGTCGAACAGCTTCGCCGAAGCAGTCTCTCCGTCCCGAGCGTCCCCGCACAGTCGCCACGCGCTTGTCACGAGGGATGCAGCGTCCGCGTCGGCGGGCAGAGGATGTACCGCCCTCCTCAAGTGCGGCCCTGCCTGGTGAGGGCCGCACTTCGCGACCCCCGAGAAAGGTCTCCATCATGAATCCCGCCGCCGCTCCCGTTGCATCCCTCGCGCCAACCGCTTCCCTCCACCGGTTCGACGCGTACCGACTCGCCCTCGCCTTCCGAACTCTCGTGGTCCGCTGGCTCCCGCTCAAGCGCGCCGAACTCTCTGACCAACTCGACCGCGCCAGCATGAGCATCGCGCTCAACGTTGCGGAGGGCGCAGGTCGCTCTGGCCCTCGGGACCAAGCCCGCCACTACGCCATCGCACGAGGCAGTGCCTTCGAGTGCCTCGCCGTTCTCGACCTCCTCGACCTCGAAACAGCGCCGACAGGAAGCGACAATGCCCGCGCAGTCCTGGTCCGTCTGATGGCCGTTCTTACTCGACTGATCCGAAGGTGACCGAGCTGAAATGCCAAGCGTCAAACGACGCGGCCCTGTCGTCCGTGATCTTCCGACGGCCTCAGCGAGGTGCAGTCCTGAGAACAAGAAGGCCGGGGGCTTCTTCTTCCTCGATGGGGGCCCCGATATCGCGCAGGAGGCCGGTGACCGCGGAGAGGGTGGCCGAAGGAACGAGGGCCAGTTCGAAATCAGCGCGCGCGGCGATGGCCGAGGCCAGGGCGGCAATTCCGGTGACCTCGTCGCAGGTGGCGCCCGAATCGCAGTAGGCCAGGGCCTTCTTCACCGTGCGACGCGCCAGGGCCAGGGGCGCTGCGGATCGGCCCGCCACGTCCATGAAGGTGGCGCCGCCTCTTTCGTATTCGACATCGATCTGAAGGAAGGCGCCCAGATCGAGGCTCGGGGTGATGAGCCGTTCGATCACGGGCTCGATCCGCCGCGCGTCCCACAACACTTCCCGAAGCGCCGCTTCGAGGCGGTCCATTTGTTCGGTCCTCGGCCGCACTCCGCCAATCAGGGCATGAACTGCGCGCAGCTCGCCCCGGTCTTTCCAGCTCGCCGCCCAAGCGGTCTTGAGGGCGGGGCGCGACGCGGTCATCGAGATGATGCCCTTGCCCTGCGGCTCGAACCCCAGCTCTTCGATGGCGATCCTCAGGTCGAGGTCGAACTCGCGGCCCAGCGCTTTCAGAGTGCGCGCGCCATACCCTTGAGCGTTGGCGCCCCGCAGATGCGTGAAACCGCGCAGCCGATGGGTCAGGCTCTGTCCGGAGGGAAGGCCGAACGCCGCGATCCCGAGATCTGAAACGACGGGAGCCAGAGGATGGCCGATCAGATCGGCTTCGACGCCGAGAGGGGGAGGTGCGGTGCCTATGGCCGGGCCGTGGGGAAAGCCCATCCGGAAGTCGTTGGCGCCCTCGAAGATGCCGGTGGCCTTCGAGGCGGTGGCGAGGCCCAGGGTTCTAAGCCGGGCTACTTCGCGCGGCCATAATCCCGAAACGCCCATCGACGGCCGGAAACCGAGAACCCGGACGCTCTGCGACCACGCGGCCAGAACCGGCAGGGCCAGATCGAGAACGATGCCCTCCCGGCCCTGGGCGTCAATCTCAAGCGTCTCCGCGGGTATGGGCACGGTTTCCTGAAATGCGTTACTGCGAGATTTCCTTCGAGAAGCACCGCCGGCACCGCGCCTCGTAGGCGTGAGCGCCGCCCACCACCACCCGGTCGGTCGAATCGACCAGTCGCTGGGTGCGATTGGCCGGGGCTCCGCACTGCACGCAGATGGCGAGCATCTTGTCGACGTATTCGGCGGTGGCCATCAGTTGGGGCATCGGCTCGAAGGGACGGCCCAGGTAGTCCTGATCGAGGCCGGCCACAATCACCCTGACCCCGCGGTCGGCCAAAGCCTGCACCACTTCGGTGATGGTGGCATCGAAAAACTGTCCCTCGTCGATCCCCACCACCTCGGTATCCGGGTGCAGTCCGCCCAGGATCTCCGACGCGTGCGACACGAACTGCGACTTGATGCGCATGTCGGAATGAGAAACCACGTGGTCAGCCGCGTAACGATCGTCGATCTTCGGCTTGAAGACCTGGACCTTCTGCTTGGCGATCTCCGCGCGGCGCAGCCTCCGAATCAGCTCTTCGCTCTTCCCGCTGAACATGCTGCCGACAATGACTTCGATGGACCCCGATTCGGGTCGATGCCGTGGCGCCGCCATATCCGCTTTCGCTGTTGCCGTTTGAGAGAAAGGAGGTGAGAGGTCGCGCTACTTCGCGCGCTCGATGTACTTGCCTTCGGTGGTGTCGATCCGGATGACGTCGCCCTCGGAGATGAACGGGGGCACGTTGACCATGAAACCGGTCTCCATCTTCGCGGGCTTGCTCTGGTTCGAAACCGAGGCGCCTTTGATCGACGGCTCGGTCTCCTTGACCGTGAGCTCGACGATCATGGGCAGCTCGATGCCCACCGGCGTCCCCTCGTACATCTCGATCTTCAGCTTGAGGTTCGGCTTGAGGTAGTTCACCGCATCGCCCAGCACTTCATCCGAGAGTCCGATCTGCTCGAAGGTCTCGTTGTTCATGAAGTGGTGCATCTCCCCCTCGGAGTAGAGGTATTCCATCTCGGTGTCCTCGAGATAGGCGCGAACCGCCATGTCGACCGACCGGAAGCGATGCTCGAAGATGGCGCCGGTCTTCAGATCCCGAAGCTTGGCCTGGACGAAACCGCGCAGGTTGCCGGGGGTCTTGTGTATGGTCTCCACGACCCGGGACTGGTTGTTCTCGAACATGATGACCATGCCCCGCTTCAGTTGGGTGGCCGCAATCGTGGAAATTGTCTTCTCCTCCAGGTTTTTCGCACTTCAGGCCGGGGGCGTCCGGCCAGGCGCGAGC
>JANLSZ010000190.1:0-7661 GCA_031362685.1 Vicinamibacteria bacterium | reverse complement strand
CACCAGCATCAATCCGGCGGAAACTGCGATTCCGGCGCCGCTCGCAGCGCCACGCGCACGATCGGCTCTGGGCACCGACGAAAGCAGGGGCGCATGCGCCAGTGGATGCCCGTCGGCCACCGCAATCTGGCGCAGCACCGGAAAAGTTCGTTCCGCGAGTCCCAGCGCCTCGGCCGCGGGGGTGTCCACCAGCAGGTCCGCGGCGATGACATTGCCGCGGAAGTGGTCGAAGACGCTCGACAGGGTGAAGGCGCTGTCGCTGGACCCGTCACCGTCGAGATCGGGCTCCAGATTTGAGGTGTAGTAGTTGCCGGTGAAGATGGTGTCGGTGCGCGTCCCCACCAGCAGGAGCGGTGTGCGATTGGAAACGAACGAGTTCGATTCGAAACGGTTCTGCGACACCGAGTCGTAAAGAATCACCGCGGCATCGGAACCCGCGATCACGTTGCGCCGGATGGTGTTTCGCGACGATCCCTCCATGAACAGACCGCGTGCGTTGTCGGCCACGAGATTGTCCTCAGCCAGAACGTCATCGCAGGCTTTCAGCAGCAGACCCACCGATGCAAAGCCCCGGTTTCTGATGAACTGATTCCGGCGGAAGACAATGCGCTTCGAATACATGAGGGCCGCTCCGGCCGCGCCATTCTCGAAAATGTTGTCCTCGAAGAGATTGTCGTCCGAGAACATGTAGTGGAGGCCATAGCGGATGTCGCTCACCCGGTTTCCGCGGATCACACCGCCGGTGGACGACTGGACGTAGAAGCCATCCCGCGCGTCGTGGATCACGTTCCGCTCCAGACGGAAGGCGTGGGAGTTCCACAGGTGAATTCCCGAGCCCTTCTCTCCCGGGTCGCGGCCGGGAATCCCGTCGATCCGGGAATCCTCCACCACGGTCCGGTCGGACTCGCGCAGGTAGATCCCGAAGAGCGAGTTCTTGATGTGGCAGCGTCGGATGGTGGCGTCGGCGCCCGTGACATGGATCCCGGCGGAGTCTCGCCCCAGGTCCCCGCCCCCCAGCCCGTCGATGGTGAAGCCCTCGATCGTGATCTGGGCTGCGCGCACCCGGACAACGCTTCCATGCCCCGAACCTATCAGCGTCACGTCACCGTCGGCGCGAAGCGTGATCGGGCGATCGAGGAACAAATCCCCTTTGTAGGTGCCCGGGCCAACCACGAGCACCGAACCGGCCCCCGCACGGTCCACCCTCTCCTGGAGGGGCGAGCGGTCCAGGGGCGCCGGCCGGCCTTCCACCTGCCCCGGCGTCACCGGTCCATCATCCGCGGGAGGTTGAGGCGCCCCGCCGAGCCCCACGAGAATCAACACCGCAATCGCCCCTGAAAACATGGAGGGTCCTCAGATCGCCGAGAGCCGGCGGGCCTGGCGCGCGGCCAGGAGAAACGCCAGGATCAGAAGGAAGGCCGAAGCGCCGAGAGCGTAAGACCCAAGTGCCGGGTAGTTGTAGACCTCGAAATTCGCGAGTTGCTTGTAGCCGAACATCGGGGGCATGAAAGGGGCTACCTTGACGGCCGCGGTCGGCGCGAGGGTATGCCCATAGGTCCACATCTTGTAGCCGAACGACCAGAGCGCGAAGGCGCCGAAATAGATGAAGAGGACCAGGGAGTCGACGAGGTGAGTCATCTTCCCCATCACCACCGTGCGCGCGAAGAGGAGCGCGAAACCCCCGATGACGAAGGGCATCCACTTGAATTCGCCGAACTCCGAGGAGACCAGATCGCGCATGCCGATGTAGTGGTTGAGCACGTTGATCTCGGGAATGTCCTGGCCGTTGTTTCCACCCACCAGCTTGTAGCTGTAGATGAACAGCCGGAGGCCATCAGGATACTGCGGCGCGAACATGGTCATCTTGTACAGCGGCGAGGTGAAGGTGGGAATCAGAGCCAGAGCCGCGCACAGCACCATCACCCGGGGACCAAGATCGAGGGGCGCGTCGAGGAAGGCATTCGCTCGTTTCAGGAAGTCACGCATGGGGCACCCCTTTCTGGGGAAGGGGCCGTGGTCCGGAGGGAAGGGGACCACGACCCCACGGCTGCGAAACGCCGGCGGGCTCGCTAGGACGAGCCTCAGCGCACGATGAAGTAGCCCTGCATCTCCTGATGCAGAGCCGAGCAGAAGTTGGTGCAGTAGAACGGGAACACACCGGACTTCTTGGCTTTGAACGTGACCGTCTTGGTCTCGCCGGGATCCACGACAATGTTGATGTTGTAGTCGAGCAGGCCAAACCCATGCAGTTCGTCGGTGGTCTGTTCGATGTTGGTGATGGCGATGGTCACTTCGTCGCCCGCCTTCACTTCGAAATCGGTCGGGGTGAGGGTCGAGCGGACCGCCACCATCTTGACCAGGACCTTGTTGCCGTTGCGAGTCACGCCCGCGTCCTTCACGTCCCAGACCGCTAGCGGATGATGGTTCTCTTCCTTCGGATAGACCTCGATGGGATGGAGTTTGTCTGCCTTGATCATCTGGGCGTAGTGGGGCTCGGGCTCGGTGAACGCGTCGTAGATCACCTTCATCTTCTCCTCACTGATATCCACGAGCTGCGAGGACTCGGGCTGGCTCGGACCCACCGACAGGTGGCGTCCATGAGAGAGCTTGTTGAGGCCGACCAGGTACTTGCCGTCGGGGTTGACCGTATCGCCCTCGGCCGCGGTCAGGTGGCCGATGGAGTAGGACATCGGAACCTTGTCCACAACTTCCCACGTGCCCATCTTCCACTTGGCGATGGCGCTGTCCACGAAGAGCGAGGTGTAGGCCCAGTTGTCGGGGCCGAACTGGGTGTGCAGAGGACCGAGGCCCACCGGGACCTCGGCGTCCTTGATGTCCTCGTACCTGAGGACCGGGATGCCGTCCTCGTCGCCGGTGAAGTTCTTGTTCTTGATCGCGGTCTGGATCTTCTCGATGTTGAACACCGTGGTGACACCCTGCAACTTGCCGGAGCCCACGATCCACTTGCCTTCAGGCGCCACATCGACGCCGTGCGGGGACTTGCCGCAGGGCAGGAAGTACACCAGGCCCGGGATTTCCTTGGGATCAAGAACCTTGACCCCACCGATCATCTTGCCCTTGCCTTCCTTCGCCGACTTCTCGGCGAGCCGCCAGTCGACCATGGCGATGTAGTCGCGGTCCTTCTGGGTCGAGGTAACTTCGAGCTTGCCCGTGGCCTTCTCCGTGTTGTAGGAGGTGAAGAACACGTAACCATCGGAGGCCTTCTTGCCGGCGTCCCCGAGGTCGTAGTCGAAGGGCGGCATGAGAACCTGCCAGCCGAAGCTCATCTCGCCCGACTTCGGATCGATCTTGATCCCGGTGATGACACCCTTGTACTCCGTAGCGTACTTGTCGACGCCCGCCACCGTCCCCTTGGGAATGGGAATCGAGAAGCGCGACGCCATGACCGAGTACTCGCTGTTGGGCGTGACGAACGCGGAAGCGTGGTTGCCGGAGATGTTGGGAATGGGGCCGAGGATCTGCTTGGTCTTGAAGTCGCGCAGGTCGATGCGTGCCACCCGACCGTTCATCTCATTGACGAAGAGCCAGCGGCCGTCGTAGTCGCCGCCCGTCTCCGAGAGGGAGGGATGATGGACGTCGCCCCAGGTCAGGTCCGGTCCCAACATCTTCTTTGAATCGTCATCGAAGCCGTACCCGGTGCCCGGGTAGGGAGTGAACACGGGGATCGTCGACAGATGCCTCATCGAGGGCACACCGTAGACGTAGATCTGTCCCGAATGTCCTCCGGAAGAGAAGAGGTAGTACTCGTCGAGATCACCAGGAGCCACGTAGGTCTTCTGGGCCGCAATAGCCACATCCGAAGTGGCTGCTCCTCCGGATTTCTGAGCCCCTTTGGGGGCGCTGGGGGCGCACGCCACGGCGAAAACCGCCAGGGCGAGGATGCCGAATCGGGACATCTCCGTTGCTCTTACTGTACGCATGTTGTTTTCCTCACCTTTTGAGTTAGTGGCGAGCCGCCACTGGAGCCGCCTGTTTTTGCTGGAACGCCTTCTGCTTCTCGTGCTCCGCGTAGGCTTCTCGGAGCTTTGAAATCGCCACCGCCTTCTCCTCCGGCGAGAGGATGATCTGACGCGAGAGCACCACGGCCATGGTGCCCGAGGGTTCGCGCAGGAAGTCGTCGAGGGTTCGCCCGAAACGGGACTGCACATCCTCGACCGCAGTGGAAAGATCCGGCCCGATCTGGGCGGGACTCTTGACCCCGAGCGCTGCAATGGAGTGACACACGAAGCAGCCGGTCTTGACGAACCATCCGCCCGGACCCGTCTTCATGCGCTCTTCGTCGGCTTTCTCGTCCGCGGTCTGAGGCTCGGAGTGTGGAACGCCGGGGATGAAGGACGCCGGCACGGGCGACTTCTTCCAGGACAGAACCAGCATGGCCAGGGACTGAGCGTCCTTGGTGCCGAAGTTGAAGTTGGGCATGACCGTCTCGGTCACGAGGGCCCGCGGGTCCTTGAAGTGAGCGACGTGCCAGGCGAAGGAGGTCTTCTGCCCGGATAGACGACCGAACTCGTACTGCTCCGCTTCCTTGTCGCCGACAAACGTGAGATCGGGTCCGATGGTTCCGCCGCGGCCGTTCACCACGTGACACCCGCGGCAGCCCTTTTCGGCAACCAGACGCTTGGCGTTGTTGATGGCATCCGCGCCTTTGGTCTCGCGCTCGTAGCGGTGACACACGTTGCAGTTCATCTGCATGAGCGCGGCCTTGTTGTCGACCAGGGAATATTCCTCGCCCAACTGCTTGCCGAGGAGCGGCTCGGTCCAGTGCTCGATGGGCCCGTGTGCGGGGCCGGCGTCTATGGCCCAGCCCTGGCCTCCGTGGCAGGAGGTGCAGCCGAAGGTTTCCGGGGGATGGCTCTTCAGAATTTCCGCGGGATGGGTCCGGTACGGCTCGTCCGCCGTCTCGAAACCCTTCCAGCCCAGAGCCTGGTGACAGGTCACGCAACGGTCCGCTTTCGCCATGCTGGGAATCCAGACCTGCTGGAGGCCCGAGGGCACGGTCTTCGCCTTGTCCGGTCCGTACTTCTCGGAGACCAGACGTTTGAACTCGGCCTGATACCAGCGCCACTCGTGCTCACGGTCGTTCCGCGCGAAGAGGACGGTGGAGATCACCAGGAGGACTCCGACCACGGCCAGAACCGGCCGATCGACTCGGGGATAGGGGGAATTCGTGCGTTTCTCCATGGCGTGCCCTAGATGCGCCCCGGGATCTCGGGCCAGACTTCCCAAGGCCAGTAGATGTGCCAGTACGGCCCGCGCATCACTGTGCCCACGAAGGTGAGGGTCAGGATGAAGAGGCAGAGCAGTATGAACACGAGGTTCTGCGTGCGGCGGGTTCGTGCGAACCAGACCCCCGCCGCTTCCTTCGGACTTCGATCGAGCCAGGGCCAGAGAATCAGCAGAGTGACCAGAAGGCCCGGCAACACCACACCACCGACGAACGCTCCATTAATCGTGAACGAACCGATCTTGATCGTGGTGTCGGTGACGATCTCCTGCAGCCACAGGAAGTACCACGGGGCCTTGGCTGGATTGGGCGTCACCAGGGGATTGGCGGGCTCCTCCAGAGGTGAACGGATGAACGTGGACAGGATCGACACGATCGCGATGGTGGCCAGGGTCACCAGGTTGGCGCGACGAATCAGATCGGGAACCGCGTTCACCATCCGGTCGAGACGGCTGATTGAGGTGGCCTTGATGACCGGCGACGTGCCCCGGGCGATCCCGAGCAGAGTGTAGGTCTTGGTGGAAACTGCCGAGGCTTCCTGAAGCTCGTTCGCCCTCGCCTCCTTGTCCACCGCGGCCAGACCGCCGTCCTTGCGCACTCTCCACATGTGATACGCAAACAGCGCGCCGACGGCCATGGGCAGAACCACGATGTGCAGAACGTAGAACCGGATCAGGGTGGGCTGATCGATGGCGCGGCCGCCGATCAGGAGCTCACGCACCTGCGGTCCGACGAGGGGAATGGAGGCGGCGATGTTCGTGCCCACCGTGACCGCCCAGAACGCCAGCTGATCCCAGGGCAGCAGGTAACCGGTGAAGGAAAGGAGAAGGGTGAAAAGAAGCATGAACACGCCGATGACCCAGTTCCATTCGCGCTTCTGTCCCTGGCCGACGCCGTTCTTGTAGGCGCCGGTAAGGAACACCCGCACCAGGTGAAGGGCCACCACCACCACCATCAAGTGGGCGCCCACGCGATGGACCGAGCGCAGCCACGAACCGAAGGTCACCACGTACTCGATGTCCTTGATGGAGGAGTAGGCCCGTTCGACCGACGGCACGTACAGGAAGAGAAGCGGTGCGCCCGACAGGATCAGCAGGAGAAACAGGGCCGCCGAGCCCGTGCCCAGCCAGAAGGAGTACTTCCACGCCAGAGACGCGCGGGAGACCTTGGCCGGGAACATGTGCAGGGCGAAGTTGGAGACGATGGCGTCGCCGGACTCGCGATCGGAGCGGGGCCGGAAACTCCAGAAGGGCTGAGGGTGAACGCCCGGAGCCTCTGGTGACTGAGACCGTTTGAGGAAGGAGAGAAATGGAAAGGCCATTGGTGTTTTCCTCAGGCGAGAGTCAAACGGAAGTCGCGCGCGACCTCCTGAGCCAGATCCACGACCAGGGCGCCGTCATCGACGGAGATAGAAAGGTGGTACCAGGCCAGAGCGCGGGGCGCGGGGCCGGAGACGGCCTTGCCGTCGCCTTCATAGCGGGAGCCATGACAGGGACACAGGAATCGATGGGTCAATCGAGTCTTCACCCCGTCGAGTTCCCTCGTCTCCGGTTGGGACATCGCCTCCGCGCGCACCGTGCAACCGAGGTGCGTGCAGACCGCGGAGATGGCGTGGAACGTTTTGCCTTCCCGGAAGACGAAGAGCCGCTGATCGGGCAGGAACTTGAGGCCGTCGGGAAAATCGGTGGGCAGCCCAAGCTTCACCGTGGTGGGAGCATCGTACGAGACGTTGGGAACCAGCGACCGAAGGGAGGCCGCGGCCTGAAGGCCGAGGCCGGCGATCCCGGCTCCGAGGCCAGCCTTCATCATGAAGTCGCGACGATCGTTGTGCTCAGCCATCCTCAGCTCCTTTGCTCGTCAACCGAAGCGGGCGGCGGGGCCGCGTATCGCTCGGTGATCTGAAATTTCTCCATGGTCATGGCGTCGGTGGGACAGCGAATGGCGCACAGGCCGCAGCGGATGCAGCGCTCGTCGTCTTTCACCATGGCCACCAGAGGCAGACCGTTGGCCTGGGCGCGCTCCATGAGTTCCTCGCGCGCCTCCTCGGGAAAGCCCACTTGCTCGACCGGAACGATGGCGAGACAGAACTCCGGGCACACGTCCACGCAGCGCGAACAGAGAATGCACTTCTCCGGGTCGTAGATGGTCTGCACATGGCAGACCAGGCACCGGGACGCCTGAGTCCGCGCTTCCTGCGGGTCGTAGCCCGTTTCGACCTCGGCGATTCCGGTGCGGCGATCGAGGTCGAGGGTGGGAGCGGCCTTGCGATCGAGGATCTCGAACCCCGCGCTCATCCGATACTGGGCGGTGGGCAGAACCTCGCTGGCAAGCGTGCGCTCGATGCGCGCGCCTTCGTGCGAGAAGTGCTCGTGGATCGAACGAGCCGCGCGTTTTCCGTTCGCCACCGCTTCGATGA
>JANLSZ010000049.1:0-12086 GCA_031362685.1 Vicinamibacteria bacterium | reverse complement strand
ACCCATCCGGGCGGCGGCATCATGGGCGCATCGGGCCGCCTCGGCGCACTCGCGGCGTTAAAGGACGGCGCATGAGCGCCACCATGAACTACGACGCGATCGTCATCGGCGCCGGCACGAACGGCCTCGTCACCGCGCACCTGCTGGCCCGGGCCGGCCGCAAGGTTCTGGTTCTCGAACAGGACAACAACGAACCGGCATCGCGCGACATTGGCTGGATCCCGCCGGAGGTCATCGCTGATCTCTCGCTCACCCAAGCCGGATTGACCATCGACACCGCCGACCCGTGGGCCGCCATCGCGCTCGGGGGAAGCGAGCGACTCGAGTTGTCATCGAACCTGACGCGGTCGGCGGAAGCGATCAGCCGGCTCAGCCCCCGCGACGCCGCGAAGTGGCCGGAGTTCTGTGCCCGGATGCACAAGGTCGCCTCGGTGTTGGCCGCGCTGTATAGCCAACCCGCACCCGATGTCGAAACCACCGAGCCGGGCGAGTTGCTGCGACTCGGACTTCTCGGTGTGAGGGTCAAGCGCCTGGGTCGCCAGGGGATGATCGACCTGCTGCGGCTGCTGCCCATGTCGGTGGCGGACCTGCTGAACGAGTGGTTCGAGAACGACGCCCTCAAAGCCGCGTTGGGCATCGCAGGCGTGATGCACCTCCGGCAGGGGCCGCGCTCGGGCGCCACCGCCTTCAACTTCCTGCACCATCACGTGGGCAGCCCGCAAGGCGTCTTCCGGCTGCCGGCGTCGAACCTCAGCCAGGTGCTCGCCGGTCTCCCCGGGGTTGAGCTGCGACGCGGCGCCAAGGTCATGCGCATCCGCGTGGCCCAGGGGCGCGCCACGGGCGTGGTGCTCGCAAACGGGGATGAACTCACGGCATCGCTCGTCATCTCCAGCGCGGATCCGCGGGCAACGCTGCTCAGCCTGCTCGAGCCGGGCTGGCTCGATCCCGGCTTCATCCGCGCGGTGGGCAACATCAAGTGCCGCGGCGTCGCGGCCCAGGTCACCCTCACCCTGGCTACCGACGCGTCTTTCAAGACCCTCTCCGTGGCGCCGTCGCTGACCTATCTAGAGCGCGCCTACGACGATGTGAAGTACGGCCGCGTGTCCGCGAACCCGTGGCTCGAAGCCCGAGCAGACGGACGGAACGTCAATGTGCACGTGCAGTACGTGCCGCACACGATCAGCGACGGAAGCGCGCTTGCCGACGCCGTGGTGCAGAGGCTCGGCGAACATGTCCCGGGGTTGCGTGAATCAATCACCGCGCGCACGGTGCTTACGCCGGCCGATATGGCGGCACAAGGACTGACCGAGGGCCATCGCTATCACGGCGAGCTCACCCTCGACCAGATCCTCTTCATGCGGCCGGTGGCGGGGTGGACGCGCTATCGCACACCGGTCGGCGGGCTCTACCTCTGCGGCGCCGGCACTCACCCGGGCGGCGGCATCGCCGGTGGCGCGGGCCGGCTGGCCGCGCGCCAGATTCTGAACGACACCAGATGATGAGCGCAGGACTCTGATTCCAGCGCGACCCGGGAATCACGAGAAACGCCTGACCTGACCGAGAATCGAGCTGGCCCGAATCCTGCAAGCATTGCGAGTGAGCGGTTGGATTCGATTCTTCGTCACATTTTGGAGTCATGCTTTGAAGTCCACTCGTACCGTCTGTGTCCAGTGTGTCCTCGTTCTCGGACTCTCGATCGGCTGCGTGAAAGTGCAAACCGCGACCGACACCGGAGAAATCCGCTCAAGCTCGACCCAGTCCTCAGTTACGGGACCTACCGGAGCGGCCACCCCCGCCGCGACGCCGGGTCCTTCGGCGAGTCCCGGGGCGGCGACGCCAACGCCCACCGCAACTCCCTCGGGCCCAAGCATCGCCTACACCCCCGACATGCAACCCATCTTTGCCTCGGACTGTCTGGTCTGCCACAGTGATAGGAATGCGCTGGGTCGCTATTCCATGAGTACGTATGCGGCGACCATGCGGGCGGTCACCCCGGGCAGCGCCTCCAGCACGCTGGTCCGCGTCACCCAATCGAACGGAAGCATGTACCGGTACTGGAGCGGAGACCGGCAGACCAAAGCCTCACGAACGCGCGACTGGGTCGTCACCAACCGCGCGGCTCAAACCCGCTAAGGATCTTTCATGAATCTACGAATTTCCGCGGCCTTGAGAGGACTGCTGCTCGGCCTCGGCTTCCTCGGGCTCGGAGGAAGCTTCGCGAGCGCTGCCGATGCGGCCGCAAAACCATGGGCGGCCCCGGCCTTCAGCCTCAAGGACAAGGCGGGTCAGGTGCGAACTCTCGCGGAGTTCAAAGGGAGCGTCGTCCTGGTCGACTTCTGGGCCAGCTGGTGCGCCCCCTGCAAGGCCTCGTTCCCCGCTCTCGATTCGCTGCACGAGGACCTGCATGGCGACGGGCTCGAGGTGGTGGCCATCAATGTCGATGAGGATAGGAAAGACGCGCAGGCATTTCTCGAAGGCAGGTCCCCTTCGATGACGGTTCTCTTCGACCCGCAGGGTCGTTCCCCTCAGGACTACAAAGTGGAAGGAATGCCGAGTTCCTTCCTCATCGATCGCGATGGCAACGTGCGTTTCCAACATCTGGGCTTTACCGAAAAGACCAAAGCCAACTTTCGAAGAGAGATTGCCATTCTGCTCAGGGAGGGTTCTGCCCGTGCTCAGAAGTAATCAGCCAAAGGACATGGGTCGCGTCGGCGGCCTCGCTCTTCTGGTCGTGGTCGCTGCTCTCGGCAGCGGCTGCGCCACGGTTCAGCCGTGGCAGCGCGGGCGGCTCGCCGACCCCTGCATGACCTTTGAGGCGAACGCCGCCTTGAACGCCTACGCCGCGCATTGGCAAGAGGCTCGCGAGGGCGCAGCTGGCGGCGCGGGCGTGCTCGGGGGCGGATGTGGCTGCAAGTAGGAATTCAGCCCGGCATCGCTCTCGCCCGTCACTGGGCCTGACGGCGGCGTCCGCGGGAATCGTTGCTCTGTCGAGCCTGCTGTTGGCGCCGGGACTCACCAGGAAAACCGACTCCGAAGAGATCAGCATCTTCTTCCACGGTTTTCAGGACTCGCGCGGGGTGACCGTCCTCAGCCCCAGCGTCGATCTTTCCAAGGACTTCACCGATCGAACCAATCTCAAGTTCAAGTTCGGCGTCGACGCCATTTCGGCTTCATCCGATTCCTGCGCGCGCTGCCACCCGGATGGAATCACCAGCGGGCGCGCGGTGGGCTCACTGAGCGTGAACCGGAAGTATGGCGACACCACCATCGGCATCGGCGGCGAATTCAGCCAGGAGAATTTCTACCGAGCGACCACGGTATCGGCCACGGCCACGCGCACCCTCAACAAAGCCAACACCACGATCGCCTCGGGCTATTCCTTTTCGTTCAACCAGCCGGTTCTGCATCCAAGCGAATTCGCGGAGAAGCAGTACGCGCATGACGCCTACCTCTCGCTCACTCAAACCCTGACGAAATCCACGGTGGCCCAGGTGGGCGTCGAGTTCGCCCAAGTCCGGGGCTTCCAGACCAGCCCCTACCTCCGAACTTCAGTGAACGGATTCCTGGTGCTCGGAAACCACCCGGACCTCCGGAATCGGTTCACCTTGAGCGCCCGCATCAAACAGGCCCTTCCCGGCGCCACCTACGTCGAAGCGGACTACCGTCGCTATCACGACAGCTGGGAGGTGGATTCGAATTCCTTCGGCATAGGCCTCGCGCACCATTTCGGCAATGCCCTTCTCGCCTACGGAGCTTTCCGCCGTTACGATCAGACCGGCGCTTTCTTCTACCAGCCGCAATACACGGGAACGCCTGAGTTCTACACCGGCGATTTCCGAATCTTTCCTTTCGATTCCAGTCTCATCACCGGACGAATCGGCTACACGCCGAAGGACGGGCTGTGGGGCATGAGGCCCGGCGCCACTCTCTCGTTGCAATACGAGCGGTACTCGAGCAGCACGAACTTCAACGCCGCCATCTTTACCGGCGGCCTGACCATTCCCTTCGGACACAAGACGCCCTAGGGCGCCGTTCGCATGGTGCTTCTCACAGCGGTGGCGGTGGCGGCGCTGGCCACCTCTCTCGCGGCCCCGCCTTCAGGACCGGAGGAGACCCGGGAGTTCCGGTATTTGATGGGAACGTCGGTTCAGATCGCGGCGTTCGGCGCGGATGAAGCGGCGCGACGGGCCGCCATCGCCGAGGCCTTCGGAGCGATTCAGGAAGTCGATCGCCTGATGAGCAACTACCGCCCGGACTCGGAGCTGGCCCTCATCAATGCCCGCGCGGCCACAGAACCGGTGAAGGTGAGCGATCCGATGTTCGCGGTGCTTGAAGCGGCGCAGGAAGTCAGCACCCGGAGTACGGGAGCGTTCGATGTGACGGTGGGGCCGCTGGTGAAACTGTGGGGGTTCCACGACAAGAAACCCCACATCCCCGGCGCGGCCGAACTGGCGCTGGTGAGACCACTGGTTTCGTACCGGAATCTGCTCCTCGACGCCACCGCACGCACCGTCCGTTTTGCCCGCCCCGGGGTGGAGATCGATCTTGGGGGGATAGCCAAGGGATTTGCAGTCGAACTCGCCGGAGGGGTGATGCGGCGGCGCGGCCTGTCGGCCTTCATCGACGCCGGTGGGAATCAGTACATGGTGGGACGGCCGGTCGACCAGCGGTCATGGAAGATCGGAATCAAGGATCCCGAGGCTCCCGAGCATCTGCTGGGAACGGTCTTGGTCGACGAAGGGTCGGTGTCCACCTCCGCGCAGGGAACGAACTTCCTCATCGCGAACGGGCGGAAGTACGGTCACATTCTCGACCCAAGAACACTCGAGCCGGCGGCGGAAAGACTGAGCGTCACCGTGATCTCGAAGGACGCGACGCTGGCCGACGCTCTCTCCAAGGTGGGCTTTCTGCTCGGCCCGGCCAGGGCTCTGGCCGTCATCGAGTCGTTTCCGGGTGCGGCGGCCATCATCTTCTTCAGGAATTCGAAAGGTGAATTGGATCTCATCTGCTCGAAGGCTCTTCTCCCCCGTTTCGAACGGGCGCCATCTCCAGAGTCGAAGTCGCCTTCGAAGGAACTCTCGCACTGACCGCTGAAGGAACAACACTCCATGAAACCCTCTCGCCCCAATTCCGCGTCTCTCTTCTTCGGATTGCTCTTCGCACTACCCCCACAATCGAGCCCCGCGTCCGACCCGCCCTCAGCCCCCGTGAAACTGGCGGGGACATGGAAGCTCAACAAAGAACTGAGCGACGATCCGGGGCAAAAGATGATGGAAGCCATGCGAAATGGCAACGGAGCTTCCGGACACAGCGGCCCGGGTGGAGGGGGAATGGACGGCCAAGGTGGCGGAGGAATGGGAGCCCCCCCGGGCGGTGGTGCTGGTGGCATGGGTGGACAGGGCGGGAGGGGAGGACCCCCGGGCGGTGGTGGAGGCATGGGCGGTCCTGGTGGCGGCCGAGGACCGGGCGGTCGGGCCGGCGCGGGCGGGGCTGGATTTGGCGGAGAGCCTCCGCTCGATGGGGCGGTGGAAAACGG
The DNA here is from genome assembly GCA_031362685.1 of Vicinamibacteria bacterium. GTDB lineage: Bacteria > Acidobacteriota > Vicinamibacteria > Fen-336 > JAGNNV01 > JAGNNV01. The sequence goes on along the minus strand of JANLSZ010000049.1, from coordinate 6,550 downwards.
ACAACCCCGCGAAGGAGGCACGCCTCCGCAGGGCGGAGACCCAGGTTCGGCCGGACCTCCCGGACAAGGCGGACGAGGACCGCGCGGGCCGATGGGCCTGGCCGCGTCTCCTGAGTTTGTGATCGAACAGGAGGGCGAGAACCTCGCCTTCCGCACGGAGAGCAATCTGCGACTCCTTCACTCGGATGGAGAGAAGCGAAAGAAGGAAGGCGCTTCGGGCAAGATCGACGTGGTCGCCCGGTTCCTCAAGGGGTCGCTCCTGATCGAGAGCCGGCCCGAGATGGGCGGAAAGCGCAAAGAGACCTACACGATCCAGGGCGATGGGAAACTCCAGATCGACTTCGAAATCGAAGGCTCGGGCCCTATGCCCAGACTGAAGTTCAAGCTGGTCTACGACGCCGCGCCCTCCACGCCGCTCTGATAAGCTCCGCACTCTTCACGACACCTCGTGGGCCGCTAGCTCAGCTGGGAGAGCGCCTGGTTCGCAATCAGGAGGCCGCCGGTTCGATCCCGGCGCGGTCCATATCATTTCACCACGTATTGACTGTGGTTTCGTGAGTGCCCCATTTCCGGAGACGACCCCGCGTGGTGTCAAGGGGTCACACGGGGGTCACATTCGGGGCCGAAGCCTGAGGGCGGTTTCTCCTCTTGGCTCCCCCTGCCCCCCCAGGGACATAGGCCAGGGGTTGGGTTCGGACTCCGGGGAAGCTCACCGAACGAAGAGGGCATCCGAACCTTCGCGGACGATTCTCATCCCAAATTGCAGGCGGCTCCGGCTGGGCGTACGCTGCGAACATTCACAAGCGAACCTGGCCCCCAACAAGGATGCTGTTCATCGTTTTCGCGGGGGCTCTCGGATCGCTCGCGGATTCTGAGCGGCTCAGGCTCCAGCCGCAGGCATTACGCCATTCGGGTTGAGGGAACATCATGAACTTACGAACAAAGAGTGTGGGAATCGTGCTGACCTTGGTTTTTGCGACCGCGAGGCCGGGGTCGGCCGGCGCGCAGGACACGTCGTCGGCCGCGCTCCTGGCGCAACGCGGCGTGCTGGCCGAGTCGATCCTGGCCGCGAAGGAACGAGCCATGGGCGAGCCCTTCGACGCCTCGATCCGGGCGTATCTGAAGAGCCGGATGGAGGCGCTGTCGTCGGAGCAGTTGGCAGGCTTGTCCCAGCAGGGCGCGGATGCCGACATCCCGTTGGTGCTGGGCTCGGTGACGAGCGATCTGGTGTACACGCCGGTGACGCCGTGCCGAGTGTTCGACAGCCGTATCTCCCAGGGCGGGCAGGGGCCGATCCCGGCCAACAGTCAGCGGAACTTCCTGGTGTCGGGCACGGTGGGCTTTCCGTTGCAGGGAGGCTTTCCTGGAGGTTGCGGCGTTCCAGTCGGAGCGACGTCGGCGATCATCAACTTCGTGACCGTCTCACCGGCGGGTCCGGGGGACATCCGGGCCTGGGCGGTGGCCAACCCGCAGCCGGTGGCGCCGCTCGCGGCCATCCTGAACTACGGCACGGTTGCGGGTCTGCCCGCGATCGCCAACGGGGTCGCGGTGCCGCTGTGCGACCCGGCCGCGACATCGTGCGCCCTCGGCGATCTTCGTCTGCAGGCGGACACGAGCGCGACCAACATCCTGGGCGACGTGGTGGGGTACTTCGGTCCGGCCACCGGTCTGGTCACCTCCGTGAACTCGATCACGGGGCCGGTGACGATCGCGGCGGGGACCAACCTCGCGGTGACGTCGTCCGGCGGTACCGTCACCATCGCGAACACGGCTCCCGTCAACTCAGGCACGGTGACGAGCGTGACGGCGGGCACGGGGCTTTCGGGCGGGGCGATCACGACGTCGGGAACGATCGGCGTGGACTTCGGCGGAACGGGCGCCGCGGTCACCGCGGCGAGAAGCGATCACAACCACACCGGCACCTATCTGCCCGCGACCGTGAGTGCATGCCCGGCGGGCTCCAGCATCCAGACGATCAACCCGGACGGGACGGTGGGATGCCAGGGAATCTCAGAGCGGGTTTTCCGCTACATGACCTTTGATACCTATCTGGAGATCTGTTGCTGGAGCGGGGATAACAATGCCAGCCTATTCGGTGGCGTCCCTCCCTCAACGTGGACCGACGGAAACGGTCAGGCTTCCGACATGTCGTCCAATTCGGACGTGCTCCGCACGCTATTTGTCCGAAAATTGTATCCGGGCAAGAACGCCCTGGTGAACTCCGAGCGGTGGAGTGACAAGTCGTCGACAAATGGCAAAGTCACGGCAGTATTGATGCGCATCCGCAACAGCACTCCGAGCGCGATCCCGTGGCAGCCCTTCTTCTACTTCACCGCCTATGCGTCTTGGGGCGAGCGGGCCAGCGTGGCGCTCAACGGTGTCAATGTATGGAACAGCAACGGCGACTACGGCTCCAATACCACGGCGTCTCCGACCCTGACGCTGCCGGCCAACCAAACAAGCACCGTCATCTTTGTGGTGCCTTCGAGTCCGCCCTGGAACGCCTCCCCGTATTATCGGATGAACTTCTTTGCCTTCTACAACGACAGCCTGAATCTGCCGCCGGGACTTTCCTATAAGGATGATCTGGAGAGTGTGACCGGGAATCTCTGGTAACTTTCTCCATTCGCCCCGTCGCACCCGTCGTCATTCCCTGCGCCGAGGTGCGGCTGCGCTGCGTGCTGCGACCTCCCTGAGCTTGATCGCGGTGGACATGGTGCTTCGACCGGCGAGCGAAACTCGCCAGCGGCGCGAGCGTGGGATTTTGGCAATGAGGCCGTGGGCACGCAGACGGCGAAACAGCCGAGTGACCTGGCTCGGTTGCCTGTCTTCGTTTGGTGCGAGGGGATAAGCGGTGAGCCCCACCGCACGAGGCCAAGAGCAGGAGCACCGAGACGGCGGGGGCGAGAGCCGGAAGGTATGGGGGCAAGGTCGTCTTCAGGTTGTAGGTCTAATTCGCTCCGCGATTTCCACGGGCGACTTTACGGTGGAGTTCATCCGGAAGAGGATCAACGGCATCCGCCTGGGCATCACTCGAGTGGATGAGGAGCGCTCCGCGCTCGGTGGAGAAAAAGGCGTTCCTGCGGTCTAGGCAGTGAAGGCTCAACGCTTCGAGACGGTGTAACTGTTCAAGTTCGCCACCCAGATGTTCGCCCCGTCGAAGGCAATCCCGGTTGGGTTCGTGCCGACCGCGAACGTTCCCACGAGCGCTCCCGTGCTGGCCAGACGTTTGGTCACGGTGCCGCTGTTGTAGTTAGCCACCCAGATGCTCGTCCCGTCGAAGGCAACCCCGCGTGGGGTCGAGCCAACCGTGAACGGACTCCCCGCCGCTGGCGCTCCATTACTGGCCAGAAGCTTGCTCACGGTGTCGCTGCCGGAGTTCGCCACCCAGATGTTCGTCCCGTCGAAGGCAACTCCCCATGGGAACGAGCCGACCGTGAACGGACTCCCCGGCGCTGGCGCCCCAGTGCTGGCCACGAGCTTGGTCACGTTGCCGTTGCCGAGGTTCGTCACCCAGATGTTCGTCCCGTCGAAGGCTATCCCTGTTGGGTTCAAGCCGACGCCAACCGTGAACGGACTCCCCGCTGCTGGCGCTCCCGTGCTGGCCAGAAGCTCGCTCACGGAGTTGCTGCCGTAGTTCGACACCCAGATGTTCGTCCCGTCAAAGGCAATCCCCTGCGGGTTCGAGCCGACCGTGAACGGACTCCCCGGCGCTGGCACTCCAGTGCTGGCCAAAAGCTTGGTCACGGTGCCGCTGCCGGCGTTTGTCACCCAGATGTTCGCCCCGTCGAAGGCAATCCCAGTTGGGCTCGTGCCGACGCCAACCGTGAACGTTCCCACGAGCGCTCCATCGCTGGCCCGGAGCTTGGTCACGCTGTTGCTGCCGAGGTTCGCCACCCAGATGTTCGTCCCGTCGAACTCAACCCCCATTGGCCACGCGCCGACCGCGAAGTCCCCGCCTTGGATCGATTGTCCCCACTGCTTGAGCGCCACCTTCAGGGGGTTGAACCCAACTCCCGCCGGCCCGGTCGGCCCGGTCGCTCCGGTGGGACCGGTCGCTCCTGCCGGCCCCGTCAGCCCGGTCGCTCCAGTGAGGCCTTGCGGTCCGGTGGCGCCCGTCGCGCCGGTTGCGCCGGTGAGCCCCGTGGTCCCTTGAGGCCCCGTGGCGCCCGCAGGCCCGGTCGGTCCGGTCGCGCCCTGCGGCCCGGTGGCGCCGGTCAGGCCCGTAGCACCGGTTGGCCCCGTCGCTCCGATGGGTCCGGCAGGTCCAGTCGGTCCAGGAGGACCCGCCGCCCCGACCGCCGCCCCGAAGTAGCCGACCACGTCGCCAAGAATGTCCGTCGCGCTGGTATCTGCCTGAAGCCGCAAGTCGCCGGCCGCGCACGACGTCGCCGCTTGGTTGCACAAAGGCACCGCCACCCCGTTCGCAATCGCGGGCAGACCCGCCACGGAACCGTAGTTCAGGATCGCCGCGAGCGGTGCTAGAGGCTGCGGGTTGGCTACCGCCCAGGCTCGAATGTCCCCGGGACCCGCAGGCGAAATGGTCACGAAGTTGATGATCGCCGACGTCGCTCCGACTGGAACGCCGCAACCTCCAGGAAAGCCTCCCTGCAACGGGAAGCCCACCGTGCCCGACACCAGGAAGTTCCGCTGCGTGTTGGGCAGGATCGGCCCCGTTCCGCCCTGCGATACACGGGTATCGAACACTCGGCACGGCGTCACCGGCGTGTAGACGAGATCGCTCGTCACCGAGCCCAGGACCAACGGGATGTCGGCATCCGCGCCCTGCTGGGACAAGCCTGCCAACTGCTCCAACGACAGCGACTCCATCCGGCTCTTCAGAGAGGCACGGACCTTCGCCTCGAGGGGCTCGCCGAGGGCTCGTTCCTTCGCGGCCAGGATCGACTCGGCAAGATCGCCACGCTGCGCCGCCAGAGAAGCCGACGCCCCTTGGTTCTCCAGACTTCGCTCCTGCGTGCTTGCCGACCCCAGCCCTGCGGTCGCAAGGACCACGGTCAGCGCGATTCCCACACTCTTTGTTCGCAGGTTCATGATGTTCCCTCAACCGGATGGCGTTGATGCCTGCGGCTTAAGCCTGAGCCGCTCAGAGTCCGCGCCCATGCGGATCTTCGGAGCGTACGCCCGGCCAAGGCCAACCGCAATTCGATGCAAACGGCTAAATGCCTGCCTGGCGAAGCAGCCCCTTCGCGCCGGCCGAAAGGGCTGCGATCGGGCACTAGGCCCCCCGGAACCGCCCACGCTCTGAGTGGGGAGGGCAAAAAGAAGCCGCCAAGAAGAAAAGAAGCCTCTTGACGTTATACAGTCAGAGTTTCTTGTAGTTCCCTTCTTGCGGGCAGAGCGACCTGGAGCATGGCTAGGTGTTGCCAGCCGCCCTGCGGCAATTCCCGAGACGCGGCCATGAGCGTTTCTCAACCTAAGGTGAACGTATGATTTTTCTCGCTATTGCAGGCTTGTGGGCGCTCGTGCTCGGTCGCATCACCATTTCCGGCAGCCTGTCTCTCGAAGGACGACCCGCTCGGTACTACGGTCTTGCGTTGCTGGTCTGCGCTGCGGTCTACGGATTTCTCGGTGGAGTCGTATCCGCCCTGATCGCCGGAATGGCGCCGGCGCTCGCCGCCAACGACGTTCTCGGCATGATCGTCAAGTTCGCGTTTATCGTCGCGATCATCGTGGGCCTGGTTCCAGTGTTCCGCCCAAAGCCCGCGGGCACGATCATCAGCGTCACCAAATCCTGACCCGGCGACCCACCGAGCGGCTCAGCTGGGGATGATGGCAGGGTCCCGATGGCTGGACGCCCGAGCAGGTCCAGGAAATCCGGGTCTCTTCGCGGGCGAGAACAGGAGAACGACGGTCCGAAGTCCGGCACTTTTTCGGTTGAGGCTCGCACCTCACCATGAGGGTGGTACCGTCCGCACCAGAACAGGCCCGCGTGACCGTCGGCCACCCAGGGCTTGCTCGAGAGACGACGAGTGTCTTAATGGGAGGATCGAGAATGAAAGCAACTGGCAAGTGGTCGTCGGTGTTAGTGCTCGCGGTATCCGTGAGTTTCGTGACGCCGATCGGCGCACAGGACCCGTCGTCGTCGCCTTCGCTTCTGGCGCAGCGCGGCCAACTCGCGGAGTCGATCCTGGCCGCGAAGGAGCGAGCCTTCGGCGAATCCTTCGACGTCTCGATGCGACCCTCTCTGAAGAGCCGGTTGGAGATGTTGTCGATGGAGCAGTTGGAGGCCCTGGCGCAGCAGGGCGAGTCCGCCGATATCCCGTTGGTGCTGGGCTCGGTGACGAGCGATCTGGTGTACACGCCGGTGACGCCGTGCCGCGTGTTCGACAGCCGCGTCTCCCAGGGCGGCCCCGGGCCGATCCTGGCTAACACTCAGCGTAACGTGTTCGTGGCGGGCACGGTGGGCTTCCCGTTGCAGGGAGGCTTCTCGGGCGGATGCGGCATTCCGGTGGGAGCGACGTCGGCGATCATCAACTTCGTGGTGATTTCGCCGTCTGGTCCCGGGGACATACGAGCGTGGGCGGTGGCT
>JANLSZ010000046.1:0-9420 GCA_031362685.1 Vicinamibacteria bacterium | reverse complement strand
CGTAGACACAGTGCCGACGCGGGAGGCGTGGCCCGAGGCCAGGCTGCGCGCTACCCGGCGCCGCGAGCCCACCGCAGCGTCCGGCCGCGCGGGCTACCACTACCAAGGCCGCGAGATGGCTTCGTGCCCCGAGGGCAGGCTGCGCGCTCGGGACCCCTTCGACGGCCTCCTCGCCATGACGACCAGAGGTTTCTTCCAAAAGTCACGGAGCGCGCAGCCTGGCCACGTAGTCCGTGGACCGACTCGCAATGACGGCGCCGCATCGCGAGGAAGAGCGCCCTTTCGGGCGCTCTTCCTACGTCGACGGCTGAGACCGTCTAGTACTTGTAATGGTCCGGCTTGTACGGACCTTCCACCGGCACTCCGATGTACTCCGCCTGCTCCTTGGTGAGCGTCGTGAGCTTCACGCCGAGCTTGTCGAGGTGCAGGCGCGCCACTTCCTCGTCCAGCTTCTTCGGGAGCATGTACACCTTGTTCTCGTACTTCGCGTGGTTCTGGTGCAGTTCCATCTGCGCCAGCGTCTGGTTCGTGAACGACGTCGACATAACGAAGCTCGGGTGGCCGGTGGCGCAGCCGAGGTTCATCAGACGGCCTTCGGCCAGGATCATCACGGAGTGACCGGCCTTGCCATCAACGCCGGGGAAGACCCACTCGTCGTACTGGGGCTTGATGTTGATGGTCTTGATGCCCTTCTGCTTCTTGAGGCCGGCCATGTCGATCTCGTTGTCGAAGTGGCCGATGTTGCCGACGATCGCCTTGTCCTTCATCTTCGCCATGTGCTCGGCGGTGATGATGTTGAAGTTGCCGGTGGTGGTAATGAAGAGGTCAGCGGTCGCGACGAAGTCCTCGAGGGTCTTCACTTCGAAGCCTTCCATGGCCGCCTGCAGCGCGCAGATCGGGTCGATCTCCGTGACGATGACGCGGGCGCCCTGACCCTTCAAGGCCTGGGCGCAGCCCTTGCCCACTTCCCCGTAACCGCAGACCACCGCGACCTTGCCCGACAGCATCACGTCGGTAGCGCGGTTCAGGCCGTCGATGACGGAATGGCGGCAGCCATAGATGTTGTCGAACTTGTGCTTGGTGGTGGCGTCGTTCACGTTGATGGCCGGGAAGAGCAGGGTCTTCGCGGTTTCCATCTGATAGAGACGATGGACGCCGGTGGTGGTCTCCTCGGAGACGCCGAGGATGCCCTTGCCGATCTTCCTCCAGATACCGTTGTTCGTCTTCAACTCGTTGCGGAGCAGCTCGAGGATGACGCCCCACTCCTCAGGATCGGAGTTCGGATCGAAGGCCGGGACGCTGCCCGCCTTCTCGAACTCGGCGCCCTTGTGCACGAGCATGGTGGCGTCGCCGCCGTCGTCGACGATGAGGGTCGGGCCGGTGCCGTCGGGCCAGATGATGGCTTCACGCGTGCACCACCAGTACTCCTGCAGGGTCTCGCCCTTCCACGCAAACACCGGCGTGCCCTTGGGGTTCGCCTCGGTACCGCCGGATTCGGGCCGGCCCACCACCACGGCCGCGGCCGCGTGGTCCTGGGTGGAGAAGATGTTGCAGGACACCCAGCGCACGTCGGCGCCGAGCTCGACCAGGGTCTCGATGAGCACCGCGGTCTGGACCGTCATGTGCAGCGAGCCCATGATCCTGGCGCCCTTGAGCGGCTTCTGCTTGCCGTAGCGTTCGCGGAGCGACATGAGGCCGGGCATTTCCTGCTCGGCGAGGCGGATTTCCTTGCGGCCGAATTCGGCGAGGGAGAGATCCTTGACCTTGAACGGAACGCGCGCGGTGGCGGCGGACTTCGTGACTGGAACAACAGCGGTAGCTGTCATGATTTTCCTTTCGGTTTAGTGGTCTGGTGAGACTGAGATTTGGTTTCGGTAGAAGGAGTGATCGCGGTAGCGAGAAGCAGGGCGGGACCTTTGGCGTCGGCTTCGGGAGCGAGGGGACGACAGGTCACCTGCTGGAGGCCGCTTTCGACGAGAAGTTCGCGCAGTTCGTCACGCGAGAAGCCGCGTGAGGTCTGGCCCATTTCGATACGGAACTGTTCGCGGTCGTGACGGAGCAGGTCGACAACAACCGCGCGGCCGCCGGGCTTGAGCACGCGTGACATCTCGTCGAGGGCGCGGCGGGTGTCCTTCAAGTAGCTGAGGGCCAGCACCACGAGCGTCGCATCGACGGAGGCATCGGCCAGAGGCAGGGCCTCGAGACTTCCCGGACGAAGATCGACGTTCTTAAAGGCGGCGGTGCGCTTCTTCGCGGCCTTGAGCATGGCCGTCGACTGATCTATACCGATCACCTTCGCGACGTGGGGAGCGATGCGCGCGGCGAGGATGCCGGAGCCGCAACCGAGATCGGCCACCGTCCAGGTCGAAGGGATGAGGCTCAGCAGCGCCGAGTCGTTGAAGGAGTTGCCGTACAACTCGGAACGCAAGCGATCCCAGGTGCCCGCGGCGCCCGCGAAGAAGGCGAGCGCTTCCTGGGGACGGCGCGATTCGAGCTGATCGAGTCGAAGCTGATCCTGCCTGGCCGTGGCCCACTCCTCGGTCTGGTCCTTGGCAACGTGCCAGAGCTTCTTCGCCACCGTGTCCTCGGGCGCGGGCATCCGGTAGATGCGATTCGTGCCCTCGGCACGGTTCTTGACCCAACCCTGGTCGGAGAGGATCTTCAGATGGCGGCTGACCGTGGACTGCGGAAGCTGAAGAGCGCTCACGAGATCCGCGACCCCGAGTTCGCGTCGTTCGAGCAGACGGAGCAGACGCAGCCGCGTCGGATCCCCGAGGGACCCGAGCGCGCCCATGAGCGCGTCCAACGGTTCGCCGATTGCATCCATTCGTTAAGCCGGATGGAAGGATATAGCACGGAGTGGTTCGGATGCAAGCGGGCGGAGACGAGAGAAGCCGCCACCAGAAAAGAGGGGCCAGCCTCGCCAAAACGTAACATCCGCTCACCCTTTGGTCCCGATACATGATGAAGAACGTCCTGATCGCCGTTATCGCCGCCACGGGCACGCTCTTCCTCCTCGGCCTCACTTTGTTCGTCGCCGTAATGGGCCCGCGGATTCCGGGCGCGGTGCTGCTGGCGTATGCGCTCTCGATCATCCTCATCATCTGGCGAGCCCGGCGACGACCGGGGATCGGGTCCGCCGCGCCGGCCGCCTTCGCGGCCACCAGGCGCTGGACGAGTCGGGCGTTCCTGATCAGCGCCGTCGGAGCCATCGTCGCAGTCTCGGGCAGCGTCCTTTCCGCAATCCGCCCTTCGCAAGCCGAGCTTGCCGGCAAGTTCCGCGAACATCGGGGTGAGTACGAAAAGCTACGGGACATGCTCAAGGCCGACGGACTCCTGTCGGTATCGCAGTGCGGCCGGCAGATGGGCCGTGAGCCCTTCCAGGACCGCGCGCCCGAACTGGTCGGCATCGAGCGCGAGCGGCAGGCGGACTACGAGCGCCGGTTGCGCTCCCTTGGATGCCCACCCGTGTTTGCGAAGAACGACGGGTCGGTGAGCTTCGCGCTCGCCTACTGGGGAGCCGCCAACCATGGTTGGCGCATCAGCCTGGTTTGGTCCAAGGCACCTCCGCAGCCCCAGATCGCGACCATCGACGAGTTCGTCAAGCAAGGCGGGCGCTCCCACTCAGATGAGGCCTTTTCTCGAGTCGAAGGCGACTGGTACCTCGCGATCGTCTGGTGAAGTTGCCGAGGTTCTGCGTCTGATCCGGCGGTGGTCATGCCCCGCAGGGGCTCAAGTCTTGAGTCTCTGGTGAGCGCAGGCCAGGTAAAATTGACGGCGGGTTGGCAACCGCCTGCTCACATGGCGTACGATCCGTCCACGGGGTGCGGCCCCCGCGCTGCGGTTTTCAGGCAGCAAGACGGTGTCCCGTCCAAGTCCGGCGTGAGTATCCCTTTTTGGAGGACTTCCATGGACACCGTCGCTTCTTCGTTTGCCGTCTCCACGCTGCTCGATCGACTGGGCTCGCCGCAAGCGCCACTCATCATCGACGTGCGCATCTCAACCGCGATCGAGCGAGACACCCATCTCATCGCTGGCGCTACCTGGCGCGACCCGTTCGGCGTGAACGAGTGGTCGAAGTACCTGCCGCGTCATCGCCCGGTGGTCGTGTATTGCGTCCATGGCTTCGAGGTCAGCCGGAACGTCGCCGACAGTCTCCGCGCCGACGGAGTCGATGCGCGCTGGCTCGAAGGCGGTATCACCGCGTGGCGCGACGCGGGAGGGTCGCTGGTCAAGAAGTTGTCGTCTCCGCGCATTCCCTCCGAGGCCAACGCTCCCTCGGTGTGGGTCACCCGTGAGCGACCCAAGATCGACCGGATCGCCTGCCCATGGCTGATTCGACGGTTCATCGACCCGCTGGCGGAATTTGTCTACGTGCCCGCCGGTGAAGTCCTGGCCTACGCTGAACGGCATCAGGCCACACCCTACGACGTGCCGGGCGTGACCTTCACGCATCGGGATGAAAAGTGCAGTTTCGATGCTCTGCTCGCCGATTTCGACTTACACGACAGGCCGCTCGACGACCTCGCGACCGTCGTGCGGGGGGCGGACACCGGGAAGGTCGAGCTCACCGCGCAATCGCCCGGACTGCTGGCGATCTCGCTCGGCCTATCGCGGCTCTACGCCGACGATCACGAAATGCTGGCCCACGGCATGACGGTCTACGATGCGCTCTACGCCTGGCTGAAGGGCGCGCGCGACGAGCGCCACAACGCCGACCTGTTCAAGAAAGCATGACCGGCTCCGCGGTCTCATTCGCCGACGCGCTTCGCTTCTGGTTGAAGCTCGGCTTCGTCAGCTTCGGCGGCCCGGCCGGGCAGATTGCCATCATGCACCAGGAACTGGTGGAGAAACGCCGGTGGATTTCCGAGCGACGATTCCTGCACGCCCTCAACTACTGCATGATCCTTCCCGGCCCGGAGGCGCAGCAACTGGCCACCTACATCGGCTGGCTGATGCACGGCACTCTCGGCGGCATTGCCGCGGGCGCGCTGTTCGTTCTGCCCTCGCTGGCGATTCTGATTGCGCTTTCCTGGATCTACATGGCGTTCGGCCATGTCGCCGTGGTGGCCGGACTCTTGTATGGCATCAAGCCGGCAGTCACGGCCATCGTGGTCCATGCGGCGTGGCGGATCGGCGGCCGGGTGATGAAGAACGCGTGGCTCGTCGGGGTGGGCGGTACGGCCTTCGCCGCCATCTTCTTCTTCGACGTGCCCTTTCCCGCCATCGTGGGCGCGGCCGCGCTCATCGGGGTCGCGGGCGGCCAATGGCTGCCGCGGGCGTTCTCGCCCAATGGGGGCCATCATGCGAGCGCGGTCGCGACCACGGTCGAGCGGCGTTTCATCATCGACGACGACACCCCCGCGCCAGAACACGCGCGGTTCCGCTGGATGCGTGTGGCCGGCGTCGCCGCCGTAGGGCTCGGACTGTGGGTCGGGGTGATGGCGCTGCTCCTTGCGCATTCGGGTGAGGCGGGGACGCTCGCCAGCATGGGGACGTTCTTCACCAAGGCGGCGTTGCTCACGTTCGGGGGCGCCTACGCGGTGCTGCCCTACGTCTATTCGGGCGCGGTGGAAAGCCACCATTGGCTCACGGCTCCACAGATGATGGACGGGCTGGCCCTGGGCGAGACCACGCCGGGCCCACTCATCATGGTGGTGGCATTCGTCGGGTTCGTCGGCGGATGGGGGAAACAAGTCCTGGGGCCGGAGGCGCTCTTTCTCGGGGGCGCCCTGGCCGCCGGTGTGGCGACGTTCTTCACCTTTCTGCCCTCATTCCTTTTCATTCTCATCGGCGGCCCGTTCATCGAGACCACCCACGGACAATTGAAATTCACGGCGCCCCTGACCGCGATCACCGCCGCGGTGGTGGGCGTGATCGCCAACCTGTCCCTCTTCTTCGCGTGGCACGTGTGGTGGCCCCACGCCACCGCCGCTCAACCGCTGAGCGGCGGGTTCGATGTCACCTCGGCCCTGCTCACGATCGGCGCGTCGGTCGCAATCTTCCGCGACAAGGCGGGCGTGATTCCGGTGATCGCGGCCTGCGGACTCTTCGGCGTACTCGAAAAACTCCTGCGCGGCTGAGTCCCCCGGGCGGTCGCCCTGGGAAAGGCAATCAAATCCATGAATTTCGGAACTTTGGCCATAGGCTTCCCGTACCAATCGGCAACGGGAGAATTTTCGATGAATTTCAAGAGTGACTTGGTTTTGAGTTTGCGACGGCTGCGCAAGGACCTGGGTTTCACGGGAATCGCGGTCGCGATCCTGGCCCTGGGGATCGGCGTCAACACCGCGATCTTCTCGCTGGTCAACATCATCCTCCTCCGCCCGATCACCGGCGTTTCCGCGGATCGCATCGTCGGCCTCTTCCAGAAGGACGAGAAGAAGCCCGACTCCTACCGCGCCTTCTCCTACCCCGACTACAAGGACATTCGCGAGGGCAACGAGATCTTCGAGAGTGTAATGGCCCACAACTTCTCGATGGTGGGTCTCACCGAAGGCGAGGTCACCCGCCGGGTGTTCTGCGATGTGGTCTCGTCAAACTACTTCCAGACTCTCGGCGCGCGGCTGCTGCGCGGCCGGGCCTTCTCGACCGAAGAGGAAACCCCGGGCCGGGAGATCCCGGTGGCGATTCTTGGTTACGGCCTGTGGAAGAAGATGGGGCAGAGCGACCGCGTCCTCGGCAGCCAGGTGAAGATCAACGCGAAGAACTTCACGGTCGTGGGCATCGCCGCGGATGGGTTCAGCGGCACCATGGCCCTGGCCGCTCCCGAATTGTGGCTGCCGCTCGGAGTTTACGACTCGACCCTCAATGATTTCCAGAAGGCCGACAGACTCGGGGCCACCAGGCTCGGGGACCGGACTCATCGAAACCTGATTCTCGTGGGCCAGATGAAACCAGGCATCACGCTGGAAGCCGCGTCAGCTCAGGCGAGATTGATCGGCGCCCGCCTGGCCTCGACCTACCCGGCGGAGAACAAGGATCAGGCGTTGACCCTGGCGCCCCTGTCGCGCCTGTCGGTCAGCACGAACCCGGTCTCGGACGCGCCCATCGTGGCCGCCAACAGCATCCTGCTCGCCCTGGCCAGCGTGGTCCTCATCGTCGCCTGCTTCAACCTCGCCAACATGCTCCTGGCCCGCGGCGAAGCCCGTCAGAAGGAGATCGCCCTGCGTCTCGCCCTCGGCTCGGGGCGGTGGCGAGTCGTGCGTCAGCTCCTCACCGAAGGATTCGTTCTTGCTCTGGTGGGCGGTGCGGTCGGCCTCGGTCTCGCCTACGCATTGACGCGGCTGCTCGTGTCCTCCTTCATCGCGGTGGCGCCTCTCGCTATCGTCTTCCCCATGACTCCGGACATCCGCGTGCTCGCGGCCACCTTCCTCTTCTGTCTCTTCGCCACCGTGGTCTCGGGCCTCGGCCCCGCCATGAAGCTGTCGCGCCTCGACGTTTTCCCGCAACTCAAGGAACAGGCGGGTGAAGGCGGCGCGATCTCGCACACACGGGGACGCTTCTGGCTGCTTGCTCCGCGCAACCTCCTCGTGGTGATGCAGATCGGCCTGAGCCTCGCCCTTCTCGCCACCGGCGGCCTCTTCGTTCGCGGCTCCCTCGCTGCTGCAGACTCGAATCCCGGCTTCCGTTTCGAGTCGGGCCTGCTCTTCGAACTCGATCCCGCACTCGCGGGCTACGACACCGCGCGGTCACAGCAGCTCTATGGCTCCGTGCTGGAGCGGGTGCGCGCCCTTCCCGGGGTCGAAGCGAGCAGCCTTGCCTCCACCGTGCCCTTCGGCGCGTTCTCGGACAGCAGCCGGGTGCGCAAGGCGGGAACGCCGGAGCGCGACGGCTCCGGAAAGGCCCTCGGCATCAGCGCCGAACACGTAAGGGTCGGAAGCGACTACTTCAAATCCCTCGGGCTCACCATGCTGCGGGGACGGGAATTCGATGCCTCCGAAGAGAGGGGTGTCACCGGGCTCAGGGCGGTCATCATCAGCGAGCCGCTGGCCAAGCAACTCTTCGGAAGCGAAGACCCGATCGGCCGGACGATCCAGTTCGGGGGCGCCGGCGATGGAGGCAAGGGGGTGCGGATTTCCGAGGACAGCGAAGCCAAGGCCCCTATGCCGGACGCGCTTCAAGTGGTCGGCGTGGCCCCGGGATTGCGGCAGGGTCTTTTCGACCCGGCGCCCGTTCCCTTCTTCTACGAGGCGCTCGGCGCGAACTTCCAGTCCGGCCTCAACCTCCACGTCCGGATCAAGAGCGCGGTACCCGCGGAGGCCTCGGCCATGGTGCAGAAGGTGCGGAGCGAGCTGCGCTCGATCGATCCGAACCTCCCCGTGGTGTCGGCGGCGACGCTTCAGTCGTTCCGCGACGACAGCCTCGCGCTGTGGGCGGTCAAGAGCGGCGCGCGGCTCTTCTCCCTGTTCGGCGGGGCGGCCCTGATCCTCGCCATCATCGGGATCTATGGCCTCAAGTCCTACGTGGTGGCCCGGCGCACCCGCGAGATCGGAATCCGCATGGCAATCGGTGCGCGGGGGTCGGATGTGCTCACCCAGTTCCTGATCGAGAGCATCGTCATGAGCGTGCTGGGCGGTGTGATCGGCCTGCTGGTGGGCGTGGGCGGTGCGCAACTGCTCGGCAGGTTCACCGGATGGGCCATCGCGACACCGTGGTCCGCCGTGATGATCGCGGTCGGGTTCTCGGCCGCGGTCGGGGTCTTCTTCGGGTACTACCCCGCACGCAAGGCTGCCTCGATGAACCCGATTCAGGCGTTACGCTACGAATGAGCATTCCCGGCCGACGCCATCCATTCACCTCACGGTGTGGTTTGATCATGGCTTTCCTCCCGCATGCCATCCGGCGGCACGCTGTGGCAATGTGCTGCGGCATGCTGCTGATGCCCGCGGTGGCGGGCGCCCAGCCGGAACCATCCACGGTTGCGGTGCGCCGCATCGGTTTTGGCGATGCGGTGCGCATCGCCCTGCAGCAGAACATCACGCTTCGGCAGGCGGAGAACGTCAAGGCGCAGGCGGCGGTCACTGTGCAGCAGCAGCGCAATCAGTTCCTTCCCAACCTCTCGTTCAACACGAGTACGTCGGGTAACGTCGGTCAGAGCTTCAACCAGACGGCCGGCCGCCTGGTGAACCAGACGTCGCAGACGCTGAACGGTGGCGTCACCTCGAACGTCACGATCTTCAACGGATTTCAGAACCTGTCACTGCTGAAGCAGGCGCGCTTCGGCGAGAGTGCCGGTGCCGCCGAACTGGCGCGGGCCCGGCAGACGACGGTGTTCACGGTGGCGTCGAATTTTCTCGCACTGATCACGCTGCAGGAGCAGCAAGGAGTGCAGCAGGAGAACCAGCGCGCGCAGCAGGCGACCCTGGATCAGGTGCAGCTGCTCGTCACGGCCGGTCGACGATCGATTGCCGACCTGTA
>JANLSZ010000034.1:0-10594 GCA_031362685.1 Vicinamibacteria bacterium | reverse complement strand
GGTGCGCGGTGACGAGGCCGTTCGTGCCGGCGCCGATGACGATCGCGTCGTAGTTCATGGTGGCGCTCATGCGCCGTCCTTTAACGCCGCGAGTGCGCCGAGGCGGCCCGATGCGCCCATGATGCCGCCGCCCGGATGGGTCCCCGAGCCGCACTGGTAGAAGCCCGCGAGCGGTGTGCGGTATTGCGCGTAACCAGGCGCGGGCCGCAGGAAGAAGAGCTGGTTGAGCGAGAGTTCGCCTGCGAAGATGTTGCCCTCGGTCAGACCGGTGATGCGTTCGATGTCGAGGGGAGTCAACACCTGCCGATGTTCGATGCAGGAGCGGATGTTCGGCGCGAAACGCTCGAGTGCGTTGATTACCGCGTCGCCGAACGCTTCGCGCTTCGCGTCGGTCCAGCCGCCGTTCAAGTGGTACGGCGCGTACTGCACGAAGATGGACATCACGTGCTTTCCGGGAGGCGCCATTCCCGGATCGATCAGCGAGGGAATCACGATGTCCATGTAGGGCTCGCGGGAGAACTCGCCGTACTTGGCGTCGTCGTAGGCGCGCTCCACGTATTCCATGCTGGGGCTGATGGACATAGCACCCCGCAAATGCGGACCGAAACCGGGCAGGCAGGTGAAGTTTGGCAGCGCGCCAAGAGCGAGGTTCACCTTGCCCGAGGAGCCGCGGAAGGTGAAGCGCTTGATATCGCCGAGGAAATCGTCGGGCAACTCCTTCGCCTCGACCAGCTGGAGGAAGGTGCGGTGCGGGTCGAGGCTGGAGAGCACGGTGCGGGCGCGGATCTCCTCGCCGCTCTCGAGCACCACGCCAACCGCCCGGCCATTCTTCACCAGCACCCGCGTGACCGGGGCGCTTTTCCGGATCTCGGCCCCGAATCGCCGCGCGGCCGCGCCGATCGTCTCGCTGATCGAGCCGGTGCCGCCCTTGGCGAAGCCCCACGCTCGGAACACTCCGTCCAGTTCACCCATGTAGTGGTGCAGCAGCACGTACGCCGTCCCGGGCGAGCGCGGGCCGAGGAAGGTGCCGATGATTCCGCTCGCGGACTTGGTGGCCTTCAAGACGTCGGTCTCGAACCACTCGTCGAGGAAATCCGCCGAACTCATGGTCATCAGCTTGTGGAGCGCGTGGAACTGCTCGGCCCCGAGGCCGCGGAAGTGTTTGCCGACTTTCAGCAGGCCCATGAGATCGCGCGGGCTCATGGAGGTGGGGTCGGGCGGGACCATGCCGAGGATCGGCCTCACCGCATGCGCCATGTGGTACATGAGGCGGCCGTACTCGTCGTACGCTTCGGCGTCCTTCGGCGAATGGCGCACCAGTTCGGCGCGGGTCTGGTCGTGGTCGCCCCACGCTCCGAAATAGTCGCCGTTCAGCATGGGCGTGACCGTGCTCTCGAGGGGCAGGATGTGCAGCCCGTGCCCCGGCAGGTCGAGGTCGCGGATGATCTCGGGCCGCAGGAGGCTGACCACGTACGAGAACATCGAAAACTTGAAGCCGGGGAAGATTTCTTCGGTGACCGCGGCCCCGCCGAGCCGTTCGCGGCGCTCGAGCACCAGCACCTTGCGCCCGGCGCGGCCGAGGTAAGCGGCGGTGACCAGGCCGTTGTGGCCTCCGCCGATCACGATCGCGTCGTAGGTGGTGGCCATCAGGATCGCTTCCGGTCGGGGTTGAAGAAAGGCGTTTTCACCACGCGAGCCGCGGCCTGTTTGCGCTGGTGCTCGACCGTGACTTCCATCGCGAGTGGCTTCCCGGGTGTGGCGAAGGGAGTCTGCAGATGCGCGAGGGCTATGTACTGCTTGAGGAGCGGCGACCACGAGCCGCTGGTGGCGTAACCGACCTGAGCGCCGCCTTCGTAGACGGGCACGCTGGTGCGCCACGCGGCCGTGGGCAGCTTGGGCGGCAGACCGACATCGGCATAGAGCCCCTCGAGCGACATCCAGTCCACCTCGAGCCCGACGAACTGCCAGCTCGGCCCGCGCACCCCTTCGGCCGCGAGGGCGCTCTGACCGATGAACCGCTCCTTGGTGAGGTCCACCGCCCAGCCGAGGTTGAGTTCATAGGGTGAGGATTTCTGGCTCTCGATCAAGGCGCGATGCGCCGAGACGTAGTCCACGTCGAGCAGCATCAGCCCGGCCTCGATACGCGCCATGTCGAGGGCCAGCATGCCGCAGGGAGTGATGCCGTAGGGCGTGCCCGCGGCGATCAGAGCGTCCCACAGGGGCAGGGCACTCGCCGAATCCACCCAGATCTCGTAGCCGAGGTCCCCGGTGTAGCCGGTGCGGGAGATGGTGACCTTGATGCCCTTGAGTGTGGTCTGGATAAGGCGGAAATACTTGACGCTGGCAAGGTCGTCATTGATGAGTTCTTGAAGGATGGCCCGAGCGTTCGGCCCCTGGAGGGCGAGTGCGGCGGTGGACTCCGAGACGTCGTGGATGTCTACCTCGAATCCGTGGGAGTTCAGGTGCAGCCAGCGGAGGCTCGGTTCTGCCGAGGTGAGTCGGAACGCCTGCTCACCGAGCCGGGAGATCGTGCCGTCGTCGATCACCTTGCCCGCTTCGTCGCACCAGCACGTGTAGAGCACCTGGCCGACCTTCGACGCGCCGACGTTGCGGATGACCACCCGGTCGAGGAGTTTCGCGGCGTCGCGGCCGGTGACCATGTACTTGTAGAGGGGCGAAACATCGAGCAGCGCCGCCGCGCTGCGGATCGCGTGGTACTCGCGGTCGTGCAGCAACTCGTACGAGCTGGCCACGATGTGCCCGGCCCAGCGCCGCCACTGCTGGCTCTCCATCAGCGCGCCGGTGCGGGCGTGGAAGGGTGTGTGCTTCAGCGAAAAAGTACTCATCGAGGTTTGCTCAGGAATGGCTAGCTGGTCACGGCCCCGAAACGGAAGTCGTGCCACAGCCGGTCGATCCAGGCTCGTCGCGTGTTGAGGTAGATCTGGTCAAGCCAGTCGCGGTCCGCCTGAACGCCTTCTTCCGCGATCATCTCGAAGCCCATCTTGCCAAGATAGGTCTTCATCTCGTTCTCGGTGGCCATTCCCTGGCCTGCCAGCTTCTTGTAGGCGGCCATGTTGGTGACCTCCGAGCGGATTCTTTCCACCCGCCGCAGACTTTCCCCGGCCGACTGGAGGACCTGCAGGTCGACGCCCTGGACATCGGTCTTCACGTAGGCGATGGGCAGGCCTTGGGGCACCGCGCGCAGAACATCTTCCAGACGAATCACCGGGACCTTCCGAACCTCCACGGTCTGAGTCAGCGCCCCGGTGCGCTTGCCATCCGCGCTCTCGAGCAACGAGCTGGTGTCGTCCAACGTGTTGACATGAAAGTCCATGGTCCCGCGTTCGAGATAGATGGCGACGGGAAGGCCGATGACCCGATCGGAGTCGGGCCAATAAGGCCACCCCTCCGCCAGGGGTTCGATGGCGATGACCGCGACATCCGGATACCGCAGTTCGCCGCGCGTGGTTTCCATGTGGTGCGCCCCCACATCCACCCAGACCCGCCGCACTCCCTTGGGGAAGACGAGGAATCCGTCCGGGCCCAGCACCTCCCGGCCCCGGTTGGCGCGCGCCCGCAGCTCTTTCGGGATGTGTTCGGCGAGCGGCGAGACACTCCCGGCGCTCTTTTCGGGCGTCTTTGCGCATCCGCTCACCGAGCCAAGGCCAAGGCCCGCGGCGAGCGTCCAGGTCCCCAAGCGTAGAGCGGCATCCACGCGACGGAGGTTAACATCCGGCTACGACGGTCGCTCTGCCGAGTCCACGTGCTGGACGGCAGCGACGGCCCAACCGCGAACGGAGACCCGGATGCCCTCGATCATTCCCCTCGTGCTCGGCGCCCTGGTGGCGACCGGTTTCACGACTGCTTTGTGGCGGCTTCTGCGCGCATTCATGTCGCGACGGAATCCGTCCGTGACCAGCCCGACCGATTCAACCGCACTCCGGATTCAGGCGGCCGTTGAGTTGCTGTGGGCGACGCTGCTCCTCGTTCAGTTCGTCTTCCTCGAGGCGCTGTCAGAGTCCCGCGAGGTGCCCGCGGTCCTGGCGATGCTGGCCACCCTATCGGGTGCGTTGTGCCTGGTCGCCGCCCTGGCCTCTCTGGCGTCATGCATCGCTGCCGAGCGCCGCCTGTTCGCAGGCCAAAGCTGATTCGTTCGGCTGGTTTCAGAACCCCCGGGCAGACGACGACCTCGGGACCGCCGGACCTTGAGCGTCGGTGGTGTTTACGGCCGGCGTAGGCGTCGGGTCTACTGCCGCTCGTAAACGCCGGTGCTGTTCACCGGCTTACCCTCCGCATCCGTACCCGTGGTCACGTTCGTTCGAGTCTTGCCGTCCGCCGAGACCGTGCTGCGACTGGTGGTGGTGACCTTGCCCTTGACTCTGCTCACCCACTCGTAGTTGTGATCATCGATCCGCTTGTACGCACGCGTCTCCGCTACCGCCGCCCCTTTGTACTCGACTTCCTTGCCGTCGAACATGGTAACGACTTCGGTGTGGGTGGCCTTGCCCGCGGGATCGACGCCGTCGACCGTTATCTTCACCGCACCGCCGGCCACCGCTTCGAAGTGGCTGGTCTGACTCTTGGGCGCGGGTCCGGGGCTGTATTTGGACTTGGCGACGTTCAGCTTCCATGTGCCCAACCAGCTGTCAGCGGCCTGTGCGACACCGCTCCCGATGAGCAGCACCGAGAGACCGACCACGATGAGGAAAGCACTTCTAGTCTGTTTCGACATTGGACTTCTCCTTAGAAAAGACACCTCTTTGGAAGCAATGTACACCCGAAGTGCTCGGGACCTGGCTTCCCACTTTTCTTCATGTTCGTCGCCCTCACCGGCGTCGTCCCGAATCCGGGGCGGGTCACCATGCCCGAAGGGAGCGCGCGACGCCCCCCGCCGTGTTCGGGTTGGGTCAGACCCGCGCCGGTCTAACCGGAGTAGCCGGTGGCTTCCCTCGCGGCCGCCCGCTCTGCAAACGCCGCGAGCGCCGAGGCCTCCGCGGCTGACACGTCCGAACCTGGCCGGCGCGGCACACCCACGCGCACTCCGCGTGCGCGCAGCCCGGCCTTGATCGTGCCGGTGGGGTTGCTGTTCTGGAACATCAGGTCCACGAGGGGCAGGATGCCGTCGTAGTAGATGCGCCGTGCCCGCACAAGATCGCCGTCCACGACCACCGCCGTCATCAATTGCGCCGCGGACCGCGGTACGACGTTCATCACGCCGGTGATCCAGGTGCTACAGCCGAGGGCCAGCGACTCGAGCGCGGCGTTCGGGTTGCCGCAGATGACCTCGATGCGATCGCCGCACCGCCGCTTTATGGCGTGCACCCGCCGGCTGTCGGCGGTGCTTTCCTTGACGTAGCGCACGCGGTCGATGGCGGCGAGGTCTGCGATGAAATCGGGGGTCAGGTCCACGCCGGTGAGCGACGGGTAGTTGAAGACCACGATGGGCAGCGGGGTGGCCGCGGCCACCGCTTGGTAGAACCCGGTGACATCGGCCCTCGAGCGCCCCGCATACAACTCCGGCACGACCGGCGCGACCATCACGGCGGCCGCGCCCAGGTCGTGCGCTCGGCGTGCGAGCCGCACCGCCTGGCCGGTTCTGGTGGCGATGATGGCGGGCACGATCGGGACTCGGCCTCGGGCCGCCGCGAACGTAGCCTCCCACACCGCGACGGTTTCCTCGGGGTCGAGCAGGGGACCTTCGCCCGTGAGCGCCGTCGGCATCAGGGCCGAGACGCCGCCGTCGAGCAGGAACTGCACGAGCGGCTCGAACGCCGCCACATCGATGCGCTCGTCGGCATCGAACGGCGTGACGAGTGGGGCAATGCAGCCGGTGAGCCGGAACGAGTTGTCGGTGCTCACCGCTGCCTGGGATGCGTGTGTTCCGCTGCTACCGGGCCCACCGGCAAGACGCCCCGGAGGCGGGATTCGGCGTGGAGTTGCGTTCCCTTCAGGTCGGGTGAGAGCGGCGTAGTCAATCTGCTCCAGTGGCTCATGATCTGCTGTTCGGAAAGAATGATAGGCGATTGCTCCTTCGTGCCAACCCCGCTCGTTTCACCCATAATCCTGTCGGGACGCAATCGCCCGGATCGATACCATACCCTGTCTGGATTCCGGCTTCCGCCGGAATGACGGAAGACGCAAAGAGGCATGGGTCAATCCGGCGGTCGCGGAAGAACCTGCGCATCAAACCGGGGCATTCTTCTTTGCGGATGCCGGGAACTACCTCGCTCTTGTTGGTTTAGACCCAGGCTCTCGAAGCGCAGGACGGTGACCGGGCCCACGAATCCGGGGAACATGCGACTCCACCCCGGGGGCACAGCGGTGCCGCTGGTGTCGGCGATCAACTACAAGGCGGGACAGACGCGATCGAACAACGCGGTGATTCCGCTCAGTGCCCTGGGGGCGCTGGCCGCGTATCTCGATCAGGTTGCGGGGACGGCCCACCTGATCCTGGACGTGAACGCGTACTTCAAGTGACCTCTTCGTAGCGGGCCGGCCAGGGGTTCTGGCCGCCCCATGCCGCTCTCGAGCCCTTTGAGAGACGGTCGTCCGTGTTCTTGCGTGAATCGCCGGGTCTCGCATCACCAAAACGTCATCCCGACAGGCGTATCCTTGGCATCGTCGTCCCGTCGTTTCTCTCCCGGAGGCATCGTGAAACTCTCCCGCCCTCGTAATCCGGCCCGCCCGGACGCACTCTCCCGCTGGCCGCTGAGAATCGGCTCCTTGTGCGCGCTGGCCCTCGCCTCGCTTGTCCGAGCGGACGCGACGCCGCAGACCCTTCCCTTCACCCAGAACTGGACGAACAACGCGCTGATCACAGCCAACGACATCTGGACAGGCGTGCCCGGCATCGAGGGCTTCCTTGGGCAGGACATCACGCTCGTGACCGGGACCGATCCGCAGACACTCCTGGGCGTCTCCGCGGTCGCGGCCGACCTCGATGTCATCGCCAACCTGCTCGTCACAACGAGCACTGCTGGCGGCGTCGGCGAGTTTCACTCGACCTCGCAGGCGGGAGCGCCGGGCAGCGACTCGGTCATCGGCCTTCAGGGCTCGGGCACCGCCGACGCGCCCCACCTCATCATCACCCTGAACACCCTGGGACAGAGCAGTATCAACGTCACCTACAACCTGCGCGACATCGATTGCGCGGCCGACAACGCCGTCCAGCCTGTGGCTCTTCAGTTCCGTGTCGGATCGAGCGGCAGCTTCACGAACGTGCCGACCGGTTTCGTCCCGGACGCCACCACCGGACCGAGCCTCTGCACGCTTGTCACGCCCGTGAGTGCAACCCTCCCTGCCGCGGCCGACAACCAGGCGGTGGTGCAGGTTCGCATCATGACCACCAACGCCGCCGGCAGCGACGAATGGGTGGGCATCGATGACATCGCCATCACCTCCAGCGCGGCCCTTCCCAACCTCACCGTCGACGACGTCGCGCAGTTGGAGACGAATGCCGGGACGACCACGTTCACGTTTACGGTCAGCCTCTCCGCTCCCGCGCCGGTGGGGGGCGTGACCTTCGACGTCGCCACCGCCGACGGCACCGCCACTACCGCGAACGCCGACTACGTGACGAACACCCTGCTGGCGCAAACCATCGCGGCCGGCAACACCACCGCCACTTTCGCCGTCACCGTCAACGGCGACCTTGTTCCTGAACCGAACGAGACCTTCTTCGTCAACGTCACCAACGTCACCGGCGCGAACATCCTCGACGGTCAAGGCCTCGGGACCATCACCAACGACGATGCGGCGCCGAGCCTGACCGTCACCGACGTCACGCAGGTGGAAACCAATGGGGGCACCACCACATTCAGCTTCACGGTCAGCCTCGACATTCCTGCTCCTCCGGGCGGCGTCACCTTCGATATCGCCACCGCGGACGGCACCGCCACCACCGCGAACAGTGACTACGCCGTGAATACCCTTCTCGGGCAGACCATCCCCATGGGCGGTACCAGCCTCACCTTCGACGTCACCGTCAACGGCGACATCACTCCCGAGGCCAATGAGACGTTCTTCGTCAACGTCACCAACCTCGTGGGCGGCATCCTCACCGACGGCGTGGGCCTTGGCACGATCACCAACGACGACTTCACCCGCATCCACGACATTCAGGGTCCGGGAGCAACCTCGCCGCTCTCCGGCATCGTCACCACCCGCGGCATCGTCACCGGACGCCGGAGCAACGGGTACTTCATCCAGGAACCCGACGCCTCCGCGGATGCGAACCCGCTCACCTCCGAGGGCGTGTTCGTCTTCACCTCGTCGGCCCCGCCCGCCGCCGCCGCCGTCGGCGCCCTCGTCGAAGTTACCGGAACGATCACCGAATTCGTTCCGACTGCGGACCCATTGCAGCCGTCGGTCACCGAGCTCACCTTGCCCACCACGGTTCAGCTTTCCACCGGCAACCCTCTGCCCGCGCCGTTCTTCCTGACCACCGCGTTCCCCGATCCCGGAGGCGGCTACGGCCAGCTCGAGCGTCTCGAAGGCATGCGAGTGGCGGTGACCACACTCGAGGTGGTCGCCCCCACCCAGGGAACGGTCAACGAGCCCAATGCCACCGCGACCAGCAATGGCGTCTTCTTCGGCGTGGTGAGCGGCGTGGCCCGCCCGTTCCGCGAGGCCGGCATCCAGGATCCCGATCCTCCACCCAGCGGCTCGATCCCCCCGATTCCCCGCTTCGACACCAACCCCGAGCGCATCCGCATCGACAGCGACGCGATCGGCGGCACGGCCCTGGACGTGTCCACCGGCGCGACCATCACCGGGATCGTGGGTCCTCTCGACTACACGTTCCGCACTTACACCATCCTTCCCGAGCCCACGAGTCCACCCGTGGTCGCGGGGGGAATGACGAGCACGGTGGTGTCGACGCCGGCCGGGAACGAGTTCACGGTCGCGGGGATGAACGTCCGTCGGTTCTTCGACAACGTGGACGATCCAGCGATCGGCGAACCCGTGTTGACCGCGGCCGCGTTCAGCACCCGTCTCGCCAAGACATCGAAAGCGGTGCGGGAGAATCTCAAGTTCCCGGACGTCATCGGGCTCCAGGAGGTCGAGAATCTCACCACCCTTCAGGCCCTGGCCACCCAGATCTCGACCGACGCCATTGCGAACGCCCAGCCCGACCCGCTCTACGCGGCCTACCTGGTCGAAGGCAACGACGTGGGCGGGATCGACGTCGGTTTCCTGGTGAAGACCGCGCCGGTTTCCGGGGCCATTCCCCGGGTGACCGTCAACTCGGTGGTGCAGGAAGACGCCGGCGAAGTCCTGGTGAATCCGGACCTCACCACCTCGCTTCTCAACGATCGACCGAACCTGCGGCTGATGGCCACCGTGAGCTTCGCGGGTGGCCAGACCTTCGACGTCACCCTCATAACCGTCCACCTGCGTTCCCTCGGCTCGGTGAGCGCCACCACGCCCGGGTCGAACGGCTGGGTGACGGACGGCGAACGCGTCCGGGCCAAGCGCCAGAAACAGGCGGAGTCGCTCGCGAACCTGGTGAATCTCCGCCAGATCGCAAGCCCATCCGAGCGCATCCTGGTCTTCGGAGACTTCAACGCTTTCGAAGTGAACGACGGTTTCGGGGATTCTTTCGACGTCATTCGCGGCACTCCGGTTCCCGACAACGAGACCGTGGTTCCGGGCGACGGCGTGGACCTGGTGAACCCCGATCTCACCGATCTCGCGACCACCCTGCCCGCCGTGCAGCGCTATTCCTACTCTTTCGACGGAAATGCCCAGACCCTCGATCAGATGCTCGCGAACGCGCCCCTCTTCGCGGGAACGGTGAGAGTGGAGCACCCGCGGATCAACGCCGACTTCGCCGAGGTGAACAGCGCGAATGCCGCGACCGCTCTGCGGATCTCCGATCACGACCCGGCGGTCGCCTTCATTCAGGCCTTCGCGATCACCGCGCCCACCGTGACCAGCCCGACAAGCTCCGCGATCACCGCCACCGCCGCGACCCTCGGCGGCGACGTGACCACAGAAGGCA
The DNA here is from genome assembly GCA_031362685.1 of Vicinamibacteria bacterium. GTDB lineage: Bacteria > Acidobacteriota > Vicinamibacteria > Fen-336 > JAGNNV01 > JAGNNV01. The sequence goes on along the minus strand of JANLSZ010000034.1, from coordinate 591 downwards.
ACTCCACCGTGACGGATCGCGGTGTCGTGTATTCGGTCACGACGGCGAACGGCGATCCTCTGATCGGCGGCCTGGGCGTGACCCAGGTCCCGACCGGCGGAACCACGGGAGTGTTCACGGTGGGGGCCACCGGTCTGTCGTTCGCCACCGGCTATTCGTTCAAGGCCTACGCGACGAACGGGATCGGGACGAGCTACACCACCGTAGCCACGTTCACCACCGCGGCCATCGCGCCGACCGTGACCACGCCGACGAGTGCTTTGATCACGGGCACCACCGCGACCCTCGGCGGCGACGTGACCGCAGACGGCGGCTCGGCGATCACGGAGCGCGGCGTCGTCTACTCACAGACCGCGACCGACAACGATCCTCTGATCGGCGCCCCCGCCGTCACCAAGGTACCGGTGATCGGTACGACCGGGCTCTTCGGCGCGGGAGTCACGGGCCTCGCACCGACCACGGGCCACTCGTTCAAGGCTTTCGCGACGAACGCGATCGGGACGAGCTACACCAGCGTCGCGACGTTTACGACGACGTGTCCAGTCATCACCCTTGGGAGCCTGCCGAACGGCAACCTGACCGTGGTCTACA
>JANLSZ010000398.1:0-23368 GCA_031362685.1 Vicinamibacteria bacterium | reverse complement strand
GGACAAGGTCCTGGCTCTGCGAAAGCGCGCTGCTCGCCTCGGTTTCCAACTTTTACCGTCTCCGCAAGTCTCATAGAAACAATAGGTCGCAGCAAGGTTACTCAGCAGCCACACGATTCCGAAGTTCCGTCACCCCAGTGGTGACGCAGCGCGAAGCCTGGCCTTGGGCCACGAGGCGCTCCCGGCGCAGCAAGCCCACGCCAGCGGTCGGCCCCGCGGGCCCCACTGCCAAGCCTCAGAAATCGCTCCAGTGCTCCAAGGGCAGGCGCGTGCGCTTTCCCCTACGAGCAGCAGGACGGACCGCAGCACGGCGCGGCGGTGGGCTTGGGGTCGGCCTTTGGCGATGCCGCCGCTTTTCTGGCGCGGAAGGTCACGGAGCGGACCGAGCCGCGCAACGACTCGACCTCGACCCCGGCCTTGGCGGCCAGGCGCTCCGCTTCGGCGCGGGCGTGGTCGATCACTACGGCGCCATAGTCGATGTCCTTGAGGATCTCGATGTCGCCGAGGCCGGCTTCCTTCAGCATCGCGAAGTAAGGCTCGCGAAGCGCCGCGCCGGAGATGCATCCGACGTAGGCATACACATCCTTCTCGATCTCGGGCGGCAACACCTTGTCGAGAACGATGTCCGAGATCACGATGCGGCCGCCCGGCTTGAGGATGCGCGCGATCTCCTTGAAGACCACCGCCTTGTCGGGCACGAGATTGATCACGCAGTTGCTGGTGATGGCGTCCACCGTTCCGCTCTCCACGGGCAGATCTTCCAGCCGGCCCTCGCGGAACTCCGCGTTGGTGATACCCGCCTTCACCGCATTGCGACGCGCCCGCGCCAGCATCTCCGGCGTCATGTCGACGCCAATCACCTTGCCGGAGGGGCCCACGCTGTCCGCGGCGAGGAAGACATCGATCCCGGCGCCGGACCCGAGATCGACCACGGTTTCTCCGGGCTGAAGAGCGAGATGATCGATGGGCGCCCCGCAACCCAAGCCGAGGTTCGCCCCCTCGGGAAGCCCCTTCAACTGCTGCTTCGAGTAGCCGATATCGAGGGTCACCGCCTCTTCACCGCCCGAACCACAGCCCGACGAGCCACAGCACGATCCTCCTTCAAGTGCGATGGTGGCGTACTTCCCTCGCACATTGCCGACCACGGCTTCCTTGTCCTGACGATCAAGCATTTCCATTTTTCTTTCTCCTGGTTATCGAGTTCAAAGGCACAATCGGCGTTTCCTCGGCGCAGCAGTTCTCGCGAAGGTAGTCGACGAGGCCGGCGATCGAGGCGAAATCGATGGCGTAAATGACGCTCCGGCCATCCCGCTTCGCGGTGACGAGGCCCACCCGCGCGAGCTCCGCGAGGTGAAACGAAGCATTCGGCGGGGCTATGCCTATTCGTGCCGCGATCTCGCCGGCGGCCAGGCCCAACGGGCCTCGGCGCACCAGCAGGCGGAACACGGAAAGCCGCGTTTCGTGGGCCAGAGCCCCGAGCCGCTGAACCGCTTCTCGTATTTCCATAGTTCTAATATTATAGAAACGTTAAACGTCTGTCGAGTGTTCCGTGGAAGCGGACTCAAGGTCGGTTCAGTAGCCTCTCACCGTCACGAACTCCGCGGATCGATAGCTGGAACAGGAACGGTCCAGGCCCGCCGGCTTCTTCTCGTCTGGAAAGAGCTGGGCAAAGAGACTATCGGCGGACGCGTGGGCGGCAATCCGGTGGCCCATGGGATTGGGATGGATCACGTCCACGCGAACGTCGCGGAACGCGTAGGGTTCAAAGCACGGTAGGAGGTCGACGGAGAGAAGGCCGGCTCGCTCGGCGGCGCGCCCGATCCGTGCGTGCAGATCCCGATACGGGTAGTTCTCGAACTTGTTGCCGAGGATCGGGAAGATCGCGATGGCCGTCGGAATGCCGCGAGGCTTTACCATCCCAGCCAAAGTCGCGAGGCTCGTGTCGAGATGGGCCTCGAGCGACGGGAACGAAGCCTCGTAGAGTTCACCGCCGAATGGGTTTCTCGCTCTTGCGAAGTTCGCCCGGGCATCGCGCTCAGTAAGCCGGTACTCGATCCAGGCCGCGAAGCGGGAGAAGGAAAGGAGGGATTCGAGGGCGCGTCGGGGACCGCTGCGGGCCTCCTGTCGGGCCTGAGTGAGACCGTATTCGAAACTCAACAGCCCGTCGAGATCGTTCAGGCAGAAACCAAACACCACTAGATCCGGGCGAAGTGAATCCACCCGGCTGCGCAGGTTTTCAACTTCCTGATCGAGGTTGTACCCGGGCACGCCGAGATTCAGGGTCTCCACCCCCGGGCCAAGGATGGCGCCGAGCTGGGCCGGGAAGGCGTCCTTTTCCGCAACCCAATAGCCGAAGACGATCGAGTCGCCAAACACGGCGAGCCGTCGCACGCCCGTTCGCCTCTCCGCGAGTTCGGCCCCGCGGAATCCGGCGCGATTTATCCGGTAGTCGACTTCGGAAGACACGAAGGAGTTCGGAGAGAGTTCGAAACCGAGCTTCGGATTGGAACTCATCATCACCACCGCGCGGTTGATCTGGACCGTGCCGACACTGACTCTGGCCAGCCGGGACGCACCCTCGGCCGCGATCAGGAACGCGAGAATCGAGCCCAGGCTCAGGAGGATCGGTGGACTGAAGTAACGCGGAGACCTCATCGAACCGTCAAGGGGACTACTCCCTGGGCGCGCGGCTTCGGATGGCTTCGATCTTCACTTCGCGTTCGGCGGTCAAGAGGTCGCGTTCGCGCAGATACTGCTCGTTTAGAAGGTCGACCTGTTCCCGCATTTCCTCCGGAAGGCCCGGGGGGAGGTTGGGCCGCTTCATGATGTCGACTTCGGCGATCTTCGCCTCGTAGACCCGCCGGATCTCCGCGATCTCCTCCTTCTGGGCGGCCGAGAGTTCGCGGATGCTCTCCCCGCTCTCCGCGTCCTTCTTGCGCAGACGCGCCATGGCGATTTCGAAGGAACTCTTGGGGGCGTCATCTTCAGTCATCAGACGGCAATTCTAGTCATGCGAGCCGAACCCGGCCCCCCGCGTGCAAAAAATCGGATATTCTGCCCGGAATGGCTTGGGGACGTCACCGCGATGCGGCATGGTTGTGGGCCAGCGGTGTCCTGTGCGCGCTGGTCATCGCGTCATGCGGCGGACCGGCGGCGCCCACTTCAACCACCGGCACCGCGAGTGTCGTTGCCGTGGCCACTCCCACACCCCGCCCCGGCCCGCCGGACATCGTGGTCATACTCGCCGATGACATGGGCTATGGAGACCTCGGGGCCTACGGCAGTCCGTTGAACAAGACGCCCAACATCGACCGCCTCGCCGCCGAGGGTTCCCGCTTCGAGGCCATGTACGTTCCCACGCCCATCTGCGCGCCGTCGCGCGCTTCGATCCTGACCGGTCGGTACGGGGTCAGGAACGGCGTGACCTGGAACAACGGCGGCGCCCTGCGCGCGGGTGAGGTGACGATCGCGCAGGTTCTGAAGAACCAGGGCTATGCCACCGGCATCATCGGCAAATGGCACCTCGGCGCGAAGGTCAACGAGATGCCGCTGCGCCTCGGCTTCGAGTACTTCTACGGCATGCTCAGTTCTCCTCCCGTCACCGACTTCATCATGGGCGAGCAGATCACTAAAGATTTCCCGGGGATGGACCTGCTGACCAGGCGTCTCACCGACGAAGCCACTTCATTCATCCGGCGGACGCCCGCCGACAAGCCGCTGTTCCTTCACCTGGCCCACCATGCTCCGCATACCCCCAACATCACCGCGCCGGCTTTCGTCGGAACGGCAGGCTGGGGGCCCTATGGAGATGCGGTCGGAGAACTCGACTGGTCGGTCGGTCAGGTGATGCGCGCCCTGGAGGAGACGGGTCGCAACCGCAACGCCATCGTCGTCTTCCTGAGCGACAACGGGCCTGCGGTGGGTTCGCCCGGACCCCTCACCTATGGGAAGGGCAATATCAATGAGGGCGGCATTCGAGTCCCGGCCATCGTCTGGCAGCCCGGCAAGATCCCCGCGAACCGCCTGATCAAGGACCCGGCATCGACCTTGGATCTGTTCCCCACCTTCGCGAGCCTGGCCAGCGCCCCCATGCCGCCGAAGGACTATGACGGTGTCAACATCGCGAAGCTCCTCACCGGCGAGGTCGATCGCATCCCGGGGACGGGCATGAATGGCGGCCGGGAGTTCTTCTTCTTTATGTCAAGTGACGTTGCCGCCATCCGGTCGGGAAAATGGAAATACATTCGCCCGGGCTTTCGCGACTCGATCCAGATTCTCTACGATCTCGAAGCTGATCCAGGGGAGACCAATACTCTCCGCCGATTCAACCTGGACATCGTCGCCCTCCTGGACAAGCGAATGACGCAACTCGCTCCAACATAGGGCCCGCCGGCGTTCGAGGTCGCGCGAGGGCTATCGGCAGGAGGCGCCGCGACACGCCGCCAGCGCCTTCATGCGCTCGGTGAGCTTGGCCACCTGCTGAGGATTGCCGGCGACCGCGCTGTCGAGGGGGCCACCATCAGGAAGAACGGCTGGTCGTCCTTCTCCTCGGTGCGGCGCAGATACTCCAGGGCGCGGGTGGTCAGGTAGTCGGTCTGGTACTCGCCGGACGTCGACTTGAAGTCGCGCCCGTCTTCATTGAAAGTGAAGTTGGTGTAGGCCTGCGGCTCGGTCAGCGCGAGCCAGTCGTCCCACCCCGGAGGCTTGGAGGTCCAACCGGGACCGTAGCCGTTCGTGTACTTGCCAAGGTAAGCGGTGCGGTAGCCCGCGGCTTTGAGCCACACGGGAATCGAATCGCTTTCCTTGCCGCTGTCCCGATAGATCCCGTACCCTCCCAGGGGCGCCGCGTTGCTTCTCACCCCATGGTTGTGGGCGCATCGCCCGGACAGGATGGTCGCGCGCGACGGACCGCAAAGCGGTGTAGTGGCGATCGCATTCTGGAAGGTGACGCCTTGAGCGGCGATCAGCGACTGCATCAAGGGCATGTCGTAAGCGCTCGCCTCCTCCTGGTCGTCGGTCATGATCACGACGATATTGAGCGGCTTCGGAGTCGGAGTCGCAGCCGGCTGAACCGCGGAGGGAGAGGACGGCGGCGAAGTCCCTGACCCGCAGGCCCCTTGAAACAGCAATGCGGTAGCAAGCAGAACGGCGCCTTGAACGGTTCCGCCGAACCCGACCGATGGAGGGGGTCATGTTCCCGAAGCGACTATACAGAAGAACGAAGGGGCGCCATGATTCAGGCCCACCTCGGCTGGCTTCGGTATATTCTCCTTGCCTTCAAAGCCCACCTTGAAACGCACTCTCCTCTTCGTCGTCAAGGCCGCCTTTTCCGTGGGCCTCCTTGCCTACCTCCTGCAAAGGGTCGACCTGGCGGAGGTCTTCCGTCATTTCCGCGACGGTGAGCACCGGCTCTTCGCGGTCGCCATCACCATCTACGTCGTCGTGGTCGTCCTCTCCACCTGGAGATGGAAGATCCTGCTCGACGCGCTGGGGGGAACGTCCCGCTTTGGCGCGCTCACTCAGTCGTACCTGGTGTCGGCGTTCTTCGCGAACTTTCTGCCCAGCAACGTGGGCGGCGACGTCGTCCGGGTGCAGGAGGCGGCCCGCGCCGCCGGATCGCATACCGCGTCTCTGACCGTGGCCGCGGTCGATCGGATCGTCGGCTTCGTGGCTCTTTACTTCATCGCCGGGCCGGCCTACCTCCTCGGCGGCCCCATCGTTCAGGGCCTCACCGGGGCCCGGGTCATCCTCCTGGCCCTCACTGTGCTCTTCCTCGTCATGGGCGCGCTCTTCCTCCAACCGGGCCGAATGACCTCCATCCTCGAGGGCGCCGGCGCCCGCCGGTTCCCCTGGCTTTCGGAGAAGTTCGCCCTGGCCCAGGGGGCGGTGAACGCCTATCGCGCGAACCAGGGTGCGATTGTCGGTGCGTTCCTCCTGTCCCTGGTTCTCCAATTCCTGGGAGTCTCATACTTCTTCATGGTGGCTCGGGCTCTGCGCATTCCTCTGGACCTCGGAACCAGCCTGCTCATGGTCCCCCTCTGCACCCTGATTCAGGCAATTCCTATCTCATTCAACGGATGGGGACTGCGGGAGGGTGTCTACGTCCTTTATTTCAAGCAGGTGGGGCTCTCCTCGGAGAGCGCTCTCGCTTTCTCGATCGTGGCCGCCACTCTCGTGGTTCTGCTGTCGATCTCGGGGCTGTTCGTCTGGCTGGGACGCAGATCCACTGCCCATGAGACGCAAAGCCCGCCACCCCGATGACCGACGAGCCCATCTGGACCGACCCTGAGCGGGGGTACTACGATCAACGGCATCACCGCGGGGGGCGGAAGCGCGGTTTCGCCGAAGCCCTCCTGCTGATGTTTGGACTGTGCCTCGCTGCTCTGGCCCTTGAGGGGCTGGTGCGGTTCGCGAATCCTGCCCAGCTGGCCAAGGGCGGCTATTCCCCGGTTCGGGGTCGGCGCGCCCGTGAGCCGATGAACGCCGCGGGATACCGGGATGTGGAGCACAGTATGGAAAAGCCGGCGGGCGTTCGCCGAGCGGTCTTCGTGGGCGACTCCTTCACTTATGGAGCGGGCGTTCTATTCGACGATACGTATCCCAAGCGCACGGAACGCGGCCTTTCGTTCGCTCGCTCTGAGAACTGGGAATCCATCGTGCTGGCCGTGCCGGGAATCGACACTGAGCAGGAAGGGAAGATCATCGAGGACGAAGCGTTCTCCTATTCGCCGGATGTTCTGGTGCTGGGCTACGTACTCAACGACGCCGAGGACCCCGATGCGGCGGAGCGACGCCGGGCCGTCGATTGGAGAGAGGCCGTGGGGCGGCATCCGCCCGTCTGGCGACACTCGGCTCTGCTGAGACTGGTCGCCGATCGACTTCGGGCCACCCGTGAGAATCGGGACCGCATCGAGAATCATCTGGCCTTGTATCGCGATGGGGCGCCGGGATTTCGGGCGGTGCAGAAATCCCTCGAGCGGATCACAAGCCTGTGCCGGGAGAAAGGGGTGCCATTCGTCGTGGTTCTTTTTCCCATGTTCGCCAACCCTCTCGACGAGCGCTACCCCTTCGCGTCCATCCACGAGAAGATGGCCGCGACCTGCCGGTCGGTGGGGGCAACATTCGTGGACCTACTGCCCTACTACCTGGGAATGGACTGGCACCTGCTTGTGGTGGAGGGCGCCCGAGACGAGCATCCGAACGAATTGGCTCACCGCATCGCAGCCCAGGCCATCCTCGCAACCCTCGGCTCCGCGTTGAGGCCCTCGGAACAGCACTCGCGAGCATCTCGATGACGGAGCGTCATGTCTTACGAGCGTCTTGTAACGTGGCGGTCTGCTAGGATTCTTGGTTCATTCAGCCTCCAGACCAGAATCAAGGAGCCAATTCTCATGCGGAAATCAGTGGTTGTTCTGTTCGCCAGCCTAGCGTCATTCCCCGGTTGCGGCGATGGCACGACGCCCACAGCGGCGACCACAACAACTCCGGTACCCGTAGCGGCGACGCCGGTACCAACGCCCACCGCCATCACACTGGGCCAGGGCCTGGCGTGTGGCCTCCCGGTCAAGCCCGAATGCGGGCAACCCGCGGGAGAGGGCACCCCTGGCGGCGATCCTCCTGGAGTCTTCGGGTGCTGCACCAGGGAACGCGACAACCCGGCACAGTTCCAGTCGATCATCTCCGCGGCGATCAGCAAACTTCAGGTGGAGCAGTCCCCCATCTTCGACGGGGATACCGTCCTCGATCGAGTGGCCTATCAGGCCGGCGTCGCGCGCATCCTGGAGAGGGACTACAAGGTTTGCGCAAAGCCCGGCGGCCCCGGGGACGAGGTCGCGATCAAGACCACCAACGACTACAGCGAGCCGTACGACATCTACCAGAGCAATGCGAACACGTTCAACCCTCCAGGCTATGCCGTGACCTGCCGCCCGGCGCGGTTCTAGGAAGTGCGTTCGGGCCCGGTCCTCGCTGCGGGAATGGTCCGATAGAATCACATCGAATGCAGCCCTCTGCCTCGGGTGCCCTCTTTCCAAACCCGAAAAGCCAGAGACCAACCCTCGACGCCGTCGTGGTTCCTGGCCTGCTTCTGCTGGTCGCCGCAGATCTGCTGATTCGCGACCCGTCCCACGCGCTCAGCTGGAGGCTGTTGCACGGCCTCGGTACAACGAGCGCCCCGAGATGGCTCAGCTGGGCGCTTCCCCGCGGCCCGAGCTTCGACCGGGACCCTCTGGCTCTGCTCGTCTCAGGCGTTTCGGTTTTACTGGCCGCTGTCTACCTGGGCGTCGCCATACGTGGGGCATCGGCTCGAGCCCGCACCTGTGTGATCTTCCTTGGTGTCACAACGATCGTCCTTTTCCCGACTTTCCTTTACGTGTCAGTCGGTATCGTCACGGGCCGCCCGTTCGGCCAGGATGGTGGCGTAGTCCAGTTGCCCTTGGCCATGGACCTCCTGCGGTCTGGAGAGAGTCCCTACGGCGCCGACTACTCCGACAGCATCCTGGGCAAGGAGGCGCGCGCTTCGGCCTTTTGGCGGTCTTATGGTGAGAATCCAATCTTGCACCATCACGCCTACCTGCCCGGTACCCACCTGCTCACCCTGCCTTTCTATCTGGGGTCGCGCGCGCTCACGGGCGGATTCGACGCCAGAATCGTCAGCTCGCTCGCACTGCTGCTTGCCATATTCGCAGGTACCCGTCTCTTTGAGGATTCGACGCGGCGCCTTGTCGTGGCCGCCATTCTTGGCCTGAATCCGTTGATCTACTGGCACCAGGCCTTCGGCGCCAACGACATGGTCTTTGTGGCCCTGCTGCTTTCAAGCGTGGTCGCCGGTCAATATCGACGCATGGGGTGGGCGGGCGCGCTTCTCGGCTTTGCCTGCGCGACCAAGCAACTCGCCTGGCCCTTCGCACCTTTCCTGCTTGTGCATTGGTCCGGCGTGGGTTCATTCCGCGAGTTCGCGCGGGGTCAAACGTGGTCTCGACTGCGCCGGCCCCTCTACGCCGGCCTGAGTGTCTTCGCCGCAGTGGTGGTTCCGGTGGCATTGTTGAACCCCGGAGCCTTCTGGAACGATATCGTTTCATACAACGCGGGCGTGACCGGCGACCCTTACCCCCTCGGGGGCACACCCGGTTTCGGCATCGGGAACCTCATCTTGTATTTCGGCGGCGTGGGTTCGCTTCGCGACGCGTTCCCCTTCCACATCTTCTACCTCCTGCTGGCGCCCTGGGGCGCCCTTCTGGTCCGGGCTCAAATCCGGCGAGGGGGCCTGGGGGTCGCCCTCACCGCCGGGAGTGTCAGTCTCCTCGCCGTCGTTTACTTCTCGCGCGTCGCGCACGCAAACTACCTCATCGCCGTCGCCGTATTCCTGCCCATCGGCGTCCTGCTGGAAGGCGCATCCGCCGACGTTGCCGTGACCCCTCTGGCCCTGCTCGGGTTGGCCACGACAATCGCCGGCGGGCCATTTTTCCGTAGCGCCTGGGAAGCGGCGAGCACGGCGGGCCTCCCCTCAATGGGATACACGCTTGTCACCGCACTTTCACCGCGGACTCGCCAAGCCTGGACCGGCGATCCGCTTGCACTGGGTTTGAGCGGCCTGGCGGGGGGTCTGGCGCTTGGTTACGCGGTGGCCGCAGCGCTGGGCGCGAGCGCTCGCGCTCGATCCTTCCTCGTGGCTCTGGCGATTGTCGCCGTCGTCTTGATTCCGACAGCGCTGATGGGAGGCATCGGAACTCGAACCGGTGTGGTCATCGCGGCCGATGAATGGGCGGTACAGGCTCCTGCCGACGCGGCCATCCTCGCCTCAGGCCTTAGCCCTTATGCAGCGAACCGCAGCCACCGCGCTCTGGGAAGAGAGGCGTGGTCAAGCAGTTTCACTCTAAAACCACCTCGGCCCCTTGAGCCCAGGCAGGCGTTGTTTCCACCAGGCACGGCTCTGCTGACTCTCGCTCTTTCGCCCCTCGGCTTCGTCGACGCTCGCGCGGTCCTGGTGCTGTCGCTGGGTGTGCTCCTGGTAGTCATCGGGAGACTGGTGGCGCCCGCGCAATACCCATTGGCGTGGACAGCGGTTGGCCTGCTGCCTCCGGTTGCGATAGGAGTCGTGTTCGGCGCCGTTCAATTGCCCTGGCTGGCCGTCGGTTTTCTGGCCCTCGCGTTGGCGGGGCAGGGAAAGGCCGCGATAGCCGGTCTGCTCGCCGGCGCCGCAACAACCATTGATCACCGTGCCATGCTGGTTGTGCTATTCGCTCCGCTGTTCCAGCTTCACCCGAACGGATCTCAGGCGAGGCGGTTCATCCTCGCCGCAGTCACGTCATATGCGGCGCTCGTTGGCTCCGTAGCCCTGCTCGACCCAGGCTCCTACGTCCTGGCGACCGAGCGAACGGGAGACATGGCGCCGGGGGTCGGTATCGTCAATATCGCAGACTACGTTGGAATCGGAACCACCACGCTGTTTCACGCCGTCCTCCTCCTCGGGCCATGGATCGCGGGAGCCATCGCCTTGTGCCTTCTCATCCAACTCCCCAAGGCTCCGGCCGCTTTCATCGGCGTCCTGTGGCTGATGATGGCCCTGTTCTTCGCCAAGGAGGCAACCGGATTTTCTCTGGCTCCCCTGCTTATCCTGCTGGTGGTGATCGCGACCGCGGCCGCCCCGGCCCCGACTGAAGCGCAATAGAGTCGACACTATGCTCAACGGAAAGCGCATCCTCGCGGTGATGCCTGCCTACAACGCCGCGGCCACCGTGGAGCGAACGTATGGCGAGTTGCCCCACGGAGTTGTTGATGAAGTCCTCCTGGTCGACGACGCCAGTTCGGATGCCACCGCGTCCATCGCAAGGGCCCTGGGGATCCTTCACGCCGTCCACCCTCACAACCAAGGGTACGGAGCCAACCAGAAGAGTTGCTACCGGGCCGCGCTCAAGACCAACGCCGATGTCGTGGTCATGATCCACCCGGACTACCAGTACTCGCCCGCGCTGGTGCCGGCCATCGCCGCGCTCGTCACTTCAGGGGAATACGATGCGGGCCTGGGTTCGCGGATCCTGGGAGGCACCGCGCTGTCGGGTGGCATGCCGTTGTACAAGTACGTGGCCAACCGGGCCCTCACACTTTTCCAGAATCTTGCGACCGGGGCGAAACTCTCGGAGTACCACACCGGATTCCGGGCCTACTCGCGCGCTCTGCTCGAAGCCGTGCCGTGGGAGGACAACTCCGACGATTTCATTTTTGACAATGAGATTCTGATGCAGATTCTCGCGCGGGGTTACCGGATCGGCGAGGTGTCGGTTCCGACGCGCTATTTCAAGGAGGCGTCGTCGATCAACTTCAGGCGCAGCGTCCGCTACGGCCTGGGGGTGGTTCGACAGTCCGTCCTTTTCGCTTCGCGGCGAAGGGGAAGGCCGGACCAGGGCCGACCTTGAGACGTGTCCCGATTCCGGCCCGAGTCAGAGGGTCAGAAGATGGAAGGCAGAGACAGAGTCACAAACTTGAGGCGCGGCGACCCGTCGCCCTGGATGATGTCGAAAATCTCGCCTCTATCCTGCCGGCTCTTCAAGGTGACCTCATCTTCGGGAAGGAATGGCGGCGCGGCAGCGCAAATACCGTTTAGCTCCGTAATCCGCTTCACCACGGCGGCCGTGTAAGTACGCTCAGATCCCGATTTGACCTTGCCTGAGGAGAAGAGCTCCGACCGGGTCGACGCCACGAAATCCTGCGCCTCCTGGATCGCGGTCAGGAACGCGGCCTCCGCGCTCTCGATATTCCTCTCGGTGAAACACCCGAATTCGTACGGGCCACTGGCGGTCGAGCAGTTCGGCAGGGGGGGCAGGGAGCAACTCTTCACGCTGGGATCGGCGGTGGGGGAGGGGGTTGCGGTCGCAGTTGCCACGGGAGTTGGTGTGGCGGCACTCGTCGGAGTCGACGGCGTCGTGTCCACCCCATCGCCACAACCTGAAAAGACCAGCGTCAGTGGCAAGCCCAGCCACACGCGCCTGACAAGCAAGGATCGGATCATGTTCTTCCTTTGGTCGAGCGACCGCTGGCCCCACAGGGCAAGTCCGGTCCGCTCGTCAAAACACAGCGGGTCTGCACAGAGTCGCGTAGCGCTGGGTCGGCGTCCCGTTCCCCTGGATTATGTCGAAGATCTGACTCTGCGCCTGCGTGCTCTTGAGCGCGATTTCGTCCTCGGGAATGTACGATGGCGCTGCGGAGCAGATACCCGTTTCCTCGGTGAGTCGCTTCACCACCGCGGCCGTGTAAGAACGCTCGGAACCCGACTTGACTCTTCCGGAGTCGAAGAACTCGGGGCGGTTGGCCGCAACAAACCCCTGGGCGTCATCGATCGCGGATGAAAATCCGGCTTCGGGACTTCCGATATTCCTCTCCGTGCAACAGCCGAATTCGGAAGGACCGGTGTCTGCCGCACAGTTCCGCTGGGGGGCGAGTGAGCAACTCTTGACCGATGGGGTGGCGGTCGGGGTTGGGCTTGGGGTGGGCGTGGCCGCGGGGGTGGGCGTGGCCCCGCCGCCGGTTGGCGAGGAGGGCGTTCCGCTTTGGGTCAGGCCATCGCCGCAGCCGGCAAGTGCGAGCGCGAACGACAGAGTAAGCCCGGAATGAAGAAGTCGCATGCATGTCTCCTAAAAGGAATTTCCCCTGCGGGCCGACGCCTTCAAGGTGTCGACTCCTGCAAGAGGCTCGGTGGTTGAGGCCCCACCAACAGGGCGGTAGCCTCTCACGAAATCTCGCTACAAGGTTAGTTTATCGCACGCCGTGGCTCGATGGCAACTGCCCGGCCGGGTCCGATCAGAAGGCCGCGTCGTGGCAAGCGGCGGCGAACAGCCGGAGGCTGTATCCCTCGGACTTCAAGAGGTCCCAGTGCTCGGAGAAACGGTTGGTCCCTTTCTTGATCCACAACTCGTCGTCCCCGTTGTAGATGCTGCAGTACCCCTTGGTTCGGACTCTCTTGCGCAGTTCCGAGAAGTACAGGGGCACGTTCGTGACCTTCCAGCCGTTGTCGAGTCCGGGAAGCCGGTCGCCGAAGTCGAAGATCAGAGGCTGCGCAAGCTGGCGATCCTGGGCGATCAGCTCGTCCAGGGCGGCAGACACGTCGCCCCCGTATGTGGACGCGGGCCGGTCGCAGTAGGCCTCCTTGCTCGGGGCGAGATTGCACTCCGCATCCTGGACGGGAGGCGTTACGATGGCAGGAAGCGGCAGGGCCGGGCTGCACGTGGACATGTACTTGATCCAGGAGCCCCCGCTTGAGGTAATGACGTCGAAGTGCTCGTTGTAGGCATTCGAGTTGCGAACGTCGATTTCCTCGCCGTTGTATACGGCGCAAAGTCCCTGCCGGTCGAGGGTGTCGATGATCACCTTCAGGTACACGCTCGGGCTTTGGATGAGGCCGTTCTGAACCAGAGCGTAGGTTTCCTTCGAGTCGGGATCCACCACCGTGGCGTTCTGCGCGGCCGACACCCCCTCGGTCACCGCCCTCAAGAAGTCGGACGCCTCCAGATGACAGCCCCTGTCGGTTCCGATGGCCGCCGGGATCCCGCGACAGGAAGAAGGCAGCGATGCGGCGGGGGCCGGTGTAGGGGCAGGGGCGGTCGGCGTGCTCGCGGTTACGGGGGTTGAGGGTGCGGAGGGCGTCGCGGCGGGAGTCGTCGACCCGCACGCAGCGATGAGAAGGACGCCGAACGGGGTCAGGAACCGGAGCGCTCTCGGCATGGTCAAACAACCTCTGTCAGGAATTGGAACGGCACCATGCCGGATTCCGTTGAATAATAACCTCGCCGGCGCTCGGTGGAAAGCCCGCGTACCGAGCCAGGCGCACCCTGAAGACCAGACCCGACGAAGAAGCCGAGCCGCGCGCATGCATCACGACTGGACACGACAGATCGGAGCAAAGGCTTCGGATGTCGGAGGCGCCGCGAATCCCAGGTGGCCGATCTGATCAAGCAATGACGGCGCCCAAAGCAGTGACAACGCCGCTGCAAGACCAATCAGCAGGAGCCGGCGGCCGGGAGTGCGGCCGATTCGGCAATCGAGTTCGAGGAGGGATGCAGCCAGAATCATGAAAACCGGAACGACAGGAAGTCGATACCGAGAAAACCCATGGGTCGCGACGTGCAGCGCCAGATAGGCGAGCAGCAGGCCGGCCAGGAGCGCGGTCCGGCGATTCACCGGGGCTCGTGCCAGGGCCAGCACCGAACCGAGAGCGATCAGGATCCACGGGATCAGCACGATCGCCGCCACACCTGTGTAAATGCCGCAGGTTGGATTCTCGTAGGCGCCCCTCCGCAGGTGGATCAACGCCAGGGAGTCGAGTTCGGCTAGCCTCGGCCCTTCGTCTCGGATCTTTTCGAAGAGCCAGCCGGGCTGCCGCCTCCAGATAGCCTTGATGCCTTCGGTGCGCGCCCACTGGTACTGCTCGACCTTGCCTTCGTTCGCGTAGTACTCGTGGTAGACCTCGTCGCGGGAGATCTCGGAATTCCCCTGATAGAGATTCAGCCCTCCCCCGGTGGAAACCGGGATGAATGCGTTGAACTGAATCCAGTTTCGCAGCGTCCAGGGCGCGATGACCGCAAGCCCCGCCCCCAACACGACCATCGCGAGAGACGCCCGGACCCGTGGCTTCGAACGCGCGAGCCAGAGCGCGGCGAAAGGAAGAAGATAAAGCACGGTCTCCCGGGTGAGGACGGCCAGGCCGAAGAGAACTCCGGCCATGACCGCGACGCGGAACGACGATGTTTCGTCCGCCACCAGGAGCCGCTCGATCGCCCACCAAACGAGGGAGAGGAAGATCGTCTCGCACCAGAAGTGAGCGGAGTACCAGATCAGTTCCGGATAGAAGGCGACGAGGAGGGCGGCGACCACGGCACACCGCGGACCGAACACCTTGAAGGCGACCTGGAAGACGGCCGGAATGAGCAGGCTTCCGACCAGGGCCTGGACGAGCTTGATGGCCAGCAGGCTGCCAAAGACCGCATGGACCGCGGCCAGAAAGTACGGATACAGCGGCGGGTGGAAGATCGGATAGTTCGAAAAGGGCGAGAAATGGGCGGCCGGAATCCGGTTCAAGGCCATGAGCCACATGGTTTCGTCGGCAATGGGCGCGGTCTTCGGCTCAAACCAGACAAAGAGCAGACGCATGACGGCGCCGATCGCCCAGATGGAGGCGAGAGCCCTGGCCAGGCGGGCGGTCATGAGCGATTCGGAGGCAGGGGTCACAAGAACATCTGGATTATCTGCGACCTGGGCTCGCCGCCTTGGCCTCCAACCGGAGAAGAACCCTAAAATCCGGGCCATGAGACTTGGACGCGTCTTCTTTCCGGCCCTTCTCCTCGGCGCAGGTCTGGGAGCCTACTTCGGAAGAGACCTCAAGGACGTGGTGTCGCGCCCCTCGGTGGCGGAAGCGCAGAGTCGACCGGAGGCGAGTTCACGAGATCGCAATCTCGATCCCGATGAGCGCGCGACCATTGCCCTTTTCAAATCGTCGCAGGCCGCCGTGGCCTTCATCACCACCACCGAACAGCAGGTGGATTTCTGGAATCGCACGGTCTCGGAACAGGCCACGGGCACAGGGTCCGGCTTCGTTTGGGACGACCTCGGTCACATCGTCACCAACTACCACGTGGTCCAGCCGGTGGCGGAAGGTTCGCGCTCGGCCGAGATCAGGGTGACCCTGCAGGACAAGAATCTCGTGGGCACGCTGGTGGGCTTCGCCCGCGAACTCGACCTCGCGGTCATCAGGGTCACCGCCGCCAAGAGCGATCTGAAGCCCATTCCGGTGGGCGGCAGCGCGAATCTCGAAGTGGGGCAGAAGGTTTTCGCCATCGGCAATCCCTTCGGCCTCGATCACACCCTCACCACCGGAATCGTAAGCGCCCTGGGGCGCACCATCGCGAGCGTGCTCAATACGCCGATCGAGGATGTGATCCAGACCGACGCCGCCATCAATCCCGGCAACTCGGGCGGACCTCTTCTCGACAGTTCGGGCCGGCTGATCGGGGTCAATACCGCGATCTACTCCCCCTCCGGCGCCAACGCCGGAATCGGTTTTGCCGTGCCGGTGGACACGGTGAGCCGGGTCGTCCCTCAACTGATCCAGTTCGGCAAGATGCGCCGGCCGGTCATCGGGGTGGGACTGGACAGCCGGCTCGACGGTCTGGTGGAGCGCCGATTCGGGGTGCGGGGCGCGGTCATCATGACGGTGGAGAAAGGGTCGGCGGCCGCCCGCGCGGGTCTGTCCGGAGTCGACATGGACCGCAACAGCATCACCGTCGGTGACGTGATCACGGAGATCGACGGCAAGCCGGTGGCGAGTCAGGCGGATCTGTCGGGCCGGCTTTCGTACATCGAGCCCGGCGCCACCGTGAACATGAAGGTCTGGCGAGACGGCAAGACCCGCACCGTCAAACTCACACTCGGAGCATCGAAGTAGACCGCGAGTCTCGTGCCTGAGCGCCAGAAGCGGAGGGCGATTTCTGGAGGGCTCCGCGGCGCGGACCCCTCCACCGCAAAGTCGCTGCCGCTCGTTTGTCATTCGCCCGAAACGACGGGGAGCCGGGGGGCTAAGCATGGTGATCCGCGCTGCGGCCCGCGATCCCCAGCCCGAGGCCAGAAGCGGAGGGCGATTCACTCGCCCGCAGCGACCGGGGGTACGGGGGGCTAAGCGTGGCGCTCCTTGCTGCTGACTGCGGCCCCCCGCCTCAAGAACGAGGGCTCACGTGAAGAGCCAGTCGCACCAGCGCGTGCTCGGTCTGGCTGGAGGAGGGGTTGGGCGCGATGGCGACGCCACGCGATTGGGTATGCACGCTGTAGACGAACGAGTCGTAGTACATGACGGGGGGGCCGGGGAAAACCCTGAAAGTCACCGAGCCCAGTGCCGGCACCAGAGCTCGCTGGGTCGGACCACCCGCTTCAACTTCGAGGTCGTCCCCGGTCTGGGCCGCGAAGAGCGTGACATCGATCCAGTCGACCGGTTCGTTCGCGCGGAGGAGGACCTCGGTGGTCTCGCCCCGCTTCACTCGAAAGCCTTCCATCGGTTCGCCGTCCTTGAACACCATGTCGGGAATCGTCTCGCGCCCGAAGGTGCCGTCATCCGGGAAGTAGAGCCAATAGCCGTTACGTGAGCCGGGACGATGAAGCGGAGGATCGCCCTCGGCATCGTCGTAGGGCTGCTTCTTCCGCCACGCGTCGGTGCAGAACGAAAGGTCGTTCAGCATGGCGCGCTCGGCCCGAAGGAAAGTGAGGGGCCCTCCGGGAGCACTCGCGAGAAGTGAGGGCTTGAGCGAATGCTCCATCGGCTGAAGCCAGGCCGGAAGAAGGAAGGTGACACTCAGAGCCGTCCCCAGAAGGGCCACGAGAAGTTCGCGGCCCTTGGGCAGGAAGAACGCCGTGAGGGGCAGGGCGGCCATGAAGTAGCGATTTCCAACCGTGCCGCCACCGCCGTACCAGTTTGAGGGCCCGGGGAGGATACGGATGCTGACCAGATAGAAAAGCAGAAGACCCGAGAGCGCGAACCATCCCTCTTTTTCCCTTGGCCCGATCAGCGCAAAAAAAATGAGGGCCAGGAACGCGGGAGCGAAGTAGGGCAGCACGCCCCCGTAGCGACCCAGCCAGAAATCCGCGAGATTGGCGACGAACATCTGCTGCAACTCAACCGTGGACTGCGCGATCCCCGCGCCGCGCGTCTGCGCTTCGCCTTCCTCGAGAGGGCCGAGCTTCATGGTGGTCATCCACTCGCCGCTGTTCCCGAAGGTGACGTCCCTCAGGTCACCACGATCGAAGGGGAACTCCGAGCCGAAGGTCTTTCGCTCTCCGCCCTGATAGTTCCACTCGCCCGTGACCAGGGTGTTCACTCCAAATAGAGAGGCGGCGCAGCCGATCATCACGGCGCCTCGTCGAACCACCTCGAGGCCGCGCTTCACGAAGGGAGCGTCCGCCTCGAACAGGGGGGCCAGGCCGAGCGGGGCCGCCATCAGCAGGTGCGTGGGTTTGGTGTAACCGGCGATGCCGAACAGAAGCGCCGAGAGCAGCGGATGGTCGCGACGCCAGGCCAGCAGGGCCAGCGACACCAGGGCCAGGTTGAGGAGCTCGGGCTGGATCCAGAAGACATATATGGGCGCGATGGTGGCCAGAATCAGGGCGGCCGAACTGAACATCGCCATGACATCGGTGGCGCGCCTTCGTATTTCGACGAACGCACACCCCCAGGCCACGACCAGGCAAAGCGCGTTGAAGATCAGAAAACCCCGGGTTCCAAAGATCGCGACCAGGGGTGCTACCAGGACCGGGTAGGTCATGGCCTTGCCGAAGTAGAGCCTCTTCTCTTCTGGCGGCACACGCTTGATCCAAGGGGCGAAACCGCCGGAGCTCCGCTTCAGGAAGATGCCGCTCGGCCCCTCCGGGTACTCGCGCTTGACCCGAGCCAGATCGGCCGCGGTGTATTCCAGGTCGAGATCCCCCACCAGACTCCAGGTCATCGAATAGTAAGTGGCGCCATCCGAAAAGAAGCGCCCCTCGGAGAGCTTCGCGGGGTTACTGCGGAGACCCAGGCCCAAAAGGATGACCGCCACCAGAGCCATGGCGAAACGAGGGAGCCAGCGCAGGAGGGAGGTCACGCGGGCCCCGCGGCCTGCCGGATCGCCTGATGATGATGGCGAAGGTGATACAGGGTGAAGAAAGCCATCTCGCGCATCGTGAGACGACCGAGGATTGGATGGGGCAGGCGGATCGAATCAAGCAACGCTTCGTCCAGCCTTCCAAGCCTGGCCGCGTAGGTCGCGTACGCCTCGCGGAAGACGCGGATCAGCCTCTCGCGGTCTGTGCCCGGCGCAAGCGAGGCCGGTACAAAGGGGGTGGTCGCTTTGGCTCCTCTGGCCAGGCGCGCTCGATACTGCTCGACCACCTGCTCGTAGAGCCGGTGCTGCCTCGGTCTCCCGAACACGCGCAATGCGAACCGCGGGAGCAGCAAGGCCAGATTGAGAGGACGCACGGCGAGACGAAGATGGTCGACGTTCTCGCCCGGGGACCACCTGTCCGCCGACTGACGCGCGAAGGGCTCGGGCGTCTCGAGGAAGGTGGCCACCACCGCCTCCGCCTCCGCTTGCGAACGCTCGGCGAGGATGATGGCGGTTTCGAGATTCTTGTTCACGGTCACCTCACCGGGGCTCGGTCGCGCATCATCCTCACGCGGGGAGATCGGGGGCCGGTAGGGCGTCTGATTCGATGACTCGGAGACTTTGCCACGCGCCTTTACGATACCGGACGAACATGACCACGCCGAGGACAACCACGTAGAGCGAGGCGAACACCCAGGCCACGTAGACGCCCTGTCCCCCGCGCACGCAGAACCACCAGGTCGGTATCAGCATGACCACCCATGAGATCACCACCGTCGCGGTCATGGGGAAGCGCGTATCACCCGCCCCCTTGAGGCCTCCGGCACAGGTGATGTTCACCATGTCGAAGATGGAGTAGAAGGCGACGAAGCGAAGAAGGACGGTGGCGATGCCGCTGATTTCCCCGAAACTGGCCGGGTCGGCGCCCGCCGCGTAGGGCGCGAGGAGCAGTCCGGGCAAAAGAAGATAGGCGCCGCTGCACACGATCATGTAGATCTGCGTAATCACCAGGCCGGACTTGATCGCGCGATCGGCCAGAGCGGGCCGGTGCATGCCGAGATAGCGGGCCACCAGGGTCGAGACGCCATATCCCAGGCCCACGGCGGGAAGGAACACGATGGTGTTCAGGTTGAAGGCGATCGCGGTGGCGGCCAGAGGAGCCACTCCAATATTCCCGATGACGAACATGAAGAGGGCAAAGGCGAGGATCTCCAGTGAGGGCTGAAGACCCGAGGGCACGCCCAGCTTGAGCAGACGGGAGAAGATGCGGGGCTGGAACCGGAAGTCAAGAAAGCCGTGAGCCAGGCGTTCGGGGGCGTTCATGATCAGCAGGAGATAGATCAAGGCGCCGAGGGCCTGGCTGGCAATGGTGGCATACCCCGCCCCGACCGTTCCCAAAGCCGGCGCTCCGAACTTCCCGAAGATGAGAACCCAGTCGAAGACGACGTTCAGGAGCGTGGCCGCGGTGGTGACCCCTAGAACCACCTTCGTCTTGCCCCGGCCGGCAAAGTACGTGGAGAAGGCGACCATCAGAACCACCGGGAAGGTTCCGCGCAGCATGATCCGGGCATAGGCGATCTCGTGGACCCGCACCGACTGGACGTGACCCACCGCATCGAACAGGGGAGTCACGAAATACGAGAGGCCATAGCCAACCAGTCCGGCCAGCGCGGCAAAGTACGCGGCCTGATAGACCACCGCCCCGATCCGATCCTCGCGCTTCGCCCCCACGTACTGAGACACGAAAGGCGTCGCATACTCCGCGGTGCCATTGAAGAGTCCGGTGAGCACGTAGATCGCGAAGCCACCGGTGGTCACGCCGGCCACCGCTTCGGCCGACCACCAGGTGAGAAAGATGCGGTTGACGAAGTGCTGCACCGTGACCGACATCATCGAGAGCATGAGGGGGAAGCCGAGGTTCAAGACCTCCCGCCCGCCCGCGTCCCCGTGCCACAGACGACCGAGCCGGGTCATGCCGAGTGGCCCGCCCCGGTTGAGAAGGGCGGGGCGACGGCGGCGAGTTTGAGAAAGGCGCGTCGCTTCATTCCGCCCATCTTGGCAGATGCCGCGTTCCGGCTAGAGTTCGCCCGTCGGTTTTGCTCTCTTCAAAACACATGCGCATTCGCGAAGCCACGTCGCACCAGGATCTCGATGAGGTGAGCCGCATCGAGCGCGAGGTCTGGAACGTCGAGGACATCGAGGTCGTCGGCCGGATTCAACTGAAGGCCAGCCAGCACGCCGGCGCCTCGGTGTTGATCGCGGAGACCGACGATGGGGTCATCGGCGGTTTCGCCTACGCGGTCCCCGCTTTCGTCCACGGCGAGGTGTTCTGGCACTCCGACATGCTGGCGGTGCGGCCGGAGTTTCGGGGCACCGGGATGGGACAGGGTCTCAAGTGGGCCCAGCGGGATCACGCCCGGACAATGGGGATTCGCCGCATCACCTGGACGTTCGATCCCATGCAGGCCAAAAACGCCCACCTCAATCTCGAACTTCTCGGGGTCACCGTCCGCGAGTATCTCAGCAACTTTTACGGCGTGACCACATCGGCACTGCATCACGGTCTTCCCACCGATCGACTGCTGGCTTTGTGGGATCTCGAATCGCCCCGGGTCTCCGCCCTTTCCCGGGGCGAGGCCGTCGTTTCCGCGCCGGGCCACTCTTATGTGGCGATTCCTCCGGCCTGGAATGACCTCGTCCGACGGGAGCCCGAACGGGCGCGCGCGGAACAACTCCGGGTCGAGGCCGAGACAAAGGCCGCATTCTCGCGGGGCCTGGTGATCACGGGTTTCAACAAGAGTTCCACCTCGTACGTCCTGAGCCCGCGAGAAGCCCAATAGACTCAAGGCAACCACGTCCCCTCATTCCCTGGAGTTTTCATGCAACCTACCCTCCTCACCCTCGTTGCTTCGCTCGCCGTCGCTACCTCGACCGGCGCTCAGGAGGCCAAGCCTGCCGCTGCCGCCCCCGCCTCTCCGCTCAAGACGGTGTGGGAGAGCAAGAAGAGCGGATGGGAACTCGCCACCCCGGATCAGCGCAAGGAGGTCTTCGCCTTCAACGACGGGTACAAGGCGTATCTGAAGGCCGCGCGCAGCGCCTATTTCTCCACCCGAGAGGTGATCAAACAGGCGAAGGTGGCCGGTTTCTTGGAGTTCACCGCCCCCACTCAGGTGAAAGCGGGAGCCAGGCTGATCGTGAACAGTCGGGATCGCGGGGTGATGCTGGTGGTGGTGGGGACCGAACCCATGGCCGCCGGACTTCGGGTGGTGGCCACCCATCATGATTCCTCCCATCTCGATCTGAAGGCGCGCCCCATCTACGTGGCCGGCGCGGTGGCCATGTTCAACACCGTCGAATACGGCGGCATCAAGCACTATCAGTATGCGAACGAGCCCATGGCGCTGATCGGCCGGATCGACACCACCGATGGCAGAACCATCGACGTTTCCATCGGCATGGAGGACTCCGATCCGGTATTCGTCATCCCCGATAACGCCCCTCACTCCGATACACCCTTGCGAACGCGGACGTATCAGACCGTCCTCGAGTCCGAGGAGCTGGACCCGGTGGTCGCCAGCATCCCCACGGACGGATCGCTCGTGACCACGGTCATGAAGGAGATGACCGCGCGCTACGGCATCAAGGAAGAAGACTTCGTCTCCGGAGAGCTGCACCTCGTTCCCGCCCGCATGCCTGCCGATGTGGGCATCGATCGCGGCCTCACCGGCGGCTACGGTCAGGATGATCGTCTCTCGTCCTACTGCGCGGCCCGCGCCGCCATCGACCTCAAAGGCACGCCGAAGAGGACCATCGTGTCCTACCTCACGAATCACGAGGAGTCCGGCTCCGTGAACAACACCGGGGCCCGGTCGCAGTTCTTCAACAACATGGTGGGACGCCTCCTCTCCGCCCAGAAGGGCAAGGACTACACCGACCTGGATCTCCGCCTCGCCCTGCGCGCCTCGGAAGTCATCTCCGCCGACACCAACGATGGCGTCAACCCTCTTTTCAGCCAGACCAGCGAAGTCACCAACGCGGCGAAGATGGGATACGGTCCTTCGATCAAGCGCTATGGCCGCGGTTTCGACGGCAACTCCGAGTTCATCGCCCGCATTCGCGGCATCCTCGATCACGCCTCCATCCCGTGGCAGACCCAGACCCCGAAAGTGGGGGTGGGCGGCGGCGGGACGATCGGCATGTTCTTCTCGGACTGGGATATGGAAGTCATCGACATGGGCGTGCCTCTTCTCTCCATGCACTCCACTTTCGAGATCTCGTCCAAGGTCGACACTTGGAATTTCTACCGCTTCATGTCCGCGTTCTTCGCGCAGTAGGCGAAACAAACCCTCGGCCTTCGCGGCCACCCTCGATCGCAACTCACCAAGGAGCAACCCCTATTGAGCGCCCATTCCCACAATCGCCGTGATTTCTTCAAGACCTCAGGGACGGCAGCGCTGGGCGCCGTTGTGGCCTCGGCCGGAGCGTCCTCGGCCGGCGCACAAACGGGTGAGAGAGCCCTTCCGGCCGCCATCGCGGCGCTCGTGCCCATGACGGCCGGCGCCGCCCCGATCTCCATGGATGAGCGCAGGGTCCGAATCGCCAAGGCCCAGGCGCTCCTGGCCGAAACCGGCATGCACGCCCTGGTGATCGCCTCAAGCACCACCCTCGACTACTTCACGGGAGCGCGCTGGGGACTCTCCGAGCGCTTCTTCGGTTGCATCATCACCCGTGAAGGCGACCCGGCCTGGGTAACG
>JANLSZ010000394.1:0-4619 GCA_031362685.1 Vicinamibacteria bacterium | reverse complement strand
GCGGGCATGACGTAGACCTGCTCGTCGCCGTCGTACTGACCGGTGAACGCGATCCACTTCCCGTCGGGCGAGAAGTGCGCGAAGACTTCGATGCCGGGGTGGGCGGTGAGACGAGTGGCGGTTCCGCCACTGGCGGAGGTCGTCCAGAGGTCACCCGCGTACGTGAACGCGACGCGGTCGCCATTGATCGCCGGGAAACGCAAGAGCTTGGTCTGGGCGCTTGCCGGAGAAGGAGCAACGAGAGCCGCAATAAGCAGGGCGGCCGCAGCCGGAGCCTTGAGGGTGGAAAGCACGGGTATCTCCTTGAATTTTCTGGAAACGATCATGGTGACGATACCGCGGCCGCCATGGCCCCCTCGTGCCGCGGCCCGGCCCCGCGACCTTGGCCTCAGCGGGGCGCGGTTCACAAGGAGTGGGCCTCCTCGTTTCCTTCGGTGCGCTGCTTTGCGCGGTCCCAAAGAGCGGGTTCTCCAGAAGTTGACGGGCGACGGCCGCGTGCAGCGCCAGGCTGCGGGGCTCGATGGTCAGGGCGCCGCGCATGAGAAAGGATCTTAGGCCAGTCCGCTGGAAGCGTGTTTGCGCTTGCGGTGAGCCCAAACTGCGGGGGGCAGGGATAATCGGACCATGCCTTTTGAAGCCATCCTCTTCGACCCGGTGACAAAGGATTCGGCGAAGGTGTCGGTTCGCGTCTTCGGCTCGTCTCTAGAGGTCACGGGCGGTCGCGAGACCCTCCGGGTCGATCCCGCGAAGTGTCAACTCGCCGCGGGGGGTTGGGACCGTGAGTCGATCCAGATCACCTGGCCGGGCGAGGGCGGGGTCTGGGCGCTTTCCTCGAAAGACCCGCAGGCGAACGGCGAACTGGGGCGGCTCCCTCCGTTCCAGGCGGCGCTGGCCGGGGCCTCTCAGGCACAGACCCGGGCCAGGCGGAGCGGCCGGTTCGGCTTGAGCGTGGTGGCCGTTCTCACCCTGCTCCCCGTGCTCGTACTGCTTCTTTTGCTCGTCTTCCGGGACCGAATCATCGACGTCATCCTCGAGCGGATCCCCGTGACTTTCGACCAGGAGGTCGGAAAGATGTTCGAAGGCGAGTTCCTCGGTTCCAAAGAGGCGGTGCCCGAGAACGAAGCGACCCGCGCCATCGGTGCGATCGTCGACCGGCTCAAGGCGGCGAGCCCGGACAAACGATTCGAGTTCAAGGTCAGCGTTCAACGCAACAAGGAAGTGAACGCCTTCGCCGCTCCCGGCGGCTTGATCGTGGTTTACACCGGACTCATCAATGAAGCGGGCTCCGCCGAGGAGGTCGCAGGCGTTCTCGCACACGAGATGGCTCACGCGACCCGGAGGCACTCGATGCGCCAGATGCTGTATCAAGGGGGCCTGCTCCCGCTCATGGGGATGCTGGTGGGTCAGCCGGATGCGGCCGCCTTATTCCAAAGCCTTGGCCAGCTCTCTCAACTCAAGTTCTCCAGGACGCAGGAAGAGGATGCGGACCTCACCGGTTTCGACACCCTGGTGGCGGCCGGGATCGCCCCCGAAGGCATGGCTCGATTTTTCGATCGTCTCGGAGAGACGGGCGGGGCGCCGCCGGCGTTCCTGTCCACGCATCCTTCGAGCGCGGGTCGGGCGGCTGCGATCCGGCAGCGGACCGAGGGGCTCCGGGGCGCGAAGGCCGAACCTCTGTCCATTGACTGGAGCGCGGTCCGGGCCTCGATTCGATAGTCGCGAAAGTTTGAACCGCGTGACCTGGCGGCGACTAACGGGCCAGGGACGCGGCCTTGATGATGTCCGCGAAAACGCCGGAGGCGGTGACCTCCGGACCAGCGCCCGGACCCCGCACCACCAGCGGCGATTTCGAATATCGATCGGTCCACAACGCCACCATGTTGTCTCCGCCGCGAAGCGAGGCGAAGGGGCTGGACGACTCAACCCGACGCAAGCCCACTTCGGCAACGCCTTCCACCACCGAAGCCAGATACGAAAGTCGGCCTCCGTCTACCGACGCACTCTGAGCACGCCTCTCCATACCGGCATCGAGTTCGGGCAAACGCTTCCAGAACTCATCAAGGCTCATGGCGTCCCACTCCGTTGAAGGCAGAAGCGATTCGCGCTTGACCGCGGACGCCTCCATGGCCATGCCGGCCTCCCGCGCCAGGATCAGGATCTTCCGGGCCACGTCCGCGCCCGAAAGGTCCTCGCGCGGATTGGGCTCGGTGTAGCCAAGATCGTGCGCTTCCTTGAGAGCAACACTGAACTTCACTCCATCGGCGACCTTGGTCATCAGGAAGCCGAGGGTGCCCGACAGCGCGCCCTCGATGCGACGCACCCGGTCTCCGGTCCGCACCAGGTCCGAAAGCGTGCCCACTACGGGCAGGGCCGCGCCCACGGTGGTTTCGTGAAACAAGGCGCCCCGGCCCCGACGCCTTCCGGCCTTGATCGCCTGGTAGACGGTCAGATCACCGCCGAACGGTCGCTTGTTGGCCGAGACCACGTGAACGCCGGCATCGAGGAGCGGCCCGTAAAACGCCATCGTCTCCTCACTGTCCGTGCAGTCGACGAACACCGCGCTTGACCGCCGGCTGGAAGTGGCGGCGCGTACCATGGCGTCCAGGTCTTTGGCCGAACCTTCGCTCTCCACGGTTTCGCGAAGACCCTGGCCGGGAATGCCGGAGGCTCGGATCAGCATGTGCCGGCTGGTGGCGGCGCCGTCGATCTCGAGACGAAGCCCCGCACGTTCGCGAAGACCGTCGACCTGCGCGGTCATCTGCTCGACCAGAACCCGACCGACACGTCCCAGACCCGCGATAAACACCGAGACCGTTCGATGATCGGCGAAAAACGCTTCGTGGATCGCGCCCACCGCCCGCTTCTCGTCGTCCCGGCCGACCACGCACGAGACATTCAGCTCCGACGAACCCTGGGAGATGGCACGAACGTTGACGTGAGCTTCGCCCAGCACGCCGAAGATCCGCCCGGCGCACCCCGGGGTATCACGCATGGCCGCACCCACCACCGCGATCACGCAGGCGTCGGGTTCAATCACCAGGTCGTCGATGAGCCCGGCCCGTCGTTCCAGCGCGAACTCGGCCACGATGCTCTCCTGCGCTCGTGAAACCGCATCCGGCTCGATGGCGAAACAGATCGAGTGCTCAGAAGAGGCCTGAGAGATGAGAATCACGCTGACTTTCTCGCGCGCCAGCGCCCCAAACAGCCGCATGGCAATCCCGGGGACGCCCACCATGCCGTCACCTTCGAGCCGAAGCAAGGCCACATTCGAGATCGAGGCCACCCCGCGCACCCCCATCGGTGCGGCCGGCGCATCCTCGCGAATCCACGTTCCCTTGAAGCCCGGGTTGAGCGTGCTCTTGATCACGAGAGGGATTTGGGCGGCCCGGGCCGGGTGGACGGTGGGCGGATAGACCACCTTGGCCCCGAAGTGCGAGAGTTCCATCAACTCGTCGTAGCGCAACGAGTCCAAAGAGAACGCGGTGGGTACAATCCGTGGATCCGCGCTCATCACGCCGTCGACATCGGTCCAGATCTCGATGGCAGTGGCCACCAGGGCCGCGCCGAAAAGAGCAGCGGTGTAGTCGGAACCGCCGCGCCCCAGGGTCGTGGTCTCGCCGGACTCGGTCGAACCGATGAAACCCGTGACCACCGCCAACCCTGCTTCGCCCTTCCACCAGTTGCGAATCCGTTCGTAGGTGACGCCCTGGTCCACCCGGGCGGAGCCGAAGGTCTTGTCGGTAACCACGAGCGGCCGGGCATCACACGCGGTGGCCGGGTGACCTTGCGCGCGGAAGGCCGCCGCCACCACCAGCGCGGACAGGCGCTCGCCGAAGCTCACGATGCCATCGAGGGTGCGCGCCGTGCATTCGTGAACCAGGGAGACGCCGTGGAGTCTTTCGCGCAGGTCGTTGGTCGCGTTCTGAACGAGATCGAGAAGTTCCGCTCGCTCCGAAGGAGCAACCAGATCGAGGACGGCATCGGCATGACGCTTGGCCATACCCTCAAGGTCAGCGCGCCATTCGAGAGATCCCTTGACCGCCTTCTGCGCGGTCTGGATCAGGTCATTGGTGACGCCAGAAAACGCGGACACCACCACGATCACACGATCGGCGGATGCAGCCTCTCCAACCAGGCGCACCACCTCGCGGATCCGGTCGGGCGCCCCCACCGACGTGCCTCCGAACTTCATGACTCTCATGGCTTCTATCGCTTCCTCGAAACTGCGTGAATCTGGGAGTTTATGGGCAGTGCCCGCTCAGGCCCCGGGGACGAAGCCTCAATCTGCTTGGGACGGACGGGCGGGGATCGCTAGCATTCGAGTTGAGATGATCCCAACACCCAAGCCTGATTTTTCCCTCAACCTCACCTGGCAGGGTGAGGAGCGTTTCCAAGGCGTGTCGGACGGCGTTTCCATGACCATGGACGGGAAGCGCAAGGCCGGACCGTCGCCGGTCCAGGCGGTGGCCTTCGCCCTCGGCGGCTGCATGGCCATCGACGTGGCGGATGTGATCGAAAAGGGGCGCTTTCCCCTGAAGGCCCTTACCTGCGACCTGCATGTCTTCCGAGCCGAGGCAACGCCGCGAAGGATCACCGGCATCGACCTTCACTTCGTAGTC
>JANLSZ010000362.1:0-2227 GCA_031362685.1 Vicinamibacteria bacterium | reverse complement strand
GAACTCGAGTCCCTTGGCGTTGTGCATCGTCATCAGCGTCACCGCATCGGCGTTCGGGTCGAGCTGGTCGATGCCCGCCACCAGCGTGGCCTTCTGCAGGAAGTGGTCGAGGGGGCTCAGTCCCACCTCCCCTTCGTCATCGACGGTGACCTCGGCCGCGCCCGCCACGAGTTCGGCCACGTTGCGCAACCGGTCCTCGGCATCGGGCTCGCCCTTGAGCGATTGGTCGTACCCGATGCTGGCAATCAGCTCCCGGAGCCGCGTTCGAATGCTGTCAGCCTCCGCTGATTCGTGGAAACGAGGGTCGGAACCAACGTGCAGGAACCACAGCAACGTGCCGCAGTTCGGACAGGGCGCATCGCCAAAGAGAAGAGAGGGCTCAACGACAACCGCGCTCTGGCAAATCGGGCAGCGATTGGGCGTCCCTTCCGGCGTTCGCGAGGAGTGAGCGCACACCAGGGCCACTCTGGTTGGTTTTCAAATGGGGGGTAGGCTGCGGGGTTGGCGGTGGTTCCGCAACCCTTGACAGTGGAGGTGGCGATGGCTCGAGTGGCCGATCCCGCGAAGCGGGAAACGTGGCGGCGGCGGTTGGCGGCGTTTGATCGAGGGCAGGCATCGGTGGCCGATTTTTGTCGACGCGCGGGAATTTCCGTGGCGTCATTTTACCAGTGGCGGCGGAAGCTCGCGCCTGGGACCGAGCCGCTAGACTCGGGGCCGTCTGAGGTCGGGCGAACCTGGGGCGAGGCTCGGAGCAGAGGCGGGCAGGCGGCGCGGCCGCACCGCCAGACGCCCGCCCTGACCTTTATGCCCGTCGAGATCAGGGGCGGCGCGAGCATCGAAGTCCACCTGCCGAGCGGAGCCCGGTTGCTGGTGCCTTGCCAAGACCGCCGCGCGATTCGCGCCGTGATCGGGGCCTTGGTTCGTGGGCGCAAGGAGGACCGTCCATGCTAAGCCTCGCGCCTGGGTTGCAGGTCTTCATGGCAATCGAACCGGTGGACATGCGGAAGAGCTTTGACGGACTCACCGCCGCGGTGACCACGGTGTTCGGCGCGAATGTCCTAGACGGTCACTTGTTCTTGTTTCTCAATCGCCGCCGGGATCTGATCAAGATCCTCTGGTGGGACCGGGACGGGTTGGCGATCTGGGCCAAACGCTTGGAGCGGGGGAGCTACGAAGTTCCCCGGCACGCGCCCGGCGCGCAACAGTTGCGGATTGATGCCACGCAACTCTCCCTCTTACTGAACGGCGTGCAGTTGGCATCCGCGAAGCAGCGTCGTCGCTACTCGCTCGCCAGTTGACACCCACTCGCGTCCGCGCGCCGAATCGTCTCGACGTGCGCGAGGGGGTGGCTCAAAAAACGAAGGGCCGAAGAACGAAAAATTCTTCGGCTTTTTTTCTGGTTGTGCGAAACCTTTGAGCGACGGCGGACGTATATAGGGACATGCAGGACGCAACGCTTCTTCCCGAGGACTTGGGCGCTTGTCACGTACTCATCGCGGCGCTCTCAGCGCGCGTGACCGCGAACGAAGCGTTGCTCGTCGAGCAGTCCGCCGTCGTCATCGATCTGCAAGCGGCGCGAGAGAAGCTGGCTCAAGAGATCGAGGAGCTGGGGCTCACCATCCGGAGACTGCTGTTGGGCCGTCGCCCCGAACGGTTCGACGACCCCCGGCAACTCAAGCTCGACTTCGGCGCGGACCCCGGAGTTCAGGACGGCTTGGCGGACGCCGCCGCGGAAGCGGAGACCATCCTGCAGGAATTCACGGTTCGCCGCCGGGTTGGCAAGCAGAAGAAACCCCGCAACGAACAACTGCCGGCGCATCTCCGCCGTGAGGAAGTTGTGGCCGAGATGCCGGCAGCCGACCAGCAGTGCCCCGAACACGGTCTCCGCCAGGTCGTGGGCTACGACGTGACCGAGACGCTGGTTTTCAAGCGCCCCGAGTTGTGGGTTCTCCGCACGAAGTACCCCAAATACGTGTGCCCGGACAATCCGGACTGCGGCGTGGTGGAGCCCGCTCGGCCGGAGGGCCTGGTGGAGGGGAACCGCTTCGACACCAGCGTGGCCGCGGAGATCATCGTCGGCAAGTACGCTTACCACCTGCCTATCTATCGCGAGCAGGATTGGTTCGCCAGCAGTGGCTGGATGCCCCAGCGGTCGACCCTGCTGAACATCATGGCGAGCGCGGCCGACGTGCTCAAACCCTTGTACGAACACTATGTCGAGCTGGTG
>JANLSZ010000293.1:0-18211 GCA_031362685.1 Vicinamibacteria bacterium | reverse complement strand
CGTGTCCTGCCCCTTCTGATCGTCTCGCTGGGGGTCTACAACCACGCCCTCTACTCGCTCTATCTCCTCGTTCCCTTCACCCTCGCGATCTTGTGGGAAGCCAGGTCGTCGCCCCGAAAGACCACGCTCACAAGGCTGGCGATTTCCTGGGCGCCGGTCCTTCCCTTTCTTGCCAACGTGATTGCCCAGGCGAAGCCCATGACCAAAGAGTGGCTCGACCTTCTGATTCTGCGCTCCTCTCACCATTCCTTCCCCGGCGCTTTTGCCGATGCTCTTCCCGATGCGGTGATCTGGCTTCTTCTGGGCCTGGCCGCGGCCACCCGCTCGGAGCCGGGCCGGCTGCAGAATCTGAGCATCGTCATTTTCGCCACCGCCTTGTTGTTCGTCACCGGAACGGTCTTCACCGAGTACCTCCCGTTGAAAGCCTTTCTGCAGTTCCAGCCGCACCGGATCTGGCGATTTCTTTCCGTTGTCCTTCTTGGCTTCATGGCCGCCGACATGGCTCGGCTCTGGCGGACGTCGTCCCTGATGCGGCTCCTGTCGGTCCTCTATTTTCTGACCATCTTTGCCCCCGGGCTCGAGCAGCTCGGCCCGCTGGTTCTGATCGCGGTGTTCGCCGCCAACCAACCGCCCCTTCCCTCCTGGCTGCGTCTTCTTGGCGCGGCGGCGCTGGTGACGCTTGAATGGCCCGAGAGGCCGATCGAGTGGACGGAGTACCTGGTCGAATTCGTCAGGCGAATTCAGAATACGGCGATCTTTGCCGTGCTGGGCGCCGCTCTTCTGCTGGCCATGGCCGTCGGCCAACGGGATCGTGGCCGGGCTCGTCTGCTTTCCGTTCTTGCCTTCTTTCTGGCTGTTGGCCCCCTCTTTGGCGACAACTATCTTCGGCAGCGGCAGCGGTTCGAACAAGGCTCATTTCGGGCGGCCCAGAACTGGGCGCGCACCCAGACCCCCAAGGGGGCGGTCTTTCTGACCCCGCCCAAGGAAGCAGGCTTCCGGGTCTTCTCCGAGCGCTCGATCGTGGGAGAGTGGAAGGACGGAACCCAGCAGTACTTTGACGATACCTTCGCGAAGGAGTGGGGGCATCGGATGGAAGTGGTCATGGCCAAAGAGTACGGAAAATTTTCGGACGAAGAGATTGTGGCTCTGGCTCGTCAGTTCGGGGCCGACTACATCGTGGGCCAGGGGCGCCGCCGGAAGCTGCCGTTGGCGTTTGATGGCGGCACCACCGTGGTCTATTCGCTTCCTTAGGGGCCCGCGCGACCTCTCGAGTCTCAGGGTTCTACGCGCCGATAGATCTGATATTCGGCGGCCTGACCCTCCTCGGCATTGAGCCACTCGTACCGAGGGTCCTTGCGAAGATCGAAGCGCGTGGAGCTCCTTCGGTGGATGACCACGAAGTCAAAAGGAAACTTCGCATAGAGATGGTTGAGGCTCCCCATGTCGTCGGCTCCGCTCCAGACCACTTCGACCGGGAAGTTCCTGAATCCGTACTGGAAGTACCGGCCGCCGACCACGCGCCTCGGAGCGAACCGTTTGGTGCGCGCCTCAATGAAGGTGGCGGCGCGGTTCTGATCTTCGAGATTCGTCCCTTTGTATCGGTTGAAGAACGCGATCTGCCACGAATCGAGAAAGAGGCTGGTGGAAATCAGAGCGGCCAGGAAGACGCCCGTTTGAACCCTTCCGGTCTTGATTCCACAAAGGCCAATCACAAACAAGGGCGCCATGGGCATGAGCGCTCTCACCCCTCCCCAAACCCCACCCCGCTCCCGGACCACGTAGATCACCACCATGGCCGCGAACAGGAGCACGGTGGAAAGGAGAGTGGCCCGGACGAAGGAACGCACGGGAGCCTCCAGCCGAAAGCTCGCCAGAAGAGCCAGCAGCCCCACGCCCACCAGGAAGAGAAGAACCGCATCCTCGGCCCGCTCTCGAGGATTCGAAGTGAAAAGGAGGTCGAGATTGGTCCGGGCATTCTCCGCGAGGGTCGCGGTGAGGCTCGCGATCGGCTCGGGGCGCTTGAGCGCTTCGCTGATGACGCTCGGGTACAAGGCATTGGGATGGACGGCCCGATTTGTCGACAAAGGAGGCAGGATGGTGACCAGAGACAGAAGCAGTCCGGGAAGGAAGAAGCGCGTGGTTCTCCTGATCCCGAGCAGACCGGCCAACAAAGGGGTGGCGAAGAGCAGAGTCTCGCGAAAGAGGAGGGAGACGCCGAGCGCAAAGCCGAGCAGAAACGTGGCCAGGCGGCTTTCGACCCAGACCGCTGCCGTTACCAGCAGCATCAGAGCGGAGGCGGTCACATGTTCTGGATATGCGACCGCGAGGTAGCCGGGGTAGGGCGGCAACACCGCCACCAGTGCTCCGGCCAGGAGACTTCGCCCGGTTGAGAAGAAGGCCCGGGCAATGAGGAAGACACACGACACCGTGATGCTGAAGCACACGACATTCAGAGCGACCGCGGTGTCGAAGGTGTAGCCCTGCCTCGAGCCGATGGCCGCGAGCACGAGGGCATAGCCGGGCAGGTGGACGTCGCGATGGGGGTAGCCGAGGAGCTCGATGCTGGACGCGATGTAGAAGTTCGTGTTCAGGGTTCCCTTCTCCACGATGTTCCGGGCGAGGGTCAGGTAGATCCACTCGTCGGGCCATCCAGATTCGAGAAGCGCCCGTCCCAGAGCCACCTTGGTGACCACGGCCACGAGGAGCAACAGCAGCAGGACGGCGCCGATCGTCCGGTACCGATGGGAGTGGGGAGACTCCGTCATCTCACGAACCGCAGGCTGTCCGCGTGAAATCCATAGTCACGCGCCCGTAGAAAGGCCGCGGTCACCAGGCTCGCCGCGGTCAGGCCGATGCGCAGGGGTCGCGACTCGATGCGCGCGATGGCGATGGCGATCATCAGGGTGAGGGAAGGCGCCACGTAGAAATCCTCCTTGGCCCAACGCAGAAGACGGGGAAGAGCCCAGGGCTCCTTCAGAAGCATGATTCCCGCCCACGCCGACCACCAGGCCAGAAGAAATGCGCGAACCACCGCGGGACATCGGGTCACGACCATGTAGGCGGCCGGGATGGCGGCCAGGAAGGGAATGAACAGTCCCAGTCTCCAAAGCCGCAGGCTCTGTCTGGATTCGTTGTTGAAGATGAAGAAGGTCCGGCCCGGAAACGGATCCGATATCAATGCCGAGCCCCCTCTGCCCCGAATGAGCCCGGGGATGTAGTGACCGTAGAAAAGAACCAGCGCGATCATGCCGCCCGCGCAGAGCGTCAGGAAGACAGGCCGAGCCAGGCCTCTCGTCGCTTGCTGCACGGAGACTAGCGCCAGCATCGCGACTCCGAACAGCGCGTAGAAGAGAGGCGTGCTCGAGTACCCAAGCGCGCTCAATCCGAGCAGCAGGGCGGGAACCTTCCATGGTCCGGGCGGATCCGTTCGAAAGAGGGCGATGCCAAACCCAAGAAGCCCGGCCAGGCCAAGCGCGCCCCCGACCACGGCCGGGGAATGAGCCCGGCCCAGGTGATGGATGGTGGCCAGATCGAGGGACATCAGGGCGGCGGCAAGAAGTCCTCCAGCCTCGGACGAAGCGGCTCGGGCACAGGCGAAGATCAGAGGCAGCAGGAGAGCGAGGCTCGTGGCCTCGACGGCGTTCATCGACCAGTGGAGGTCAAGGCCGGCGGAGTGGCTCGCGTAAAAGAGGACGTAGGGAAGAGGCGAGTAGGGAATCAGTGGTCCCTCGCCCAGGGCCTCCGTGGCCGCTCCCCGCGCCTGTGACGTCGTTGGATAGTGAGAGCCGTAGAGCAGCCACGCGTCGTAGGACCACGGAACAGTGGCGAGATCCACGGTGCGCCAGATGTGAATGTCCAGATCCGCGGGTGAATGGTTGGGCAGAAAAGAGAGAAAGCCATAGACGAGGACCATGGCGGAGCCGAGAAGAGCGAGTCCCGCGGTGATCGCGCGCGAGATATCGAGCCTTGGGCCAAGGAGCCGGATCAGGCCAGCGGCCACCAACACAAAACCGAGCAGACGGGGCAGGGCCAGAGATACCGCCACCGGCTCGAGGAACAGAAGCAGGGAAAGGATCCCCGGACCCGTCACGCTGAGCAGCACCGCGGCCGCGCCCGGGGAGGCGGTTTGAGCGATCAGGACAAGAAGCAGGATCAATACTCCGCCGGCGATCCGCGGAGTCCACGGAAGTTCAAAGCCCTGTTCACTGCGGAAGACCAGCTCATCCACATAGCGGCGAAAATTCTCCGGGTCCGATCGCTGCACCAGCGGCGCATCCTTGAAGCTGAGGGTGAACTCGATCGAACTGCGCCGAACGCCCTCGGCCATCCCGGTCTCTCTCCAGGGGCCGCTGGTCACGAACCATCCACCCAGAGGAGCGTCGCCGTCACTCAGGTCGACCCTGGTTCGGACCGTCGAGTCCATCCGTGCCGCGACGCTGAAGGCCCCTTGGGGGGTGAGTGGAATCGAGACCCGAGATCGAATGGACTCGATCTGCCGGAAGTAGAAGTTGTGGCGATTGTCCGCGATCGCCTCGTCCCGGAGGGCCGAGGCCGCTTCGCTCGGACCCAGTCCCGACATCATCAGGGGACCGCCCCCGCCCCCCACGGGCACGTGGATCTCGTTCCCCACATTGAAGGACAGACTCACAACGCCGAGAACGAAGCCCAGCGGACCCACGAGAGATGAGCGGCTCACCACCAGGTCACGACCGGTATCGAGCCACCAGGCGAAGGTACGCCATCGATGTCCTCAGAATCTTCATCTTGCTCTTGCCCAGACGCCTCGATCCGTCCAGCACCATGGGCACCTCGGAGATTCTCAGTTTCAGCTTTGCCGCCAGATGAAGGATTTCGATCTGGCTTTCGAATCCATCGGACTCGAAGAATCTTTCGCCGAAGGTCTCCCGCAAACGAAAGAGAGTGCGACCCTGGTAGATCCTGAAGAAGCTGGACAGGGTGGCGAGACCAGAGAGGCCGAGGGTCTGTTTGACGAGGGCGTTCGCAATGTGAGACAAGCCCACCCGATGGACCGCCGTGCCCTTGATTCCTCCCCCGAACAGATAGCAGGAGGCAAGGACAATGTCGTCGTCCTCGTTGCGAATCCGGCTCAGCATCCTCGGGAGGACGGCGAGGTCGCTGGTGCCGTCGCCTTCGAGGGTGATCACGAGGTCGGTGGGCTCCAGGGTTCGAAGAATGTGGGTGAATCCAGTCCTGAAGGCCGCGCCCGGGCCAAGATTTCGCGGATGCGAGATCGTCTCGACCGTCGGACCCTTGCCCTTCAGCACCTCGACGGTTTTGTCGGTGGAACCGTCGTCGACGAAGAGAACGCGATATGGAGAGAACGGCTCCAGGGCTTCCTTCAGTCGGTCAACCAGGGCGGCCACGTTCGGTTCCTCATTGAGAACCGGAACCACCGCATGAATCACAAAAGCCCGAGCCGCTGCATGGTTTCTCGTTGCCATTCGATGGCCCGGGGCAGGCCTTCCTCGAGATTCACCCGCGCCCGGAACCCGAGGATCTTCTCCGACTTGGAACCGTCGGGAATCCTCCGCTCCACATCCTCGTAACGTCCGAAGGTCTCATAGGGAATGAGACGCACATTAGGTTCCTCGTGAGGCCGGATCATTCCCGAGATCATGCGGGCCAGGTTCTCGATGGTGATTTCGCGATCGATGCCGATGTTGAGGACCTCACCGTCCGCCCGCGGAGTGTCGACGGCCCGAACGAAGCCATCCACCATGTCGTCGATGAAGGTGAAACTGCGGGTCTGTTGCCCGGTTCCATGGACTTCCAAAGGTTCGCCGCGCAGGGCCGCGCCGATGAAAACCGATTGCGGACCCCCCCACCAGGTGATGTTCTGTTTCGGCCCGTAGCCCCCAAACAGCCGCAGGGCCACGCCTTCCAGGCCGTAGCGCTCTCGGAAGGCGAAGAGGGCCTGCTCCTCGAACATCTTCGAAACCGCATAGCTCCAGCGTCGCACCTTCGGCGAGCCGATCACCGACGCGGACTCTTCATTGAAGGGAACCTGAGGATTTCGACCGTAGCAGTCGGAGGTTGAGGCCAGGATCATGCGCCGAACCCCGCACTCATGGGCGGCGCGCAGTACGTTGAGACCCCCTTCGCCGTTGATCAGGAGGGTGTCCAGAGCGTCCCCATGCCGTGGGATTTTCCCGGCGGCGAGGTGAATGACCACTTCCGCGCCCTCGAACGTGCTTCGAAGAACGTCTGGGTCGAGGATGGTTCCCTGGTCCAGCCGGAACGAAGCATGGCCAGCGAGGGGACCGAGATTCTCAACCGAGCCATGGGACAGGTCGTCTATTCCCCGCACGGTGTCGCCACGTTGCACCAGCCGTTCGGTCAGGTTCGAGCCCACAAAGCCGGCCACGCCGGTGATCGCAATTTTCACAAGGCCCTAGTCTATCGAGTGTCGGCGCAGGAGTACCGGCGGCCCGGACGGTTTAGGCTCTGCTCCATGGACAGGATCCTCACCGTGGTCGGCGCGCGTCCGCAGTTTGTGAAGGCGGCGCCTCTGGTGGCGGCGTTGCGAAAGCGCTTCGAGCACATCCTCCTTCACACCGGGCAACACTTCGACGATGCCATGTCCGGCGCCTTCTTTCGTGAGCTGGGCATTCCCAAGCCCCAGATCGATCTGGGCATCGCCGGCGGTTCCCATGGCGCCATGACCGGGGCGATGCTGGCCGCAATCGAAGCGGCTCTCACCCGAGTGAAGCCCTCTTTGGTCGTCGTGCTTGGCGATACCAACTCGACCCTGGCCGGAGCCCTCGCCGCCACGAAGCTTCACATTCCGGTGGCTCATGTCGAAGCCGGCCTGCGCAGTTTCGATATGAAGATGCCGGAAGAGGTCAACCGTCGAGTCACCGATCATGTTTCATCGCTTCTGTTCTGTCCGACCAGGAGCGCCGCCGCTAATCTCGCCCGCGAGGGCATCCGCGACGGAGTTGTCGTCGTGGGCGACGTGATGACGGATGTGCTCAAGAAAATGAAGCAGCCGGCCCGGGCGGCGCTGCGAAAGATGGATCTCCCCCGCGACTTCTACTTCGCCACGGTTCATCGCCAGGAGAACACTGACGACCGGTCGCGCCTGGAGGGGATTCTCGAAGGGTTGGGCCGGCTGTCCTATCCGGTTGTCCTTCCTCTTCATCCCCGAACTCTCTCTCGCCTCAAGAAGTTCAAGTTGTCCGTGCCCGCAAGCATTCGAACCATGGGGCCGGTGAGCTACGCCCAGTCTTTAGGCCTCAGTCTCGGCGCCCGCGCGGTTCTGACCGATTCGGGCGGATTGCAGAAGGAAGCGTTCCTGCTGAAGAAACCCTGCCTGACTCTGCGCGACACCACCGAGTGGACGGAGACGCTCAAAGGCGGCGCCAACCGATTGGTGGGGGCGAAGCCCGAGAGCATCGTCCGCGCGGTCCGGACGATCGAGAGGAATCCGCCGAAGGTGAATCCTGGCGTGATCTACGGTGACGGCCGAAGCGCGGAGCGCATCGCACGCACGCTCAAGAGCTATCTCGATCGGTAGGCGGGATCAGCCCTCGCCTCCACCGCGATCAAGCTCAGGGAAGTTGCCTACCCCAGTCTCTTCGCAACCGCCGCTTGATCTGTGGCAACATCTTCGCGAAAAACGAAGAACCTGCGTGCCCGAATCCGGTCGGCCCGAAGGGCTACCAGGCCCCGCCCTGCCTTATCTCGGCAAGCGGACGTCGGGGTCGCCGAGCAGGACCCAGCCGTGGAGGAACTCGCGCTCGCCGGGGAAGGCTGCGAGCATTTCCGTCTTGGCCTGACGAACCGCTTCGCCGACCGGGAGGCCGGCCAGGAGCCTGGGATACAGGCGCAGGTACAGTTCGCGCTGAAGCGTAGGCAAGGAGAGCCCGGTCGGTCCAAAGCTCGCCACCGCGCCGCCCATGGGAGTGAGAACCATGGCTTCGCTCACGGACGGGCCGTAGAAGTAGCGGTAGTCGGAGGAGAGGCAGGCCCAGATCAGGAGCAGGGTCGCCTGGTTGGTGTTGGCGAACCCGGCCGCGTCGTCGGAGCCGAAGATCCATTCATCCGCCCAGTGGTCGGGAGCCCCGTGACCGACCCAGGTGGTGGTGAGCGCGCCCGCGTTCAGCCCCGACACGAGAGCGTCCCGGGCCTGCGCGGACCCAAGCGCGACGTCGGCGAAGGTGGTCGGTTCGGCCAGCATCCTCTCGATCGTCCGGCCCGCGGCCCGGAATTGCATGTCGTTGATGCCCTGGTTGTCCACCGCGACCACATGCCGGCCGAGGTTCTGGGACAGCAGGAATTCCTGGTTCTCGATCTTGTGGACCATGGCGTCGGCTTCGGCCGCGGTCCGGACGGAGAGCCGGCCGATGGAAAGATCGGGAGCGCCATCGTCGTTGCGGTCGGCGTAGAGGTTCTCCGAGACCACCCGCCCGGTGTAGGGATCGAAGCCCAGGGCGGAGGGGACGAACACCCGCTCGCCCTGGTTGTAGTTGTCGGCGGGATCGATGGTGTCGTCGCCGATGAGCAGAACCGTGGAGGCTCGGCGGGCTTCGGCGATCAGGGCCTTGACCGCGGAGGCGTCGGGGATGCCGGCGGTGAAGCGGTCGTAGGCGCGCTCGACATCGACCACCACGGCCGAGCGCCCGCCGGTGTTCTTCAGGGCCGCGATCCGGTTGGCCTGAGCCTCGAAATCTCCGTGGGTGACGATGAGGTAGTCGGCGCGGTTCAGGCGGGGAACGGTGGCGTCGAACGGGGAGATCCGGTCGATCGCGCCCGTCGGTGCGGGAAGGGTCAGGCCGAGGTCCGCGTAGTTGAGATAGACATAGCCCCCGCTATCGGGCGAGGTGTAGGTGAGAGCGAGATGGTTTCCCGAAGGCGTCAGAGACGAGGCGGCGATCGAACCCTCAAGGAAAGCGGTCTGCATCCCGCTGAAGTCCACGCTGCCCACGAAGACCCCGTTGATGGTCGCCTCCACATGGTGATCGCTTTGGCTGCGGCCGAGAAGCGCGATCCTGACCGGGACGTCGCCCCCCGGGGCCGCATAACCCGGAAGGTCGAAGTCGCCCTGGGTGGGATCGTAGCTCGCGGGCCACGCATCGCCCGCAGCGAGCACGTCCCACAGCCACGGGTCGGTTCCGCGGGGCGCGGCCTGGTAGTAGATCCAGTTCTTCTGAACTCGTTCGTAGCCGGGTGCGACCGGAGGCTCCGACTGCGTGAGCGGAGCGGCCATGACCGGCGCTCCGTTCCAGGTGATGACGTAGACGTTTTCCGCCGTGTAGTCGGCGGCCAGATCCAGCGCGACGAAGGACAGGCCCGCCTGGCTCGGGGTGAAGGGGACGCGCGCGCCGGCCGCGGTCAATTGCAGGCGGCCGGGATCCCGGGTGAATCGAGGCGGCATGCCCTGGGCGGTGAGATCGTTCCACGCGACCTGAATGAGGCCGGCTTCCGCGATCTCGATCTTCACGCCGGTGGAGGCCGGGCGCACGGAACCACGCCGGGGGCTCCGGAGGGTGTGGGCGCGCACCTTACGGGGTGGTCGCACGGAACGCGACTCGCCGCGTTCCTCGCTCGGCTGGCCGGAGAGCCGAAGCTCGAGGCGCTCGAAGTGCCGAAGCAGGCGCTCGTCGTCGATCGAGAAGGGGCCCATCATGCGGCCGGTATCGGAACCGAGTTCGACCTCTTCGATCCACAGATACGGTCCGGCGACCTGGGCTTCCACGCCATACAGGATGGGGGTCAGGGACTCGGGCCGCGGCGAGGGAACGAAGGCCGCGTTGATTCGGATCTTGTCGGCCCGGCGACGGGGCGAGTCGGCGGAGTAGAGATTGAACCCGGCGGTGCCGCGCTGTCCGGTGGTCGCGAATTCGACCCGGCCCCCCGATACGCGCAGTCCCGCGAGGGACGCCCGGGTGAGTGCGACATCCCGCACGGATCCCTGCGCAGGGTCGGTGTCCTGCGTACTGGTGGCGGTGGCGGTGTTCGTTATGGCGCCCGCCGCGGTGACGGTGGTCCGGAAGCGGACGGTCATGGACTGGCCGGGATCGAGCACGAATCCGTCGGCCGCCGTCACCAGGGTCGAAGGCACGCCGCTCGCGAGATCCAGGTTCACTCCCGCGGGGATGTTGTCCTTGACCCTTGGCCTGATAGCCAGGATCTGGACGGTGTCGAAGAACACCGTATCGTTGTTGTCACTCACGGCCCCAGGCGCGAACTGAATGAAGGTGGTCGCAGAGATGAAGGCGGAGATGTCGATCTCCGCCTGGGAGAGAAAGGCCGGATCGTCGGCGCCGGTTCCGGTGATCGTGGCCACGGTTGTGTAGCTGGCAGGGAGGCCGCCGGTGGTGGAGGCGCGCACCAGCATGGTTTCCCCCGCCTCGAGACTGGCCCGTCGAGAGTCGTAGGTCAGATACGCCTTGGCGTAGCCCGTGAGGTTGGCCGCACGCTGAACGGACTTCCCGACCCCCTTGACGCGCAGCCGGAGTGCGCCGGTGTCGTTGAGGATTCGGATGTCGTTGGCGTTGGGATCCGTAGCCTCGCCTGTCTCCGACCAGTTGTTAGGGGCGAAGAGCTGGGTGCCGTTGTCGTTGTTGTAGGCGACGGCGTTGAAGTCGTCGCGAAAAGTCTGCTGTTCAAAGCCGGTCGCGACCGTGCTCTGCGCCACGTAGCTGGTCCCTGCCGGCAGCGGATCGGTGATCACCAGGCCGGTCTGACGCGCCGCCGAGGGATTGCTCAAGGTCACGGTGTAGGTGATCACGTCGCCCACCTGGGGGCCCTGGACGGTGTCGCAAACCCCGGGAGTGCTGACCGCGGTGGTGCAGTCGGAGGTCTTCACCAGCCGGAGAGCGGGAAGCTGATCGGTGTCGCTTGCGGTAATGAGCGGAAAATGGGCGTCCAGGACATCCGTGAAATCGAGACTGGCGTTGTTGACCACGGTCGAACCCGCGGCCGGGTTGTCGACCAGAACGTTCACGATGACCGTCCCACTCGCGCCCGCCGCGACGTTCTCGTTGATCGCGCAGGTGACCGCGCCTAGGGCAAAGGAGCAAGTGCCGGTGAAAGGCGAGGAGACCAACGCGCTGTCGAAGGTGCTGTTCGTGGGGATGGTATCGACGATGGTCACGTTCTTGGCCACCCCGCTTGTCGGCACCGAGGTGTTCGTGAAGGTGAGGGTGTACTGGAGGTAGCCGCCCATCTGCGCGGTGGTCACGCCATCCGTCTTGGTCAGGGTCATCGACAGGGGCAGCGAGAAGAGTCCCGGGAACGGGGTGCCGCCCTCCTGGACGAACTGATTGTTCGCGGGGAGACACGTGTCGATACGCCAGTACCCGGTCTGGTTCACGGCCACCGTCACCAGATCGCCGTCGCGCGGCGGCGGACCCGAACCCGTACCGACATTCCACAGCCCGTTGGCCGAGAGGGTTCCGGCAATCGGGCCACCGTTCCTCGGCGGGTTGTACGTGACCGAGGTGCCGCCGTCCATATCGAAGTTGTTGAACGTGGCCGGCCCCGCGCCCAGCAGCTCGTACGTCGAAATGCACTGGGTTCCGGCCCCGTTGTGCTGCATCGATCCGTAGATTTGTGCGAGGGTGATGCCGGGGTCGAGGTTGGTGGGGGGCGTGGTCGCGGGATTGCCGTCGTCGTCCCCGCTGACCCGGAGCTTCCAGGAGTTGTCGTCGTTGGCGGTAGCCCCCACGGTCTCGGCGCGAAGAACATAGGCGCCGCAGGCCGACCCGGTGGGGAGGGTGTAGAAGCGGACCCATGCGTCGTTGGTGGTGACCGGGGTGTAGGTTGTCTGCTGCAGGCTGCCGGCGCCTCCCGGCGCGGGAAGGTTGTAGGTCGGTGGGAGCGACACCGCCGTTCCCGCCGCGTAGATCTCGAACCGAGTGTTGGAGGCATCGGCCACGTTGGTGGTGGCGGCGGCGGCGGCGTCCCGGATTTCGTCGAGGGTGGCGCCGGGAGCCCCGTGCAGTTCGGGGCTGAAGATGTCCACATGGATGGGCAAGGTCGTGTTGCCCGGGCACGGGAGATTGATGGTGTAGTAGTGGTAGCCGTTTCCGCCGCCCGACGCCGTGTACCAGTCGCCGACCGTGAGCGCGGTGGCCGCTCCGCTGGTCTGGAAGAAGAAGGGCGAACCCGCGAGGGGCGCCTCGGCGGCGGAGGCGAGCGACGACGGGAGGATCGCGGCCACGAGGAGAAGCGCGCGCACCCTGCGGGCGGGCCCGGCGTTCGTCGCCTTTGAGGTGGAGGTTTTCACCGGGACAAGCGTACAACTCCGGGGTCTCCGGCCTTTAGCGCCTCGCGCGCCTTGTGTGCGCTCGATCACCCCCGGGCGGGGGTGCGCCGGGGCACTCTCAAGCCAGACGGACCTCGATCTTGATCTCCTGGATGTCGCCGCGGTTCATGTCGCGGTGTTTCTGGGGCAGAAGCTCGCGGCTCGTGGATTCGAGGACCGCGCACAGGATCTGCATTTCGCGCTGAAGAAACCCTGCCTGACTCTGCGCGACACCACCGAGTGGACGGAGACGCTCAAAGGCAGCGCCAACCGATTGGTGGGGACGAAGCCCGAGAGCATCATCCGCGCGGTCCGGACGATCGAGAAGAATCCGCCGAAGGTGAAGCCCGGTTTGATCTACGGTGACGGCCGAACCGCCGAGCGCATCGCACGTTCCATTAAGAGCTATCTCGCCCGGTAGGCTGGATCAACCCTCGCCGCGGACCACCAGCTTTCCCAGATGTTGGTTGCTGGCCATGGCCGTCAGGGCTTCCTTCACCTCGCTGAAGGCGAACTCTTTTGAGACGATGGGCCGTAGCAGGCCTTGCCGCGCCAGATCCATGGCGTCGTCGACCACTGCTTGGAGCCTCTCCGGATGGCGAAGATTCCGATAGATGGTGTAGCCGTGAATGTCGATGTCCTTGCGCATGAGGGACACGAGATTCATGAGTGAATCGGCTCCCGCCATCATCCCGTAGTGAAGAATGTGAGCCTCGACTCCCGCGGCCTCGAAGAGCGGAGCGACGTTGGCGTGGCCGACCGGGTCGAAGGCCACATCGAAGCCCTGGTCCGAGGTCACTTGCTTGATTCCCGGAGCGATGTCCTCGGGTTTCGGCGCGACCACCACCTCGTCCGCGAGAGGCCGCAGCGAGTCGGCCTTCGAGGGTGAGGTGGTGACGGCGATGGCGCGGGCGCCTCGAGCTTTCGCGATCTGCAGGGCGGCCACACCCATGGCGGAAGACGCGGCGGTTACCACCACAT
Organism: Vicinamibacteria bacterium; assembly: GCA_031362685.1. Lineage (GTDB taxonomy): Bacteria > Acidobacteriota > Vicinamibacteria > Fen-336 > JAGNNV01 > JAGNNV01. Next base: position 4,959 of record JANLSZ010000293.1, on the reverse strand, counting down.
TCTTTCCCTTGCCTTGTCCCGGGCCCAGACCGACCACATGAGCCGCTCCCACCATGGTTAAGGCACCCACCCAGAATGCGGCGCCGAGGGCGTCCGAAAAGTCTTCGGGTACCGGCACCAGAGCGTTCGACGGGTAGACGCCGAGGCCGCGGTACGTTCCCATGTTCTTGTAGTCGACGCGGCCCGCGAGTAGCGCGACGCGGTCTCCCACCTTGGGCGCAAAGCCTTTCACCGCCGAAGGGGAAGCAATGTCCCCTCCATATGCAACCACCTCACCCACGCCCTCCTGACCAAGGAAGCATCGGCCCTCGGGCTTGGTGAGATAGCGGCCGGCCATGTAAAGGAGATCGGACCGATTGAGGCCGATCGCGCGGATCTTCACCAGCACTTCGCCCGACTGGGGCTCCTTCATTTCGCGGGGGCCGAGCTCCAGAACTTCCGGACCGCCCATCCGGTCAAAACTCCACGCATTGGTGATCATGGCCGCTTGTGCTCTCCTGGAATTGACGGCTACCGCCGCGCACTATAGTTGCTGGAAATTACTGCTCGCGGAGAACCCCCAATGAACGCGTTGTCCCCCAAGCCCTCTTTCCTGCTGACCGTGGCCCTGTGTGCCGTCTCCGCCGCCACGGTTCTCGCGCAGCCCGCCAGGCCCGCAGAGCCCCTGGCCCTGATCCACGCGAACGTCCTCGATGTTCGAACCGGCCGCATCGCCGCCAATCAGACGGTGTTGCTTCGGAGCGGGAAGATCGAGAGCGTTTCTGGAGCGCCCGCGGGGGCGGGGATCAAAACCGTGGATCTCGCCGGTCGGACCCTGGTTCCCGGGCTGGTCGATGCCCACACGCATATCGCGAACTTCGCCGCCGCCAAACGCGCGCTCGAATCCGGCGTCACCACCGTGCGAAGTTCCGGCGTGGCGCTCTTCGTCGATGTCTCACTTCGCGATCTCGCCAGGTCCGGCGCCATTGCCGGCCCGGACTTCCTCGCTTCCGGCTACCACGTTCGAGACCACCTTGCCGAAGAGGCGTTCTATTCGGATCCGTCGCTTTCCGACCTGATGGGCGGGGTCAGGACCATTCCCGATATCCGCCGCGTGGTGCGGATGAACCTCGCCCATGGCGTCGACTGGATCAAGATCAACGCCACGGAACGCGCGGGCACGCCGGAGACCGATCCGCGCAAACAGATGTGGAGCGAGGCGGAGATGCGCGCCATTGTCGAAGAGGCAGCCATGAAGGGCGTGCGCGTCCAGGCCCATGCTCACGGGGCCGAAGGCGCTCTCGATGCGGTGAAGGCCGGGGTGGCCTCGATCGAGCACGGCACCTATCTCACCGACGAAGCGCTCGATCTCATGAAGCTGAAAGGCATCGCCTTCGTGCCCACGTATTCGACGCTCATCGATCTCGCCGAGCCCGGCGGCGATTACGACACGCCCGCCCTCATTCTTCGCGGTCAGGCCATGCTGCCGCGGCTGGGTGAGGCGGTTCACAGGGCCTACAAGAAGGGCGTTCTCATCGTTACCGGCGGCGACACCGGCTACGGTCCCAACAGCATCACCCGGGTGTCCCATGAAGTGCAGAACTTCGTGAAGCTCGGCATGACGCCGATCGACGCCATCCGCGCCGCCACCGTGAACGCCGCCGTTCTCTTCAAGATGGAGAAGGCCATCGGCGCCATCGAACCGGGGCTCGAGGCGGACCTCATCGCCGTCGCCGAGAATCCTCTCGACGACGTCGGAACTCTCCAGGACCCTCTCCTGGTGGTGAGCAACGGGCGCGTAGTGGTCGATCGACTGAACTTCGGGAAGAAGTGACGGGGAAGTCGAAGACGTCCTCGCTTTTCGAGGAGCCGGCGGAAGCACCTCGCGAAAGCCGCGAGCCCGAGCGTCGCCTCCCGCTTCGCAAGGACGCCCCCCTGGCCGAGCGGATGCGGCCCGAATCCATCGAGGAGATTCTCGGCCAGGAGTCTCTGCTCGGGCCGGGAGAACCACTCAATGATGCATTGCAGGGCGGCGACCTCTTCTCGATGATCCTCTGGGGTCCCCCGGGGTCGGGGAAGACGACGCTGGCCTACGCCATCAAGCATCAAACGAAGGCCAAGGCCCATTTCGAAGCGCTCTCCGCGGTCCTGACCGGGGTCAAGGAACTACGCGAGATCCTCGCGAACGCCGCTCATCGCCGGAAGACGCTTCGTCGAAAGACCATCCTCTTCATCGACGAAATCCATCGCTACAACAAGTCGCAGCAGGACGCGTTGCTTCCCGCAGTGGAGTCCGGCGATGTCGTTCTCATCGGCGCCACCACCGAGAATCCTTCCTTCGAAGTGGTGGGCGCCCTGCTTTCACGCTGCCGCGTCTTCGTGGTGAAGCCGCTCAGCGGCGACGCGGTGATGGATCTGATGCGCCGCGCGCTGCTGGACAAGGAGCGGGGGCTCGGGGAACTCGGGGTCGAGATCGACGACAACGCCCTCATGTTCCTCGCCGAAGTCACCGATGGCGATGCGCGGCGCGCCCTCGGCGCTCTTGAAATCGCGGCCTCCCTTGCCCGGAGCACCGGCCGGATCGATCTCGCCCTCGCCCAGAAGGCGCTGTCGCGAAAGGCTCTTCTCTACGACAAGAGCGGCGAAGAGCATTTCAATCTCATCAGCGCGCTCCACAAGTCCATTCGCAACTCGGATGCCGACGCGTCCTTGTACTGGCTCGCCCGCATGATCGAGGGAGGAGAGGATCCGCTGTACATCGCGCGGCGGCTCGTTCGATTCGCGTCCGAGGATGTGGGCCTCGCCGATCCCCATGCGCTCACCCTGGCCATGGCCGCGCAGCAGGCCGTTCACTTCATCGGTCTTCCCGAAGGAGCGCTCGCCCTCGCCGAGCTGGTGGTCTATCTGGCCGCGGCGCCGCGGAGCAACGCGGTCTACGTCGCCTGGAACGAGGCTCGAAAGGACGCCCTTGAAACACGGGCCGATCCGCCGCCGCAGGCGATCCGCAACGCGCCCACCCACCTCATGAAGTCGCTCGGCTACGGCGAGGGGTACAAGTACGCTCACGACGAAGCGGAGGGCGTGGCCGCGATGGAGTGTCTGCCGGACAGCCTCAAGGGTCGGACGTACTTCAAGCCCACGACGAGGGGCCGGGAAAAGGAAATCGGCGAAAGACTGGCGGCATCGAAGGCGATTCGAAAGGGAAAACCCTAGGCCAAGGTCCTTGCCTGGATGGAAAGGCTTTGGCCGGTTCTAAGCCCGCATAGAAATCATGCATAATTGTATGCATGAGAACGACGCTCGATCTGAACCCGGATCTCCTGCAGCAAGCGATGCGCGAGACACACGCCAAGTCCAAGACGGCGGTCGTCCAGATGGGCCTGGAGGCCCTTCTGGCTATCGAGGCGCGCAAGCGGCTCAAGGCACTGTTTGGACAGGTTCCGAATCTTGAGAAGACTCCGCGCCGTCGGGCCTAGGGCGACTTTTCGTTCATGTCTTCGGTCATCGTCGATACCTCGATCTGGAGGAAATACCTCGCGGGCGTCTCATCGACCCGCCGGTTGGGCCAGCTATTGGACGAGGACGCGGTGCTGCTTCATCCGTTCGTTCTCGGCGAGCTGACCCTCGGGGGCTTGTCGGACCGCGAAGCCTCGATATTCCGACGGTTGCCAGAAGCCCCGGTTGTAGACCATGCCGAGGTTCTTGCGTTCGTCGCCGAGCGGCGTCTAACCCGGAAGGGGGTCGGCTGGGTTGACGTTCATCTATTGGCGGCGGCGCTGCTGGCCGATGCTCGACTGTGGTCGTCGGATCGAGCGTTAATCGCCGTTGCTCGCAGCCTGGAGGTTGCGTTTACCGATTGGCCCAAAGACAAATGAGCGAGGCAACGACGACCTCCAGCAGCGGGTGTTGCCTGGCTGCCACACGAGCGAAATTCCATCGCGAAAGTCTCAAGGCACATACCGCCATTCACGTCGTTCTCAGGAGCCAGATCGCCGAAGCACATCCAGCGGCTACAGCGGTACAATTTCCGCCATGAGCATCGACGATTTAGAGGCAGCAGCGCTGAAGCTGGACCCGAAGGCTCGCGCTCGACTTGCTGAGCGGCTGCTGGACAGTCTGGAGCAGCTTTCACCCGACGAGAATGCGCGCATCTGGGCGGAGGAGGCGCAGCGCCGCGCCAAGGCTCTCGACGCCGGGTTGTTGTCCAGTCAGCCGGCCGATGAAGTGTTCCGCGAGGCCCGAGCCCGGATCTAACCGTGCGCGTCACGTTCAACGAGCTCGCAGGCAGTGTCTTCCATGCACTATGACCCCGAGGCCCCAGCAGACCCAGCGAAGTGGCTCGAAACGCCGGAGTCTGACCGCCACGAGGCCGTCCAACGCCACCACACGAGAACGAATTTCCAAGGCGAAAGTCTCAAGATGCATGCCGTCATCCACGTGGTCATCGAGAACCAGCTCGCCGAAGGACATCCAGCCGCCACCGCAGCCATGGGCCGCCTGCTCGCTGAGGGCCTTGATCGTCACGACGCCATTCACGCCATCGGCGATGTGCTCAGCCGGGAGATGTATGCCGTCATGACGGAGAAACGATTTCACGATTCCGAGCTCTACGCGCGCAATCTGAACCAGCTCACCGCAGCCGCCTGGCTTGCGAGCTGGCAGAAGAGAGAACGTAACCCTCGATTTGACTCGCCGGCCGAATAGGCGAAAATCGGGCGAACGTGTCGGCTCTCCCTCTTCGCAAAAAAATCCTCGAGGACCTTCTCGCCGAGAAGAGTCTTCTGGGCGCTCAGTCTGTTTTCGACTCTCCTCTTGAACCTGAAGGGTGGGTGACCGGGGTCGCTCACTGGAACTTCATCCTTGGTCAGGGCTTTCGAAAAGGCAGTGTCGGCGAGATCGTGGGAAGCGCTTCATCGGGCCGAACCGCTCTGGCCCTCGCCCTCGCCGCTCATGTTTCGCGCGAAGACCTGGTGGCCTGGA
>JANLSZ010000286.1:0-3228 GCA_031362685.1 Vicinamibacteria bacterium | reverse complement strand
AGCCGGGAGCAAGGACGCGGTCCTTGCCATCGACCACCGTCTCGTCTTCCCGAGGCTTGAGGTCGCCCACCTCGGTGACGTATCCGGCGACCACCCGGACGTTGGCGACGCGAAGGGAGGCGCCCGTGCCATCCGCGACTCGGGCGCCCATGACGAGGAAGGAAACCGGCGCCCTCATGTCCTGAGCCGGGGGCGCCGAGGCCACGCCCGGAGTTGCGGCGATGACGGCGAGAAGAAGGTTTCGGGGTTTCAACGGTCCTGCTTTCCGCCCACGGGCGTATTGGTCGCGAGCGGCGCCTTCTCGAAGTGATCCGCGAGCCAGCCCATCCAGCGGCGCTGAACGTCGCGCTGATGCACCGGATCCGCAGCGTTGTGTCCGGACAGCGGGTAGCCGACGAACTTCGTCTCGACACCGTTGTCCCGAAGCGCGTGGTATAGCTGGAAGCCCTGGGTCACGGTGACCCGATAGTCGCCCATGTTGTGCATGATCAGGGTGGGGGTGCGGATCTTCGGCGCATACGTGATCGGCGACTGATCGCGAAACGCCTTCATCCGCTCGGCACTCGTCCACGGCGATCCTCCAAACGCGTAGCGTCGACGCACGTTGCCGTCGCCCAGGTTGTATTGATCGAGATTGTCGGTCACCGGCGCGCCCGCCATGGCGGCTCTCCAGCCGGTCGGATAGTTGCCGATCAGCCAGGTCGTCATATAGCCGCCATACGACCATCCGGTGACGCCGATGCGCGACTCGTCCACGAAACCCCTGGCCTTCACCGCCGCGAGGCCGGCCATGACATCGCGGCCGGGACCGGCCCCCGCGTCGTTGGTGATCGCGCGCTGGTAGCCCTGCCCCAGTTGATCGCTCCCTCGATAGTTGGGCTGGAAGATCACCCAGCCTCGCGCGGCGAAGAGCTGGGCCTGCGCGGCGAAGGTCTCGAGCGACGCGGCCCGCGGACCACCGTGGATCACGAGCACCAGGGGGTACTTGCGGCCGGCCTGAAAGTCCGGAGGGTAGGTCAGGATGCCATTGTGCTTGAAGCCGTCGGAGAGCCACTCGATCACTTCCGTTCGGCCGAGGGCCAGGGCCGCGGTGGGGGCGTTGAGGTCGGTCAGTCTCCGAGGCGGCGCCTGCGTCGAGGAGAGGTAGTACAGCTCCGCGGGCCTCGATGTCGTGCTCCCGACAAACGCGACGGCGCCGTCCTTCCCCACGTTCACGTCGACCCAGAAAGAGGAGGCCGGGCTGACCTCGCCCAGGTCCAGCTTCCGGGGAGCGCCGCCGATCGGCTGCAGCCACAGCGATACCCTGGTGCCGTCGTTCGCCCCGACCAGGAGGGACGATCCATCCGGCATCCAGAGCGAACGGGCCATGTGCCGGTCGATCGTGGACGTGACGCTCGTGCCCACCCCCCCCGCCACGGGAGCCACGTGGATTTCGTTGACGTTGCTGGAGTCGTCACCCCGCGGACGCCAGAAGGAAATCCGCGAACCGTCGGGCGAGAACACCGGATGCCCTTCGAAGTTCGTCTTGCCGGTAAGGGCCCGGAGCGCGCCCGTTCCCACTTCGACCACATGAACCCGCGATCCGTCGAAGTCGCCGGAGTGAGGAGTCTCGACGCGCGTGAAGGCGATCGACTTGCCATCCGCCGACCAGGAGAGCGGCGAGGCGGGCGGCCCGGGCGGGAAACTCGTGGGCAGGCTCCACGAACCGCTGGTTATCCGTCGCGCCGGGCCGCGGCCGGAAGACGCGACCACCCAGATGTGGGTGGGTTGAGGCGCGGTCTGCACCAGAAAATCATCGTTGCCGATCTCGAAGGATCGGTTGTGCCGTTCGATTCCGGTCAGCTTGGCCGGTTCATCGGCGGAGGCGAACGCCACCGAGGCCCCATCCGGAGACCAGGCGAAGTGCTGCACGCCATTCGGGGCATCGCTCACCTGCGAAGCGTCCCCTCCACCCATGGGCAGGACGAACACCTGCGATTTCGCTTCGCGCCCGGGGATGGCGGCAGCCTGGGCCAGAAAGGCCAGCCGGTCGCCGGTGGGAGACCATCGCGGCTGCCCAAGCCCACGGCGGGCAGAGGTCAACGTCCTCATCGAGGACGTGGCCACGTCGACCATGACCAGCTCGGTGTCGAAGCGATTCTCCTCGAAGTTGGCCCGCGACACGGTGACCACGACCTGTCGCCCGTCCGGTGAGATCTGCGGATCGGCGATGCGCACGATGCGCCCGAGCCCCTCCAGGTCCATGCGCGACTGAGCCCAGGCGGGTGCGGCGGCCAGGGATGCCGCGAGGGCCATCCGCAGGCCGGTCTTCTTCATCATCTTCATGGCGAGTCTCCGTTGGTTAGTTGACTATACGCGGCGGCGAGGACGCCCCGGCGTCCAAGGCGCTACACTCCGCAGAGTGCCGATCAGAAGCTCAGGAAGGAGCCTCATGCGCGTTTCATCAAGCCTCAAGGCCAGTCTTTCGGCCACCGTCGTCCTTGTTTCCATTGTTTGCGGCCGGCTCGTGAGCGCGCAGGCGCCGGCCCCGACGCCGTTGGCCGACGACCCTGTGGCCACCCTGGTCAAACAGCTTGAGGTCGAGAAGTACAAAGCGACGATCAAGGGTTTGACTCAGTTCGGCGATCGACGGCAAGGCACCGAGCGGAATCGAAAGGCCGTCGACTGGATCGAGGCCCAGCTCAAGAGTTACGGCTGCACGAACACCGAGCGGATCAAGTACGACTTCACTCAGCCGACGCCGCGTCCCACCGAGGCTCCGGGCGCGAGTCCGGCAGCGTCTCCGGCCGCGCGACCGGGCGGCCAGCGCAGCGGCGGCCTCGGCGGGCCTCCCGGCCAGGGCGGCAGCACCCTCTTCGGCCATCGGGCGCGCACCGGCGTCAACAACGACCCCGCGCTCCAGAAGGACGAGACGCTTCGCGCCCTGAACACCGAGCAGACGCCCCCGGGCGCCACGCCGCGAGAAGAGGTGTACTGCACCAAGATCGGCAAGACCCGCCCGGAGGAGATGTACATCGTGAGCGGTCACATGGACGGCATCGGCTGGGGCGAGGCGGCCAATGACGATGGGTCAGGCACCGCCCTGGTGATGGAACTGGCGCGGATCTTCCATCAGCCCGGGGTCGAGACCGAGCGGTCGATCCGCTTTGCTCTGTGGAACAATGAAGAGTCGGGACTGAATGGGGCGGCGGCCTACGTGGCGCAACGGAAGGACCGGCAGGGCATCGA
>JANLSZ010000284.1:0-4402 GCA_031362685.1 Vicinamibacteria bacterium | reverse complement strand
CTTCGGGCGAAAGTCGGCGTCCGAGGATTTCATCTATTCACCGGCTATGCGCCGCGTCAACGCCCTGTGGACTCCGGAACTGCTCGACCGCTATCTCGCCGACCCGCAAGGTGGCGTTTTTCGCGGCAATCGGATGCCCTTTTCCGGCATGCCGGACACCCAGGCGCGCGCTGATCTCATCGCGTATCTCAAGAAGGCCACCAAGTAGAGAGGAAGGGCCCAGGCGCAGATCAGGTGGACACAGTGTCAGCGCGGCTGGCGGTGGCGGCACTGACCAGATCGCAGGGGTGCGGGGTGCGCTGCACCAGCGGCAGCACCTGCGGTTGATAGAGCTCGCGGAAGGCGCTCGCCTGCCGGTGCTGGTCGAGCAGCGCCTGGCTGTCCCACTTCTCGACCAGCAGGAACCAGCGCCGCTCGCTCTGCGAGTGGAAGACGTCGAAGCCGACGCAGCCCGGCTCCCGGCGCGATCGCTCAGCAAACTGGCCGAGCAGGTCCAGCACCGTCGCCACGCGGGCGGCGTCGTTCACGGTCAGCACGACATTGTTGTAGATCATCGACTGGCACTCCGGCAGGGTGGCTCGCCGCCGCGCCGACGCGCGCAGCGAACGCGCTCCATCTTACGTGTTGCCCCGGCCCGACCAATCCCCACCTCAGTATCGACGAGATCGTGCGGCCCGCGAAGTCGTCCGCTCTCGGTTTTCAGGCCGCCGAGGGTGTCCTCAAGACGGTGCGACCGCGCTTATCGCCAACGCCGGCCGGGCTTGTTACCGCCTTAGGCCGGGACTCCGCTATCCCGCCGCCACGATCACATGCGCCTGAATCTTGCCGGCCACCGGGCCTTCGCCATGGCGGCGGGCGATCGCCTCCGTCGCGCGGTCCGTAGCGATCTGAAGCAAGCCGGCGTCGCGCGCCTCGATTTCGTTGCGCAGCGGCGTCCCCTGGCAATAGGCGGTGGCGGCGGCGCGTGCCGAAGGGGCGCGACTCACCTCCTCGCGTGTCTCGATCTCGATGTCAGGAAACCCGGCGCAGCTCAGGTCCTCTCGGATCAGCGCGACATCGTGATAGCCGTGCGGCGTGCGGGCGAGGAATCGCGGGGGATCGTGCGGAAACACCGCGGCGAGGGCGCGGGTGACGTCGTCGGCAAAGGCGTTCTCTTCGATGCGGTCCCAGACACTGAAGACAAAGCGCCCGCCCGGCTTCAGCACCCGACGCGCCTCCGCGTAGCCATCGACCCGGTTGGGAAAAAACATCGCGCCGAACTGGCAGCACACGACGTCGAACGAGGCATCTTCGAAAGGCAGGTCGAGCGCGTCCGCCTGCCGCCATTCGATGCGGCTATCGGAGCCCTGCCGGGTGGCGGCATAGTCGAGCATGGTCTGGTTGAGGTCGGTCACCACATAGCACGCGTCGGCGCTGAGCTTTGGCGCAAGCGCCCGCGTAACCACGCCGCTGCCGGCCGCCGTTTCAAGCACCGAGCCGGGCGAGGAGACAGCGACCAGCTCCGCCAGGCCGGCGGCATAGGCCTCGAAGATCAAGGGGACCATCAGCGTGTCGTAGAACTTCGGGATCGAGCCCGCGAACACCTTGTCGCTCTCAGCCATGAGACCTCCTTGGACGCTTTGAACGGCGCCCTTGACCGCCCACTCTAGAACGGGCCAGGCCTCTCCAACGAGTCCGCCGCCTGGTAGCGAATCGGGCCGAGAGGCTGCCTCTCTGGGGCTTGGCGAGCAGGAAACTCCGCGTGTTTTACTTACTTACGCTCCGGGCCCGGTTTGCCTGGAGCGACCGAAGCGCCTCACCGGCCCGGGTCGGGTAGGCCCCAGAGCGCCCCGAGCTTGCGCCGCACCGCGTCGGGAAGCTGAACGAGCACCGGCCGAGCCGCGGGATCGAGCCAGGCGAGCAACTCTTCCATGCGGCCCTTGTCGAAGGCGGTGCAGCCCGCGGTTACATCCTGCGGGGTGTCACGGAAGTGGAGAAAGATGCAGCTCCCGCCGCCGGCCTGCACGGGGTCGTCATTGTGTCCCACCCACACCAGCAACCGGTAGAGGTCGTCGGCCCGACGCATGTCCTCGGCCGATGTCCAATCTTTCGCCACCCTCCCTTCCTCCACGAGGTGGTTGTAGTGGGCCGAGCGAGGGTCGTCGACGCACCGCAAGGTGGCGGTGGCTTGCCGGTAAGGAAGGCGCGTGCCGGGGGGCGCCGCGACCGCGTACCCGGTCGCCTCCCGCAAACGAAAGACCCCGGCCGGCGAGGTCTCGTCGCCCTCCTTCTTGATGGGACCATCGACCGCGCCCTGGTGCAGGCCGCGCCCCCAGGCCAGACCCGCTTGGCCGAGGGAGGCCGAGAGCGGCGTCCCCACGCGCTTCCAACGGTCGTGGGCGCTGACCCGCTCGTAGCGCTCGACCGTGGCCTTCGTCTCCGCCCATCCCGCGCTGACCGACAAGAGCATCTGGCGGCTATCGGCGGGCACGGGCGTGGCGCCCTGGCCGGGGATCGTCGCCAAGACGGCGAGCGAGAGCAGGGACGTGGGAAGGAGCATAGGCCTTGATGTTAATACCTGAGCCTGTGTCCGGGGCCGACCCGGCAGCGCGAAACCGCGGACGATGTTGCCGGACTCCCCAAATCGCCGAAGGAGGCTTCCTTTACTCCCTCCCCGGATAGCCTCGACATTCGGGGTTTCCACAACCAACCTTCCACCTGATTTCCCGTCCAGCTCATTGAAACCAGAAGATCGTCCGGACGGGAACTTTCGGTGACATTCGGCATGAAGGGACGGTAGCCGGGCGAGGGTCGGTGCAGGTCTGCTGACCAGACGCGTCGGCACGCATCCTGCCTGGTCTTGATTGAACTTCGAAACTCGATTTGGGAAGCGCTGTGGTACCGTCCGGTCAGGCCGCCACGTTTCACACCCAAACCTTAGGGGGAAGCCGGCACCCGGCTTCCAGAGCAGGAGCGACATGTCCAGCTTCACCGAGCGCCTCATCGGCGCGATACGGCTCGACTCGAGCGTTTATGAAGACGTCGAACATGACGAATCCGCCATGGGACAGGCGATGACCGTGGTCGTGGTTTCGAGCCTCGCCTCGACATTGAACAGCCTGCGCGAGGAGGGCTTGTTCGCCTTCCTGGTGGGCGCCCTCCTGGCGCTGATCGGCTGGTTGCTGTGGGCCTGGGTGTGCCAATGGGTCGGGACGAAGCTTCTACCCGCACCTCAAACGGACGCCGACCTCTTTCAGGTCCTGAGAACGACGGGCTTTTCGGCCGCCCCGGGGGTGATCTGCCTTCTCCTGATCTTCCCCATCGTCGGCCCTTTGTTCTGGATCATCGGCAAGCTCTGGATGCTGGTCGCGATGGTCGTGGCTCTCAAGGTTGCCCTCGACTACGACAGCGTCGGGCGCGCCGTCGCCGTCTGCCTCGTGGGCTTCTTCGTCTACGTGCTGGTGTCGATTGGCATCACGATCCTCCTCGCCGGGGCCCTCCGCTGAAGGGGAAACGGTTTCAGAGGCGCCATGAGTCGGGGCCATGGGCCGCGAAGGCGAGATTGCGAAAGTCATCGTCCACAGCCCTCGCCGGCACTCAGTGAGTCGGCCCGGTCGCCCACGTGCATTTATCTTCTGACGGAGATACGTGAGGGGCACGCCGCCGTCCTCGAGCACCCGGTCGTGGAACCTCTTGATGTCGAACCTTTCGGCCATCAGCTTCTGCCGATCGCCCGTCGCTGCCCTGCAGCGCGTAGTCAGCGCGGCGTCCTGGAGCCCAAGAAAGGGTTCGCTCTCCCGAAGCCTTCAACGCTTCTGGAAATCAGCGATCCACTCCGAGGCGCGCTTCCGGCCGCTGAACCAGGCGCGATCCTGCGGAGTGCGGGTGGGCAAAGGGATGCAAAGGGTCTACCCCTTCTCCCAGGCTCACCGCCAACTTTCCGGCTCGGACTCGGGGGCTGAGGTTGCGGGCCCCGGGGGCGCGTTGCGGTTGAGGCAGCGAGTCGATGGCGTCGTTCGGTTCGAGTTCGTCGAAAGGCCTGGGGGCGAGGTCCTGGGCTCGCAATATCTGATGCAAACTGCTCATTGACAGCCTGAGTCCGAGGCGTACCCTCGAAATACGCTGGCTTCCAAACCGGAAACGCCAGCCGATAGGAGATATGTGATGGAAAAGAGAATGGAAGAAAGAGAAGGTGTGCCTCGGAGGGGTCATTCCATGATGGCGCTTCTCGGCATCATGTGCATCGCTTCGTTGGGCGTTGCGGGTAGCGCTCGTGAACGCGTGTTCGAGTTCACCGCATTCGACGTTCCCGGTACGACCTACACCGAGGCCTTCGGCATAAATCCCGCCGGCGACATTGTCGGCATCTATTGGGATGCGGCGCGCGGCGGATACAGCGGGTTCCTGCGGAGAAACGGCGAGT
>JANLSZ010000187.1:0-11172 GCA_031362685.1 Vicinamibacteria bacterium | reverse complement strand
CTGCGCGCTGCCCTGGTCCAGCACCACCGCGATGATGATCGCGCAGCCCACGATGATCCACTCGTAGTTCTGGTCGAAGCGCAGAGTGCGGATCGACTGCCGGATGAGCACGATCAACAAAGCACCCAGCATGGCGCTGATCGCACTGCCTTTCCCGCCGGAGAGGCTCGCCCCTCCTACCACCGCGGAAGCGATGACGTAGAGCTCGTAGCCGGTTGCGTCGCCGCAGGAGGCCGAACCGTAGAAGCTCGCGCCCAGGAACGCGGCGAGGCCGGCGCACACCCCGGAGATCGCGAAGACGCTGATCTGAATGCGGTCGAGACGCAGGCCGGAGAATCGGCTGGCTTCCGGGTTGCCCCCGAAAGCGAAGACGTGACGGCCCATCACGGTTCGAGTGAGATAGACCGAACCGATGACCGCGACCGCCAGCATGGTCAACATGGGCACCGGGTAGAGCGACGCGCCCAGGCCGAGCGACGCCTTGGCCACGGTGGTAAGCGACTCGGGCACGAGAATGCTCTCGGCCTTGCTCGACACGAAGGCGATGCCGCGCAGGATCCACATGGTTCCAAGGGTGACGATGAACGGATGGACGCGCAGGATGACGACCAGGAGGCCGTTCAGTAGACCGCACCCCAAACCCACTCCCAGGCAGATCAGGAGTCCGGTCGTGACGTTGGCCCATCCGCCGGACGCGCCCAGGTCGCGCAACGCCATGGCCATGGCCACCCCGGCCAGGGCGTAGATCGAACCCACCGAGAGATCGATGCCGCCCGAGATGATCACGATGGTGGCGCCCACGGCCATGATCGCGAAGAAACTCGCGTCGGTGGCGGTCTGAATCAGGGTGTGGGAGTTGAGGAAGTTGTTGACCGCGACTCCGCTGGCTCGGTCGTCATGGGTTCCCGCGAAGAACGCGAGCACCGCGCCCAGAGCCAGGATGATGAGGGTGAGCCCCGCCTGTGGTGAGGCCCGCAGTTTGCCCAACATGAAAGTGATAGTGAGCTTAGGCGATCTTCCTCGGGTCAAGCCGGGGCGCTCGCACCGTCTCGTCGAGCTTTCGTACCACGGCCACGACGGAATTGCAGGCCGGACGCCGCTACCTACTTTCGGGCGGCGCTGATGACCCTGATCGGCGGCTCCAGCGTCTCTGTTCCGTAGGCGCCGCCCGTCCCGGTCTTGGACATCTGGATCTTCTTCACCACGTCCATGCCGGATACGACGCGACCGAAAGCGCCGAAGCCCTGGCCGTCGGCATTGCGTTTCCCGCCGAAGTCGAGTTCCGGCTGATTGCCGATCGCGATGAAGAACGACGAGGTCGCGGTGTCCGGCCCCGAACGCGCCATGGAGAGCACGCCGTCTCCATGCTTGATGGCGGTGACGTTCGTGCGTTCGAGCGGAACAGCGGGCCGTAGTTCGCCGTTTCGCGCCCTATCGCTCTGAAACTGGACGACCTGAATCTCCACGTCGTGCCGCGTCGTGTTGTCCGGCCGCACGGATCGATTGATCACCCCGCCGTCGTAAAACTTCTTGTCTACGTACCCCAGGAAATTCGCGGCCGTGAGCGGCGCGTGCGCCAGGTCGACTTCAACCACTATCGCGCCGAGTTCGGTCTGGATCACCACCATCACCGGTTGGGGCGGGGCTACCGTGGCCTGGCCCTGAATCAGGGCAAGGGTGAGAAAAAGGTTTCCAAGCATGCCCGAAATCATAGCGGCGAAGGGCCGGGTGAGGATGGGCGCGCAGCACCGCGGGGGTACTAGAATCGCTTGATACTTTCAGGCCGGGCCGGGTTGGTCCCCCCGGTGGCCGACGATCCGGAGTTCTCGACAAACAGGAGTGAAGTCAGATGATCAGAAACAGGATGCACCTCGCTTTCGCGCTCGTAGCCGCCTCGGCCCTCCTGCGGCCTGCCCCGGCCGTGGCGCAGAGCGGACCGGAACAGACCCAAAAATTCCTGAAGACCGTGGAAAGCACGGTCAAGGCCATCGGGGAGTCCCGTACGCAGCTTCAGAAGGCGGTCGGGACCTACAACTCGATCATCGAGATGACCGCGAAGGACCTCAAGAGCGCCTACACCGACCTCGGCCGGGACATCACGGAAAGCGAGAAGAAGGTGGCCGCTGGCCGCCCAAAGGTCGAGGAGATGAATACCGCAGCCGCCGGCTATTTCGCCGCCCGGAATGCCGCCCTGCAGGCGATCACCGACCCCGACCTCCGCAAGCGCAGCGAGGAGCGCCTCAACGCCACCTATGCCCAATTCGAGAAGATTTCGACCGCCGGGAAGGACACGCGGCAGAGCTTCGACACCCTCATGACCGACGCGAAGAACCAGTTCACATTCCTGGGACACGACCTCAACGCCAGCGCCATCGCGAGCCTCAAGCCCGACGCGGCCAAGTTCAACGGCCGGGCCGCCACCGTCTTCGCCAAGGTCGACAGCGTGACCCGGATGTTCGACGAGTACATCGCATCGATGAGGCCTTAGCCGGAGCCGGTGAGGCCAATGCGGGCCGCCCATCCTGCCCGAGCCCCGATTTGGCAAGGCCTCTGCCGGAACGTCGCGCCCGCTGCTCTCGTTCCCGCCTGGAATGGAGAAGCGGTAGCGTTCCCGGGCGGCCGAGCAGAACCGGCGCTCAGGCGAACGGCTGGTCGATCGCCGGGCTCGGCTCGGTGAAAAATTTCGGACCGTTGTCCGTTATGTAGAGGCAGTCCTCGAGCCGCATGCCGAACTCGCCGTAAATCGTCACCATCGGCTCGTCGCTGAAGCACATGCCGGGCGCTAACTTCGTCTTGTTCCCTTTCACGAAGTTCGTCCATTCGTGCCCGTCCATGCCGATACCGTGACCGGTGCGGTGAGGGAGCCCCGGAACCTTGTAGCCCGGGCCGAAGCCGGCGTCGGTGATGACTTTGCGCGCGGCCGCGTCGACCGACTCGCACGTGGCGCCCACCTGCGCCGCCGCGAACGCCGCCGCCTGAGCTTTCTTCTCCAGGTTCCACACCTCGACCTGCCGCTGACTCGGCTTCCCGAACACGACGGTCCGCGTGATGTCGGACTGATACCCTAGGTAGTTCACACCATCGTCGATCTGGACGACGTCGCCTTGCTTGAGCTTCTGGGGCTTGATGCTGCCGTGCGGGAAGGCGGTGTATTCGCCGAAGCTCACCGCGATCTCGCCCGGCGCGCCAAGGGCCCGGTACGCGGCGGTGATGTTGTCGCGCAACTCGCCCTGGGTCATGCCCTCCCGCAGGGTGGCAAGCCCGGCCTTGAAGGCGGCGATGGTGATGTCGTTGGCATGCTGCATGAGCGCGAGTTCCGTCTTCGACTTGATCATGCGACAGCCCGCGGTCACAGGTGTCGCCAGAGTCCACTCCACCTGCGGCGCCGCCTTGCCGAGCCCATGAGCGATGAAGAATCGGACACGCTCCTCGAGTCCCACCTTGCCGGTGGACACACCGCGATCCTTGAGAATGCCGGCTACGACGGCGGTGGCGTCCTCGTCTTCCTGCCAGACGCGTATGTCGCTCGTGAACTTCGTAATCTCGCGCGCGCGGTCCTCCTCGAATCCCGGCGCCACGTAGGCGAGCTCGCCCTTCGCGGGAATGACGAGGAGGAATGGACGCTCGCTGAGGCCCCACCGCACGTCCACGAAGTAGGCCATGCTGGTGCCCGGCTCGAGCACGATGGCGCCGAGGCCGTTCTCCGCCATGAAGCGTCGCGCTCTTTCGATGCGGGCGCGTCGTTCGTCGTCGGTTATCGGCGGGGGTGCTTTGGGCAGTGGCTTGAGGGCGCGGACCACGTCCGGCGCCGGGCGAGGGGCTTCGTTGCCCTCCTGGGCATCGGCCTCGCGGACGGACGGGGCGAGGACGGTACCCGCGGCCAGGCCGGCGGCGCGTGTGAACTGACGTCGAGACAGGGGCATCGGGGAATCTCCGCGGAATACCAACGGCGTATCAGAGGAGACTAGCTCTTTCCTCCTCGGATCGGGCGCGAGGCGGCCGTCTCTTTGTCGCTGGTCGACCATCACCCCCGGCCGAGCCGCTCCGTAGGTCGCCGCAGTGTGCCCTCGCGGGAACGCGGAAAGGCAATCACCTATCATTATCCATGCCCATCTCTCGCCGGGACTGGCTCAACGGAGCCGGGGGTGTGGCCCTCGCGTCGCGAGTGGCGCCCGTCGTGGCCTCGCCCTCCGACATCAGGGACGACTTTCCGATCGCCAGGGGTCGCACGTACCTCAACAACGCCTCCATCCACCCCATGAGTCGCGCAAGCCTGGGCGCAGCACAGGAGTTTCTTCGGGCAAGGACCTATGGCGCCGGACCGACGACCTCGCCCGATCCGCCCGTGCCGACGCGCGAGGCCAAGGAGGGCTTTGCCGCCCTCATCAATGCCAAACCCAGTGAGATTGCTTTCGTACCGAGCACGACGGTGGGAGAACACCTGGTGGTCGCCGGCCTCGGGATCCCAAGGGAGAAGGGGAATGTGGTGACGGACGGGCTCCACTTCGAAGGCTCGCTCTACATGTATCGGTCGCTGGCCGCGCAGGGGCTCGATGTGCGCATGGTCCTGCCGCGGCAGGGTCGTATCGAGCTCGAGGACCTGGATGCCCGGATCGATCGCAACACGAAGCTGGTGGCGCTCTCATTCGTGTCGTACCTCAACGGCTTCGTGCACGACCTCAAGGCGGTCTGCGACCTGGCCCATTCGCGTGGCGCGTACGTATACGCCGACGTCATTCAAGGGGCCGGCTCGACCCCTATAGACGTGCGCGCGAGCGGGATCGACTTCTGCGCCTGCTCCAGCTACAAGTGGCTGATGGGGGACCTGGGGCTGGGGTTCCTCTACGTCCGTGAGGATCTGCTCGACCGGGTGATTCGCCGGACCCAGTACGGTTTCCGTCAGCTCAAGAGCTTCGACTATCACTTCCCTCCTTACGGTCCTCTCGGCCCCGAGCCTGTGACCTGGGAGAGCGAGAACACGGTCGCCGGTCATTTCGAGGTGGGCACCTGGGATTCGTCCACCATCGTGGCGGTGAATGAGTCTCTGGCCTTCATTCGCCGGCTGGGGGTGGCCCAGATCCAGGCCCACAATCAGGCCCTGACGCGGCGGCTGCAGAAGGAGCTTCCGCCGCTCGGCTATGAGTCCCTCACGCCTCCGGAGTCGGCCTCTTCCATCGTCTCCTTCGCAGTGAAGGACGAGGCTTCCACGCGTGCAAGGCTCGCGGCCGCGCGGGTCGATGTCCGTCTCTCGGAACGATTCATGCGTGTATCCCCCTCGATCTACAACACGCAAGGCGACATAGACCGGCTCTTGACCGCACTGTCCTGATAACAATCGCGCATCGCTCCATGGCCGACCTGCCTCGCAAACTCAAACTGTTCGACGGCGCCGCCCTGCTCGTTGGGAGCACGATCGGCTCCGGCATCTTCGTGGTGCCGAGCCTGATCGCCCAGCGGGTACCCGAGCCGGGCCTCGTCCTGTTCATCTGGGTGTTCTCGGGCCTGCTGGTGCTCTGCGGCGCCCTGGCCCTGGCCGAGCTCGGCACCATGCTGCCGCAATCCGGCGGACTCTACGTGTACATGCGGGAGGCCTATGGGCCCTTCTGGGCCTTCCTTTACGGCTGGACCATCATGCTGGTGGTCATCCCCGGCTCGATCGCCGCTCTTTGCAGCGCGTTCCTGCTCTACCTCACGCACTTCGTGCCCATGGCCCCCTTTGTCCAGAAAGTGCTGGGAATCGGCCTGCTCCTGGGGCTCGCGTTCGTGAACACCCGGGGGACCAGGCTGGGCGCGGGTGTCCAGAACCTTTTCACTGTGCTGAAGGTGGCCGGCATCGCGAGCCTGCTGGGGGTGGCGCTTCTCACCGGTCGAGGCGACACCGCGCACTTCTCGCCCCTGGCGCCCGACCATCTCTCGGCGGGCGTCTTCTCGGCCCTGGGGGTGGCCATGATTGCGACTCTCTTCGCTTACGACGGATGGCACTTCGTCGGCTTCGTCGCCGGGGAGATCGAGGACCCCGGTCGAAACCTGCCCCGCAGCATCTTCTTCGGGATAGCCGTCGTCGTTCTCGTCTATGTGGCCGCGAACCTGGCTTACATCTACGTGCTCGGCCAGCCCCGCATCGCCTCCTCCGAGCGGGTCGCGGCCGACGCGATGTCGGCCATGATCGGGCCCACGGGCGCGAGCCTCATCACCGTGGCCATCCTTTGCTCCATCTTCGGGGCAATTTCGGCCAACATCCTTGCCGGCCCCCGGGTCTTCTTCGCCATGGCCCGGGATGGAAGATTGTTCCCCCGACTGGCCGAGGTCGATCCCCGCCATGAGACGCCGGCCAACGCGATCTGGGCCCTCGCCTGCTGGGCGGGGCTTCTGACCCTGACCGGCGGCTATGCGCACCTGATCACGATGTCGCAGTTCGCCAACTGGATCTTCTTCACCATGGTGATTTCCTCGGTGATGGTGCTGCGGCGCACCCACCCGGAATGGCCCCGGCCCTACCGGGTTGCGGGCTACCCCTACACGGTGATCCTCTTCGCGCTCGTGTCGTCGGCCTTCGTCCTGAACACACTCTTCGAGTCGCTCCGCAGCTCGCTCATGGGATTGGGCCTGCTCCTGCTCGGGGTGCCGTTCTACCGGCGGTCGAAACCTCCCGCGGCATGAAGCCGAAGTTCACCCTTCGCTGCGGATGGTGTGAGGCAGAACACGCGGAAGGCCTCGCCTCGCGCCTTTGCCCCGCCTGCGACGGACCGCTCAAGGTCGAGGTCGATCTGGGGCCACTCCAGTCCCGCGCGGCGGGGTCGTCTCTGCGGGATCCGGCCTTCGCGGGCCTCTGGGCGTGGTTCGATCTGCTGCCGATCACCGACCGCCTCAAGGTGGTGTCCCTGGGGGAAGGAGGCACGCCGCTCCTCCGCGCGAGGCGGCTAGGCGAGGAGGTGGGCCTGGACACACTGCTCTTGAAGGACGAGACCCGCAACCCGACCGGCTCGTTCAAGGACCGCATGCTCACCGTGGGGGTTACCCGGGCGGTGGAACTCGGCTTTGGCACGGTGGCGGTCCAGTCCTCCGGCAACGTGGGCGCGGCCGCGGCCGCTTACGCGGCCAAAGCCGGCCTGCGCGCGAAGATCCTGGTGCCACGCACGGCGCCGCCGGAGAAGATCCTGCAGGCCCAGATGTACGGGGCGGAGGTCTTTCGCATCGACCACGACTCGCCGGCCGCCATCTTCGACTTTCTGCTATGGGCCTGCGACGAGTTTCACTGGCATCTCATATCCACCGCTGCCATCTACAACCCGTTCACCCTCGAAGGGGCCAAGACGATTGCGTACGAACTGGCCGAGCAAACGGCCTTCGACCTGCCGGACTGGCTGATCGTCCCCGTGGGCGGGGGCGGAAATATCGGCAGCGTTTGGCGCGGCTTCTGCGAGATGAAGGCCCTGGGCCTGGTGAGCCGGCTGCCGCGGATGGTGGGCGTGCAGGCGGCCGGCTGCGCGCCGTTCGTCGAAGCCATTCACCAGGGACGCACGGCGCGAGAAGCGTTGGCCTCGCGCTGGCCGAAGATTCAGACGGTGGCGGGCGCCATCGCCGACGACGTGGTGTTCGACGCGCACGTGGCTCTGCCCGCGGTCCGCGAGTCGGGCGGCACCGCGGTGGCGGTGACCGACGAGGAGACCCTGGCCGCGGAGGCCTCCCTCGCGCGCCTCGAAGGTCTGTTCGTGGAGCCAGCGGCGGCTACCACCGTGGCCGCCCTCAGGAAGCTCCTGGCCGAGGGTCGGATCCGGCGGGGCGACCGGGTGGCCTGCCTCCTGACCGGCAGCGGTTTGAAGGACCCCGGTTCGGCCCGCCGCCTGGTCTCCTCCGTGGACACGATCCCTCTCGACCGGGCGGCGTTCGCCGCCCGGTGTCGCGGGTGACCTGCTTCATCTCCGCCGGGAAACTTCGTTCGCCTGCAGCCAGTGATCGGGCCCGCGGATCGGCTTCCTGTTGGAAGCCGTCATCGATCTGAACGTACTCGCACCCGAACGGGGCGAGGGTTTCCGCGATCACCTCCGCGGTCTCGGCGATCTCCCCCCCGTCGCTTCAAGATGGAAAATCGTGGCCGTCGCCGTGGCGGGCATGGGGGTCAGCACCAGGGCGGCGCCGGCGTCGATCGAGATCGTCCAGTCGCGCGTTCGATCGTAGACCGCGCGGTTCCGCAGGTTGTGGCTCGGGCCGATGGCGCTGCGGACGATGGGGAGCGTGCTGTCGCTACGCGATCTCGAGCCAGGAGAACCAGACCGGATGGTTCTTCTTGTACCAGGCGAGGGCCTCGCGCATCACCGCCTGCTTGGCCACCGGCATCACATCCGGCTCGATGCGGTCGAAGTGGATGAGGATTGGCCACCTCGGGACGCGCGTAGACCCGGCCGAAGCCGAGCAGGGGGTTCGCCCCCATCTCCGGGGTCTCGCCCGCTTTGGGCATCAGGCCCTCGCCGAGACAGACCATGATGGCGTGGTTCTCCGGCAGCTTGCGAGAGAAGTGCCACAGCGCCTCGCTGGTGACGTAGGCCGAGATCGCGTCGGCGTCTTTCTTGACCTGGTTGAGGGTGTGCTTGTCGGCGCCGCGGCCTTCGCCAAAACGGGCGAAGAGGCGGGTGCCGAGGGCGGTGACGGCCGCGGTCATGGCCAGGGATCGCCGAATCTCCGCCGGGACCTGGTTGAAGGCCTCGTAGCCGGCTCGCGAGCCGGGGCGCCACTCGATTTCGATGTCCTCGAGCCAGAGATGGAAGCGCAGCAGGATCGATCGGGTGTCGAACGCCCACTGCGCGATCAGGTCCTGCTTGGTTGGTTCAGTCATCCTCGCTCTCTCGTTTCCATGGGTCCGCATGGGGTGGCACGCGCCGTGGCCGACGTTACTTCAGTCGCCGGCCGAACTCCCGCCCTCAAGAGCGTTACCGTACGGTTCCGGACGAAAACGTACGGAGGCGTACGAACGCGACCTCGAAAACGCCTCTAAGTCCCAGCGAATAGAGATGCTTGCGGTGGCACAGGCGTTGCTACTTGAGAGCGCATGGACCGCGCCATCGACCCCGTCTTTGCCGCTGCGCAGAAGCGACGTGGGCTGGTCGTTGGCGCTACCGTCATCGGCGGGATCTTCGTCGCCTTCAGTTATGGACCTTCGCTGCTGAAGCCTTCCGTTCCGCGCTCACGGGTTCGCGTCGAGAAGGTGGATCGCGGGCCGGTCGAGGCCTCCGTCGCGGCCAGCGGCACCGTCACGCCCGAACTCGAGGAGGTGATGGCGAGCCCGGTCGATGCGCGGGTGACGCGCATCCTCAAACGGGCGGGCGATGCGATCCGGGCGGGGCAGGCCATTCTGGAGCTTGACCTCTCGGAGTCGGCGCTCGCCTTCGAGCGTATCGATCGCGAGGTGCAGCTCAAACGCAACGAGCAGCGCCGCTCTCAGCTCGATTTGCGCAGAGCGCTCGGCGATCTCGATTCGACCACGGAAGCCAAGCGGCTGGAGGTCGGGTCCTTGCGGGCGCGTCTGGCCCAGCAGACCGAACTGGCCGCGTCGGGCCTGGTCTCCAAGGATGGTCTCCGCGAAGCGCAGCTGAACGAGGCGCGCGCCGATTTGGAGTTACAGCGGCTCGTGGCCTCCCGCTCCATCACCGAGGAGATGAACAAGGCGCTGATCGATGGGATGAACCTGGAGCTTGCGACCCTCGAAGGCCAGCGCCGCGAAGCCCGTCGCGTGCTCGATCTGGGTTCGACGCGCGCCCTCCGCGACAGCGTCGTCACCTGGACGGTGACCGAGGCCGGAGCGCTGGTCCGCCGCGGCGAGCCTCTGGCCCGGCTGTCGGACCTCAAATCGTTTCGGATCGAGGCCACGGTGTCCGCGGTCCACGGGCGATCCCTGCGTCCGGGTCTGCAAGCCCTGGTGCGCCTGGGCAAGGTGGATCTGCGCGGGGAAGTCAGCACGGTCGAGCCCACGGTGCGCGACGGCGTCATGCGCTTGTGGATTCGGCTCGAAGAGCCCGCCCACGCCGTGCTTCGGCCGAGCCTCAAGGCCGATGTCCAGATCATCACCGATCGGCGCGCCGATGCCCTGCGGGTCGCGCGCGGCCCGTTCCTCAGCGGCGAGCAATCGCAGGACGTGTTCGTGGTCCGGGATGGCCGCGCCTTCCGTACCCGGGTGGAGTTCGGGCTCATCGGGTACGACACGGTCGAGATTGCGAAAGGCCTCGAGGCGGGGGACGAAATGATCGTCTCGGATATGACCAACTACCTTCATACACGGGAGCTGAAACTGAAATGAACGTTCCAATGATCCGCCTCGACGACGTCGAGAAGGTCTACCGCACCGACCGCATCGAGACGGTGGCGCTTAGCGGCGTCAACCTCGATATCGAAGAAGGGGAGTTCGTCTCGATCATGGGCCCCTCGGGCTGCGGCAAGAGCACGCTCATGCATCTGATCGGCCTGCTCGACGCTCCCAGCAAGGGCACCATCTCCCTGGCCGGGGCCGCGGTCACCGATGCCTCCGACAAGGCTCTCGCGCGGATGCGCAACGAATCGATCGGCTTCGTGTTCCAGTCGTTCCATTTGATCCCCGATCTCTCCGTGCTCGACAACGTCGAGATCCCGCTTCTGTACCGAAGGGTCGGCGCCACGGAGAGGAAGAAGGCGGCCGAAGCGGCTCTTGAGCGAGTTGGGCTCTCCGCGCGGAAACACCATTTTCCCTCCCAGCTCTCCGGTGGTCAGCAGCAGCGCGTGGCCATCGCCCGGGCCATCGTGGGGAAGCCGCGCATCCTTCTCGCCGACGAGCCCACCGGAAACCTCGACTCTGCGATGGGCGACGAGATCATGTCCATCCTTCAGGACTTGAACACGCAGGAGAAGGCCACGCTGGTGATGGTCACGCACGACCCGCGTCAGGCCGAGAAGACCGCCCGCACCATCCGCATGTTCGACGGCCGAAGGGTCAATTAGCCCATGCTCAGGAATTACCTCAAGCTCAGTCTCAAGATCCTGGGCCGCCGCAAGTTCTTCACCTTCGTCAGCCTCTTCGGCATCGGCTTCACACTTCTCGTCCTCACCCTGGCCGCGGCCATGCTCGACCACGTCTTCGGCCAGTATCCGCCCGAGACCAGGGGCGATCGAACCCTCGTCATCGACGCCATCCGCTTGCAAGGCAAG